>NZ_JBIIOV010000182.1:0-6195 GCF_044342925.1 Mycobacterium sp. | reverse complement strand
GGCGGACGGATCTATGCCGCTTTCCCGGTTCTGCGGGAGCCGGACCGACCGCCAATCGGGCGAGACTAACGTCGCGCTGCGCCCTCACTTCCCCGTCAGCTGATCAATCAGCGTGTAGCCCGTCGGATCGTCGGGCAGCACCGCGGCGAAGCCCTCCAGGAAGATGATCGCGACCACGTTCGCGGCGACGACGCCGATGAACAGCCAGATGATGGCCGTCGAGAGCTTCAGCGCCCCACTGCCCGCACGCGGCGCCTGCGGGATGCCCCGCGGCATGAGCGTCAGCATCACCCCGACGTAGAGCATCACGATCGCGAAGGTGACGAACGCCCAGGTGTAGAGGTGCAGGCCCAGGACGGGCTCCCCGTAGCCGGGGTCGCCGGGCTTGATGTGCAAGGCGATCTGGCGCAGCGACACCGTCGCCCCGGCGAGCACACTGATCAGCCCCATCCCGAGGCCTTGGGCGTAGCGGCCGACGGTCAGGGTGCCCCGCCGCGCCTGCATGATGACGAACAGTGCGGCCAGGCAGGACAGGATCATCCCGTAGCGCTGCAGCATGCACAGCGGGCAGGGAAACTCGCCCATGCCGAACTGGATGAAGAACGCGCTCAGCATCACAAAGCAGTACGCGAACACCCAGGCGTGCAGGCCCCAGAAGGTCAGCACACCCCAGGGGCCCTCATGAGAGCGTTCTTCGACCCGCTTCTTCTCGACCACCACCTCGGACATCAGAAGCTCAGATCCAGGACGGAGGTGACGTGGTAGCGGAACAGGCCGAGCATGGCGACCACACCGACGGCCCACAGGGCGATGATCAGTCCGCGTTTGGCGCCGCGCCAGATCAGCAGGGCGATCCCCAAAAGCAGGATCATGATGACAATGTCCACGCGCGAACACTAAGCCGAAGCCGTGCGTCGCGCAGGTTGGTTGCCTAGCTTTTACTTGAAAATGCGAAGGCCCGGCCCACCGGGGCACCGAGTCCTAAAACAGTGAAAGCCCGGGAACTGTGGTCCCGGGCTTTCACTACCAGTCCAGTTCTACGCGGGGAAGATCCGCACCCAGTCGACCAGCATCTGACAGGGGTAGTTGCCCGCGGCTGCGTCCTTGCCGCCTGTTCCGCCGACGGCGATGTTGAACACCGGCTTCATCATGAAACCGGGGTCGTTGAAAGCCCAGTCCTTGATCGAGAACGCCGGCACCTCGAAGTAGGGCTCCATGCCGGGCTCGAAGTCGCGCCAGAACTTCATCCCCGATGTCGTCCAGGTCAACCGCCAGGTGTGCCACAAGTCGTCGACGGGGAACGGCGTAGTCTTGAACGCGGTGCCGTCCAGCCGGGAATGCACGGTGGTGCCCGACGGCCACTCCATGTTGCCGTACCACTCGATGAGGTCGACCTCGCCGCCACGCGGCTTGTTCTCGTTGACCACCCACCAGGCCGGCCATGCGCCGGGGGTGAGGCACTCCATCTTCACCCGCGCCTCGAAGGTGTGGTTGATCGGCGCCGCGAAGTTACCCATCACCTTGCCGCTGGTGTACGTCGTGCGCTGATTCGAGCCGAAGGGATTGCGGGTCGCGCGGATCACGAGATTCCCGTAGCCGTCCAGGAAGACGTTCTGGCGGTCGTCGCGGTAATCGCCCATGTTCTCCGGGCGGTCCCAGAACACCGGCTTCTTGATGTTTTCGCGCTGCCTGGCCACGGTCCACAGCGCCGGGTTGGGCGGGGCGCCGGCCGGGCCGTCGAACTCGTCGCCCATGACGCCGGGGACAGCTGCCGCAGGAGGCGGCGGTGCACCGAAGGGAGCCCCCGGTGGAGGAGGCATCGGAGCAGGTGGCGGCGCGCCCGGAGGCGGGGGCGGGCCAGGCAGGGGCGGCTCCGGATTGGCCAGCGCGTTCGGGGCGGGAACGGCGGCTGCGGCCAGGCCCAGGCCTGCCATGACCATCAAGTTACGACGATCCATCTTCGGCATAGCTCAACACTTTAGATGCCGTCAGTTCCCGAGCAAGAAACGGCATGGTCAACGCCACGCCGCCGCCCCGGCAAACACCGTCAGTTGACCGGGAAGCACACCGCCACGAACGGAATGGGCGGGCAGATCGAAATCGGCGGCAGCGGCGGCGGAGCGGGGGGCGGCGGAGGCGCGTTCCATTGCGCGGGTACCGCCGGCGCAACGACGCAGCTGTCCGTTGGTGCGTCGTAGACGGTGCCGGGGCCGCACTGGGCGGCATTGCCGACCGCCGGCGCCAGCAGCGCCGATCCCCCGAGAGTGACCAGCGCCGCTGGTAGAAGCACTGCTGATCGGGTGAGGCGGGTTTTCATCGGGGTGTTCCTCAGCTTGAAAGTCTCAGTTCGCGTCGTCCGGCTCTGTCGCGCCGTCGGACGAGGGATCGAGCACGCTGACGTCGATGCCGTAGGGCAGGAAACGGACGTTGCGGTTCGGGTCGGTGTTGAGCTTGTTGCCCCGCAGCGCGTCGAGTTCGGTCTTGTAGACCTGCTCGACACGGGCTTTGCCGTCGCTGTCGGTCAGATAGATGGCCCAGACGCCGTCACCGGCTTCGCCCGCGGTCTCCGGCTCCGGCCGCGACTTCGGGGTGGGCTTGGCGAACTGGTCGAAGAGCAAACCGAAGCCGGCGCGCTCCGGTGAGGAGTTGAAGAAACGGCCGACTTGCTCGAAGGCGCTCCGCAGGCCCTCACCCGTCTCGCGAACGACTCGGTCGAATTCGTCGGGGTCGATGCCGAACGGCCCGTTGTTATCCATGCCGTCCAGTGTGCGCTGCGTTTGCTGCCGCTGTCGACGTGTTGGCGGTACGCCCCCAGCGAACGGGACTAAGTGGCGGTTAGCGGCAGGGAGCGTCGCGGCTGGAACTGGAAGGCCGCGCCGTGGCTGACTTTGGTGACCAACACCTCGGGAAGTTCGGTCGCGGCGACGCCGCCGTCGCTGAATTCGGCGGTCCAGTCGGTCTCGGAGCCGGTGACGGTCACTGTCAGGTGCGGGTTGACGGCGGTGGCGATGGACTGCAACGGCTGGGATGCACCGGGACCACACAGGCTGATCCACGCGCCGTCGTCGTGGGCATTCGACGGGTGGACATGGAGGCGGCCGTGGGCGATCTCGGCATCCACGTAGGCCGACGGGTTGAGCAGGGGGTGCATCCGCAACACCTGGGTCAACCCGTCGACGTTGGCGGGGAGTTTGAGGGCGTTGCGGATTCGTTCGGCGGCGACTCCGGCGATCCCGGTGAGCTGCTTGGTGCCGATGGACGTGGCCAGCGCCGCGTCGTCGCCGCAGCGTTTGGTCACGGCGAGGAGGAAGGAGAGGTTCAGCAGATGCATCTGTAGGCACACCTCGTCGGCGATGCGCACCAGCGCCGAGTGGGAGAACGCCCCGAAATCGACATCGGACAGCAGGGGGCCGCTGTAGTCGGCTGCGCCGTCGGCGTCGCGGTCGATGGGCGCTAACTGGCACGTGGCGGCGCGGGTGCCGGCGATGGTGTCCAGCGCCGGAATCGGCTGGGCTTCGGGATGAGAAGGATCGATGACGACGGTCCAGGCGCAGTGCGGATGACGGTCGGCGGGTAGTCGGGGCGGACGGTGGATGGGCCGCACCTGGGCGCGCGGGTTGGTGGCCACCGCGGTGGCGTCGAAGGTGGGGTCCTCGATGTCGTGACACATGCCCCGGACGTAGTCGGGGCCCATCGGTTCGACGTCGAGCAGTGCGCCGCAGTGGTCGAGGTGGAACTGCCCGTGCCATCGGTCGTGGACGGTGTAGCGGAAGTCCATGAATTGCGGCGGTGCGCCAATGTCGAACTGCAGCCCCTTGAAGATGGTGACGACGTCCTCGCCTTCATACCCCAGCGCCTTCTGCATGCGCTTGGTGTAGATCGGGCTGCAACCCGCCCACTCCTCAATGGCGATCTGCACCATCTCCTCGCGCCCGAAAGAGGCTATGCACCAAGCCATTCCGGAACGGTCGATCAGCTGGCCGATCAGCAGCAGCTCCGGAACCAGCACCGCCAACTCAGCGCGCGAAAGATCGGTGTAGCGGCTGCGGGGCAGGCTCACGCCTTCAAACGTAGTCGACATCGACGCTGGTGTGTTGCAATGGCGACATGGGTGACCTGGAGGCGTTCGAGGCGATCAAACGGGTGAAGTACCGTTACCTGCGAGCGCTGGACACCAAGCACTGGGACGCCTTCGCCGACACCCTCACCGACGACATCGTCGGCGACTACGGCTCGTCGATGGGCAAGGAGTTGCACTTCACCAATCGAGCCGAGCTGGTGGAGTTCATGCGCACCTCGATGCCGGCCGGCGTGATCACCGAGCACCGGGTCGCCCACCCGGAAATCACCTTGGACGACAGTGACGAAGCCGAGGGCCGGTGGTACCTGCAGGACCGGGTGATCGTGCCGGCGCACAACTTCATGCTGTGGGGCGCGGCGTTCTACCGGGACCGCTACCGCAAGACCGCGGACGGCTGGAAGATCTGCGCGACGGGATACGACCGCACCTACGAGGTGACCCAGACACTGGACGGCCAGAACGTCACGGTGACGCCCGGGCCGGCGTTGGCCTGATTACTGCTCGGCGATGGCGATCACGGCGCCCGGCTTGAGCCACTTGATGATGTTGGCCAGGGTCGTGTCGTCTAAGGACACGCAGCCCGCGGTGGGGGCGCCGTTGCTGGTGTGGACGAAGAAGGCGCCCCCGTTGCCGGGCACACGTTCCTTGTTGACGCCCATCACGATCGCGTGCGCGTAGGCGGGAATGTAGAGGTTCTCGGTGCCACTGGCCAGTGAGGTGTTGAACGGGCAGTCGGCCTGCTTGCACACCTGCATAGTGTTGTAGGTCGGCCCGTCGGCAGACCACCAGTGGTCCGGCGTGGTCTGCACGTACTGCAGTCCCCCGCCCGGGTTGGGTTCGGTTCCGAACGCGAAGTCCAGGGTGTAGACGCCCATCGGGGTGGCCGGGACGGCATCTTTGGCCTTCGGCGCCAGGCCGGCCGAGCCGACGAAGGCGGGGATGCCGACACCGCCGTCGACGGGCTGCCAGCCGCCCGGTCCGCGCTGCCAGACGTCGATCTTGGCGTTGGAGCCACCGGTGCCGGTGACAGAGAGCACCTGGGCGGCGGTGCCGACCTCAGGGGCGAACCACGGGGTGAACGCGTGGCTGACCGGGGCCGATGCCACGGCGATGGCAGCCGCACTCAAGGCAGCAGTCAGCGAAAACCGGAATCGGCGCATAAGGCCATCGTTGCGGTGGGGTTTGCCGGGGGTCAAGTCAAGGTTGGGCATCGGTTGGGTGTCGGTGGGGGCTGGCAGCCTGGGGTTCCCGGCGGCCCGGCGGTCCGGTGAAATATGCGACTGCGTTCATTTAGCATCCAAAGATGGCGCAAATGCCCTATCGACCCGTGCCCACCGCCCTGCCGCCGTGGACACCCGGCGGGCCCCCGCCTGGCACGTCATCGCGACTTACGGCAGCCGTCATCGCCTTGGCGGTCATTACGCTGCTCGCGCTGGCACTCGCCGCTGCCGCGTGGTTCCGTGCCGCCCCCACGCTTAGGTCAACGCAGAACGTTGACGAGGCGCGGGCGGCTGTGTGTGCCGCGCACAATGACGTCAAGCAGGCACTGGCGGCCGCGACCAATCAACCTGAAGCAAAAGAGCCCGGAAACACGCTGTTGATCGCGGTGAACATCCGGCTGGCCGAGTACACCGGCGCCGACTACCTGTCTCAAACGCTGGCCGCGAACCCTGCCGCGCCGCAGAGCCTCACCGAGCAGGTTGGGAGCCTTGTCGATGCTTTGCGCCGGCTCGCGATTGGCCAGCTCGGCGACAAACCCAAGGACAGTTTGCAACCGATCACCGCAGAGATCGGGGCACTGGCCGACGAGATTTCGAAAGAGTGCGTCGGGCATATCTGACAGGAGGTTCGCGTCGTCATATTTAGCAGAAGTTGTACAAGCAAACATCCACTGGAACGTTTGAACCAGATTCGGCCGCCGGTCCCGGCAAACCCGAATGCAGACAAATTTTGCGCGGGCCCTCAGCAATGAGCATCAAAAGCCCTGCACGCCGGTGGGTGAATAGCGCTCCAACGAGCATCGAGCTAACATCCGGGCATGTCACATGCCCCGTATGAGCCCATCCCGCAAGCCCCGCCGCAGTGGGCTCAGCAACCAGTTCAGCCGGGCCGAG
>NZ_JBIIOV010000213.1:0-4841 GCF_044342925.1 Mycobacterium sp. | reverse complement strand
TCAAGCCTAAGGTCATCCAGGAGATATGGCCCAACTCTCCGGAACTGCTTTCGGCGACCATTCGGGCGTTCGCCGAGCGCAACGTCCCGATTCCCGATACCGGATCGCTACGGGAAGATCTGCTGGGTTTCGCGCGGGCCTACGCCGCGACCCTGGCCACACCGGTCGGTCGGCGGGTGCTCGACGCGCTCATGGTGAAGCCGGAAGACTGGGAACTCGACGGGTCGCGAGCGGTGTTCCTGGATGTCAGGGTCAGCCGGTTCGCCCCACTCTTCGAACGCGCGATCGCGCGGGGCGAGTGCCCGCCGGAGACCGACCCGGCCTTGACGATCGACATGCTGGGCATCGGGTTGTGCCTGCCGGTGCTGTACTACGACAAGCCGATCAGCGACGAACACTGCGTGTACGTCGTCGATACGCTCCTGCACGGAATACTCGGAAAGCGCTGACTAAAGCTGCCTACGATTCGGCTATGCCGTCGCTGATTCCGCCGCTCCCGCCGATGCCGTTCGGGCTTCCTGACCCGATTTTGCGTCGCATCCGAGTCCCCGAGGACCTGGACTCGGTGACCAACATCGGCACCGAGGATCCTCCTGAGGCGGGCGATGTCACCTCTGAGCAGGTCGAATCGATGTGGGGGGCGGCGCTGGACTGGTATCGCAGCGGTGTTCACCCGGCGATCCAGGTGTGTGTACGCCGCCACGGCGCGGTGATCCTCAACCGGTCGATCGGCCATGCCCGGGGGAACGGGCCCGCCGACGACAAGGACGCCGAGAAGGTGCCGGTGACCGTCGACACCCCGTTCGGTGTTTGCTCGGCGTCGAAGGCCATCACCGCCTTCGTCGTGCACAAGGTGATCGAACGCGGATTGCTCGAACTCGACGATCCGGTGGCCGACTACATCCCGGGATACGGCAAGCACGGCAAGCACGAGATCACCGTCGGCCACGTCCTCGCCCACCGCGCGGCGGTGCCCAACCTGCCCAGCGCCGCCCTGAAACTGGAGAACCTCACCGACCGGGAGTTCATGCTCGACACCCTGGTCGAGGCCCGACCGTTCGCGAAAGCCGGACGCTACCTGTCCTACCATGCCGTTTCCGGCGGCTTCATTCTCGGTGAGGTGGTCCGCGCCGTCACGGGCAAGGACATCCGGCAGGTGCTGGCGGAGGAATTTCTCGACCCGCTCGGATTCCGCTGGACCAACTACGGCGTCGCTCCCGAGGACGTCGACAAGGTGGCGCGGAACTACGTCACGGGTCCGCCAACGCTGCCGCCGATGTCGACGATGCTCACCCGGGCGCTGGGCTTGGAAATCGACCGGCTGGTCGATCTCACCAACGATCCCGGTTACCTGACCGGGATCGTGCCGGCTGCCAACACGGTGACCACAGCGTGGGAGCTGTCCCGATTCTTCGAGGCAATGCGCCTGGGCGGCGAGCTGGACGGCGTCCGGATCATGCAGACCGACACCGTCCGGCGGGCACGGCTGGAGCGCTCACACCTGGAGCTGGACTTCACGCTGGGCTACCCCACCCGCTTCTCCTACGGCTTGATGCTGGGCGCCCAGGTGGTGAGCCTCTACGGCTTGGACACCCAGCATGCCTTCGGACATCTCGGCTTCACCAATATCGTGGCCTGGGCGGACCCGGAACGCGCCATCTCGGCGGCGGTGCTCACCAGCGGCAAGCCGATCCTCTATCCCGAATTCCACCTATTCGTGGGCATGATGCAACGGATCAGTGCGGAGATGCCGAAGATTCCCGATTGGAAGATGATCGTCTAGCTGGTTCAACCGCGAGCCGGCTGTCAGAGCCCCCTGTCGGGATTGAACCGACGACCTTTCGCTTACAAGGCGAGTGCTCTACCACTGAGCTAAGGAGGCAAGTCGTTCCGGCGCTGACCTGGCATCGCTGGACACCGACACCTTAGCGGGTCACTGGTGGGGGTGGCGCTCGACCGCCAGGGTCATCGCGCCGACCGCTTCCCGCAGCATCTCGATGGTAGGCGCGGTTCCTCCATGCCGGGAGCCAGCGCGGGTCCACGGCACCGCACTCGGCGGTGAGCCGTCCAGCACACCGTCCGGCGCGGTCAGCCTCTCGATCAATCCACCCGGCCGAATCAGGCGGTCGTGAACGTCGTCGAATCCTATGTGACGTGCTGCGTGAGCCCCGCTAGGCGCCGGTATCCCGGCCGAGGCGCGGCGGCGCGCCTCGTGAGAGTCAGTTCTCTTGCGCGAGAGCGGCTTTGATTCTCGCTTGAGCGTCGTCGAGGGATTTCGGCGACGGGTTGCGGTCGACGTGGGCGAAGCCGAAGTCGCTGAGGTTGTACGCCGGGAAGACGTGCACGTGCAGGTGCGGCACCTCCAGGCCGGCGATGATCAGACCCGCGCGTTGCGCGCCGAACGCCGTGCAGACCGCACGGCCGATGCGCTGACTCACGTCCATGACGTGAGCGAACAGCGCCGGTTCGACGTTCTGCCAGTTGTCCACCTCGGCGCGAGGGACGATCAGGGTGTGGCCCTGAGTCATCGGTTCGATTGTCAGGAAGGCCACGATCTCGTCGTCCTCGTAGACGAAGCGGCCGGGCAGATCGCCGTTGATGATCATGGTGAAAACGGAGGCCATGTCGCTCAGCTTAAGCGCTGCCGGTCGACGAGTCAGACCGCCCGAACTTCATGTCTTCCAGATTCCAGTAGCCGCGCATGTTGGTGATCAGCCTGTCGTCGTCGACCCGGTAGCAGAAGACTCCGCGCACCGTGCTGGTGAAGCCGCCGTCGAATTCGCTGCGCAGCACCAGGATGTGGGCCACCTCGTTGGGTGAACTGGACGGGAAGCTCTCCTCGCAGGTGACCGTCAGGGTGTTGGCGGCGATGTGGGTGTCGTAGAAGGCGGCGACGGCGTCGGTGCCCCGCACGCCCAGACCGTCGGGGTTGGTGACCGTCTGGCCGATCGGGTCCTCGATGACCACGTCGGGAGCCATCAGCGCCAGCCAGCCCTCGCGGTCGTGGGACTGCACGCACCGCCATGACGCCTGGGAGGCGGCCATGGCGGGCGTCAGGTCAGTCCCGTTGTCCCCCAAGACGCTTAGCTTCTGTCTTCGTCGGTGTAGCGGATGACGCCGCGGATGTTGCGGCCCTCCAGCATGTCGGCGTAGCCGTCGTTGATCTGCTCGAGCCGGTACTGGCGGGTGATCATGTCGTCGAGATTGAGCTTGCCGGCCTTGTACATCGACAGCAGCTGCGGGATGTCGTAGTAGGGGTTGCCGCCGCCGAAGATGGTGCCCTGCAGGTTCTTCTGCATCAGGGTCAGCATCGCCAGGTTCAAGGTGACGTTGGTGTCGACCATGCTGCCGATGGCGGTGAGCACGCAGGTACCCGACTTGGAGGTGATCATCATGTAGTTCTCGATGTCGGAGCCCTGCAGCTCACCGACGGTGACGATGACCTTCTTGGCCATGAAGCCCTGGGTCGCTTCGGCGATGCCCATCAGGGCGGCGTTGATGTCCTCGTAGACGTGGGTGGCGCCGAACTTCAGCGACTGGTCGCGCTTCCACTCCACCGGGTCGATGACGAAGATCTTGCGGGCCCCGGAGATCACCGCGCCCTGCAGGGCGGCCATGCCGACGCCGCCGACGCCGACGATCGCGACATCCTCACCCGGCTTGATCTGCGCGGTGTGGGTTGCTGATCCATAGCCGGTGGTGACGCCGCAGCCGACCAGGCAGGCCACCTCGAAGGGGATGTCCTTGTCGATCTTCACCACTGAGGACTCGTGCACCACCATGTAGGGCGAGAAGGTGCCCAGCAGGGTCATCGGGAAGACCGGCTTGCCGTCGGCGGTGTGGATCCGGTGGGTCCCGTCGGTGATGGCGACGCCGCCGAGCAGACCGGCACCCAGGTCGCACAGGTTGCGCAGACCGGCCTGACACGACGGGCACTTGCCGCAGGACGGGATGAACGACATCACGACGTGATCGCCGGGGGCCACGCCTTCCACGCCCTCGCCGACCTCGATGACGATGCCCGCGCCCTCATGTCCGCCGAGCACCGGGAAACCCATCATCGGGATGCCGCCGGTCACCAGGTGGTGATCGGAGTGGCACATGCCCGAGGCTTCCATCTGGACCTTGACCTCGCCCTTCTTCGGGTCACCGATCTCGATCTCCTCGATCGCCCACGGCTGGTTGAACTCACGGATGAGCGCGCCTTTTGTCTTCACTGCAACCTCCGCTGCGACGATTGGGGATGAACTAGAACGTGTTCTCGATCACGTAGGGCCATAGTAGGACCTGACGGGAGTCAGGTCACCAGATGGGTACCGGGGCCTGCCCCAGCGGGTAGTACCCAGGCAGTTTCTCACCGGCCAGGCTGCGCTGGATTCGTTCCTGCATGCCCGCCGACAGCTTTCCCTCCTGCATCAGCTGGAGGTAC
Source organism: Mycobacterium sp. (assembly GCF_044342925.1). Taxonomy (GTDB): domain Bacteria; phylum Actinomycetota; class Actinomycetes; order Mycobacteriales; family Mycobacteriaceae; genus Mycobacterium. The sequence continues at coordinate 412 of NZ_JBIIOV010000213.1, read as the reverse complement.
AGCTTCTGCACGTGGCCGAAGTCGAAGAAGTCCCGCTGCCACTCGATGAGACCCGCGTCGTTCAGCCGGAACCAGCTGCCCCCGATGCCGTAAATCTCGTAGGTGTTGCCGGCTGGGTCGTCGGGGTCGGTGGCCACCTGCTTCCAGAAGCCGACGACCTCGCCGATCTTCTCATCGATGAGCACCTTCTGGTATGGGTAGGTCCAGCCTTTCAGCCCGGCCATCTCCAGGCCGAGAGCGATGTCGCGAATCTCGTCCGTGCCGACGCACATGACGTCCTCCTTGGGGCCGATGTTCCAGCCGTAGGTGGCGTCGTCGGCGTAGAACTGCGCCAGTCCGATCCAGTCACCCTTGCCTTCGGCCTCCCGGTTGGCCTGCAGCCACCGCTGCACGAAGTCCTCCAGTAGGTCAC
>NZ_JBIIOV010000181.1:0-6222 GCF_044342925.1 Mycobacterium sp. | reverse complement strand
ATCTGGGAGCACTGGGGCCGGCCCGACATCGGCTGGTACCACGGTGGACACACCGGTTTCTTCCAGGCCCGGCCCGTTCAACGCTACGTCGACGCCGCGGTGGTGCAATCCGGTCTGGTCGACAGCCGGCCTGCGTCAACGACAAAGTGACCGCCGCTGGGGTCCCCTCCGCTCCAGCGACGGCCACTGTTGGTCCGAGGATGCCCCGCATTACCGCCGGGTCGGGGGTCAGACCGTAATACGGAGCTATCCGCAACCAGGTTTACCCCGCCCATGCGAGACTCAAACCGGCCCCTGATGCTCAAACCGACAGTCCTCATGCTTCGAGAATCGCCGTCACGCCCTGGCCACCGGCCGCGCAGATGGAAATCAGACCCCGCACCGGCTGACCGGTCTCGGCTTTCTTCTGGGCCAGTTGCTTGGCCAGCTGGGCCACGATCCGCCCGCCCGTCGCGGCGAACGGGTGCCCGGCGGCCAGCGAGGAGCCGTTGACGTTCAGCCTCGCCCGGTCGATCGCGCCCAGCGCTGAATCCAGGCCCAGCCGCTCCTTGCAGTACTCCTCGGACTCCCAGGCCTGCAGATGACACAGCACCACCGAGGCGAACGCCTCGTGGATCTCGTAGAAGTCGAAGTCCTGCAGGCTCAGCCCGTTGCGGGCCAGCAGCCGCGGCACGGCGTAGGTGGGCGCCATCAGCAGGCCGTCGGCGCCGTTGATGTAGTCCACCGCGGCGGTCTCGGCGTCGACGAAGTAGGCCAGTGGGGTCAGCGAATGGTCCTGTGCCCATTGCTCGCTGGACAGCAGAGCCACCGAGGCGCCGTCGGTCAGCGGGGTGGAGTTGCCGGCCGTCATCGTCGCGTCGCCGTTCTTGACTCCGAACACCGGCTTGAGGGTGGCGAGTTTCTCCGCCGAGGAGTCCGGGCGCAGGTTGTTGTCGCGGTACAGACCCAGGAACGGGGTGACCAGATCGTCGAAGAACCCTCGGTCATACGCCGCCGCCATGTTGCGGTGGCTGGCGGCCGCCAACTGATCCTGCTCGACGCGCTTGATACCCATCTTCTTGGCGGTGACGGAGGCGTGCTCGCCCATCGACAGCCCGGTGCGGGGCTCACCGTTGGTCGGGATCTCCACACCCAGAGCGGCCGGCAGCCGACCGACCAGTTTGAGCCGGTCGACGTTTGACTTCGCGCGGCGCAGCCCCAGCAGTGAGCGACGCAGGTTGTCTCCCAGCCCGATCGGCGCGTCGGAGGTGGTGTCCACCCCGCCGGCGGCGGCTACCTCGTACCGTCCCAGGGCGATGCCGTCGGCGGCGGCGATGGCGGACTGCAGCCCGGTGCCGCAGGCCTGCTGGAGGTCGAACGCCGGGGTGTACGGCGACAGCTTGCTGCCCAGCACGCTTTCGCGCATCAGGTTGAAATCGCGGCTGTGTTTGAGGACCGCCCCGCCGATCACCGCATCGAGGCGCTGACCCCGCAGGCCGAACCGGTCCGCCAGGCCGTCCAGTGCGGCGGTGAACATGTCCTGATTGGACGCCTCGGCGTAGGCACTGTCCGAACGGGCGAACGGGATGCGATTACCGCCGAGAACGGCGACCCGGCGCCGGGTGGAAGGAGCCACGACAAAACCTCCGCTGATATCGGGCGACCAATGGGTATGCGAACCCCTGTGAGAGAACCCATAGTACGCACCCTCCTTACTCTGGAGTAAGTTCGTTCCCACCTACGACGTATCGCAAACGCGAAAGGCACTCCCGTGGCTTCCGACCTTCTGTCCCAGGTGATCAATTCCGCCCCCGGATCGTTTCTCGCCAAACAGTTCGGCCTGCCCGCAGCCGAGACGCTGCGCCGCTACCGTCCGGGCGACCCGGCGCTGGACGGCTCACTGCTGATCGGTGGTGACGGCCGGCTGGCTGAGCCGGTGCGCGCCGCGCTGGCCGACGATTACGACATCGTCGGCAACAACATCGGCGGCCGCTGGGCCGACACCTTCGGCGGCCTGGTGTTCGACGCCACCGGCATCACCGACCCGGCAGGTCTGCGCGGGCTGTTCGAGTTCTTCACCCCGGTGCTGCGCAACCTCGGGCCGTCGGCGCGGGTCGTGGTGCTCGGCAGCACCCCGGCGGAGGTGACCGACGCGCAAGAGCACATCTGCCAGCGCGCCCTGGAGGGCTTCACCCGGTCGCTGGCCAAGGAACTGCGCCGGGGCGCTACCGCGGCACTGGTGTACATCTCCCCCGGCGCCAAGACCGCGGCCACCGGCTGCGAGTCGACGCTGCGGTTCATCCTGTCGGCGAAGTCGGCCTACGTCGACGGACAGGTGTTCTACGTCGGTGCCGACGACTCCCACCGGCCCGCGGACTGGAACAAGCCGCTGGCCGGCAAGGTCGGCATCGTCACCGGCGCGGCCCGCGGAATCGGCGCCACCATCGCCGAGGTCTTCGCCCGCGACGGCGCGACGGTGGTGGCCGTCGACGTCCCGCAGGCTGCCGAGGCCCTGGAAGAAACTGCGGCCCGGGTGGGCGGCACCGCGCTGGCGCTGGACGTCACCGCGGCCGACGCCGTCGACCGGATCACCGCGCACCTGCGCGAGCACTTCTCCGACGTCAATGGCGGCCGGGCCGACATCCTGGTCAACAACGCCGGCATCACCCGAGACAAACTGCTGGCCAACATGGACGACGCCCGCTGGGATGCGGTGATCGCGGTGAATCTGCAAGCGCCCCTTCGGCTCACCGAAGGTCTGGTGGGCAACGGCAGCATCGGCGAGGGCGGCCGGGTGATCGGCCTGTCGTCGATGGCGGGGATCGCCGGGAACCGCGGGCAGACCAACTACGCCACCACCAAGGCCGGCATGATCGGCCTCACCCAGGCACTGGCACCGTCGCTGGCCCACAAGGGCATCACCATCAACGCCGTCGCCCCGGGGTTCATCGAGACCGAGATGACCGCGGCGATCCCGCTGGCCACCCGGGAGGTGGGCCGACGGCTGAACTCGCTGTACCAGGGCGGCGAGCCCGTCGACGTCGCCGAGACCATCTCCTTCTTCGCCAGTCCGGCGTCGAACGCGTTGACCGGCAACGTCATTCGGGTGTGCGGCCAGGCAATGCTGGGGGCCTGAGATGGAACTGCTGACCATGGCTCGCGCCGCCGCCGGCGCGCTTCCCTTCATCCCTCGCGGGGACCGGGTGCCCGAGCGAGTCGTCACGGTGCCTGAGTTGCCGATCGACCGGGCCAATGTAGCGGCCTACGCCGCGGTCACCGGGTTGCGCTACGGCGACCACGTGCCGATCACCTACCCGTTCCTGCTGACCTTCCCGTCGGTGATGTCGCTGCTGAGCGGCTTCGACTTTCCGTTCACGGCGGTCGGGGCGGTCCATGTGGAGAACCAGATCACCGCCCACCGCCCGATCGCGGTCACCGACACGCTCGCGGTGAAGGTTCGGGCGCAGAACCTGCGCGAGCACCGCAAGGGCCTGCTCGTCGACTTCCTCAGCGATGTCTCGGTGGGCAACGACGTTGTCTGGCAGCAGGTCTCGACGTTCCTGCACCAGCAGCGGACCAGTCTGTCCGACGAGGCCAAGCCGGAGCCGGCCACGCAGCCGAAGCTCCCGCCGCCCAGTGCGGTCCTGCGGATCGGCTCCGGGCAGATCCGTCGCTACGCGGCGGTCAGCGGCGACCAGAACCCCATCCACACCAGTTCGGTCGGGGCCAAGCTCTTCGGCTTCCCCACCGCGGTCGCGCACGGGATGTTCAGCGCGGCAGCGGTATTGGCCAATATCTCCGGCCAGCTGCCGGATGCGGTGCGCTACTCGGTGAAGTTCGGCAAGCCGGTGCTGCTGCCGGCCACCGCCGGGCTCTACGTCGACCGGGTCAGCGGCGGCTGGGACATCGCGCTGCGCAACATGACCAAGGGCTACCCGCACCTAACCGGCAGCGTCCGGGCCCTCTAGCGGGACTCGGCCTTGTCGACGTCCCGTTCCGCGGGTGCGCCCTTGAGTCCTCGCCAGAACAGGTTGATCAGCAACTCGGCGGCTTCGTCGACGTCGGCGTCCCCGGCACTGACCCGGGCGGCCACCGCCTCGCCCGCCCCGACCAGTGCGACCGCCATCATGTGGAAGTCACTGTCAGGCACCGGATGACGGGTGCCGGTCTCCAGCAGTCGGGCCACCAGGTCAATGATCTTCTCCCGTCCTTCACGGACGTTGTGGGCGAAGGCCTGGGAACTGGTCGCCTGGGTGTAGAGCACGATCCACGAAGCCCGATGGGCATCGATGTAATGCAGCACCGACAAGATTGTGCGGCGCAACAGCTCACGCGGACTGGCCCGCAGATCGATGTCGGCCCGCACCACGTCGAGGAACCGCCCCATCTCCCGATTCAGGCAGGCGCCGAACAACTCCTCCTTGGAGCCGTAGTACAGGTACAGCATCGGCTTGGAGATCTTCGCCTCGGCAGCGATGGTGTCCATCGACGTCTCGTGGTAGCCGTTGGCCGAGAACATCTGCACGGCGGCGTCCAGCATCTGCTGCTCGCGCACCGCGCGCGGCAGCCGTTTGGTGCCACCGGCAGCCATCGTCAGACCAGCCGGCCTAGCCGCCGCAACGACCGCTGGGGCCCTTGACGCCGGCCATCCGCAGCACCGAGCCCTCCACCGCCGGCATCGCCAGCTCGCCGCTGCTCACGGCGCTCTCCAGCCGGTCGAGCACAGCGGGGACCTCGTCGGTGGTGATCCACAGCGCCTGGTCGACACCGGCCTGCAGGGTGCGCAGCACCGCCTCGGCGACGCCGTAGCGCGCCGAGATGGCGGCCATGCTGGACAGGTCGTCGCTGAAGACCACGCCGTTGAAGCCAGGTCCGCCGTAGCCGCCGCTGCGCAGCAGGTTGACCGCCGGGGCGCTGAGGCTGGCCGGGGTGTTACCGGTCAGTCCGGGCACCTCGAGATGGCCCATCATCACCGCGACCGGACCCTGGCCCACCAGGGTGCGGTAGGGCACCAGGTCGCTGTCCATCAGCTGATCCAGCGGCGGGGTGCTCACCGCGCCGGTGTGCGAATCGCCGGAGCCGTGCCCGTGGCCGGGGAAGTGCTTGAGCACCGGGAGCACACCGGCATCGCGCAGGCCGCGGGCGAACGCCCCGGCGTAGGCGGTGACGGTGGCCGGGTCGTTGGAGAACGACCGGTCGCCGATGACGGTGTCGTCGCCCTGATCGGACACGTCGACCACGGGGGCGAAGTCGACGGTGATGCCCATGCCGCGCATCTGCCGGCCGCGGGACAGCGCGATCTGGTAGACGTCGTCGGCGGTCTTGGTCTGGGCCAGCGTGCGGGCCGGCGGGATGGCGCCGATCATCGACGACAGCCGCGACACCCGGCCGCCTTCCTCGTCCACGCTGACGGCCAGCGGCAGCGGACCCATATTGGAGATGGCGCTGATCGTGCCGTCGGTCAGCATCGACAGATCGGTCCAGCTGCCGATCATGATCCCGCCGACATGGTGGGTGCCGACCACGGCGCGGGCGTCGGCTGCGTTGCGCACCCCGACCATCAGGGTCTGGGCCAGCTTGTCGCGGGTCGACATGGCGGCGAGCATCGCCGAGCCGTCACCACAGGCCGGCGGGGCTGGTGCGGCCGGCGGGGACAGCGGCCCGGACATGGGTGTCACGACGGCCGACTCGGCGCTGGTGACCGTGTCCGAGGAGGGCGCTGCCTTCTGCTCAGCGGGGCTGGAGCAACCGGCCAGGATCATCGGCACGGCCGCCAGAGCAACCGCGGTGCGCACAGTGTTCGAGCGAATAACCATGCGCACATGCTGTCATGAGAGCTGCGGGAGTCCAACCGAGGTGGGTCCGGCGGGTGCGGTGCGTGCTAGGTTGACCAGCGGGGTTGCCCCCGATATGCCGCGCCAGCCAAGGAGTGCCGACAATGACCCGGTTCGTGGTCCCCGCCGCCGCCAGCATGCTGGTAGGCCTGCTACTCGGGGCCGCATCGGTGTTCGGCGCCACCCTGATGATCCAGCAGGACACCAAACCGGCGCTGCAGCCGGGCGACCCGGCGTCCTCGGTGCTCAACCGCGTCGAGTACGGCAACCGCGGCTAACCCCGCTCCTCACTCCTGGCGGCAATCACAACTTGATGCTCCTATTCGTGTCAAGCGGCCTTGAGCCAGTTTCTGTAGGTGTCGGCGAAGGTGTCGTCGCGCTGTAGGCCGCGTTCGATGCGGGAGATGAC
>NZ_JBIIOV010000180.1:0-6279 GCF_044342925.1 Mycobacterium sp. | reverse complement strand
CGTGAGCTGGTTATTGACCCGAAGTGAAAATTTCAAACCTGGCCGTGCGGTGCGACCGTCTCCCGGGCTCCCATTACGCTGCCCGTATGCGAGTCGGGGTGCTGGGAGCGAAAGGCAAAGTCGGGACGGCGATGTGCGCGGCCGTGCGAGACGCCGACGACCTGACGCTGTCTGCCGAGGTCGACGCCGGTGACGCGCTGAGCCTGTTCACCGACAGCGGCACCGAGGTGGTCATCGATTTCACCCACCCCGACGTCGTCATGGACAACCTGAAGTTTCTGATCGACAACGGCATTCACGCCGTGGTCGGCACCACCGGTTTCACCGAGGACCGGTTGCAGTCAGTCCGCGGCTGGTTGGCCGGCAGCCCGCAGACCGCGGTGATGATCGCCCCCAATTTCGCGATCGGTGCGGTGCTGTCGATGTACTTCGCGCAGAAGGCCGCTCCCTACTTCGAGTCCGCCGAGGTCATCGAACTGCACCACCCGCAGAAGGCCGACGCGCCGTCGGGCACCGCCACCCGGACAGCCGCCCTGATTGCGCAGGCCCGACACGGGATGCCGCCCAACCCCGATGCCACCAGCACCGGCCTGCCCGGGGCGCGCGGTGCCGACGTGGACGGGATTCCGGTGCACTCCGTACGGCTCACCGGCCTGGTGGCGCATCAGGAAGTGCTGTTCGGCACCATGGGGGAGACGCTCACCATCCGGCACGACAGTCTGGACCGCACCTCGTTCGTGCCGGGTGTCCTGCTCGCGGTGCGCCAGATTCCGTCCCGGCCCGGTCTGACCATCGGTCTGGAACCGCTACTCGACCTGTGATTCTGCGCATCCAGCTTCTGATCGGGTTTCTCTGCCTGGCCCTGCTGGTCTATTTCGTCATGCTGACCCGCACCGCCGTCGCGCTGCTGCGCACCGGCACTCCCGCCGCCGTCGCACTCGGCGTGGGCGTGCTGCTGCTGCCGATCGTCGGCCTGTGGGCCGTCGTCGCGACCCTGCGGGCGGGATTGGCCCATCAGCGGCTGGCCCGGCTGGCCGGGGAGCAGGGCGCGGAGCTCGACGTCTCCGATCTGCCCCGGCTGCCGTCGGGGCGAATCAAGCGCGACGCCGCGGACGCGCTGTTCGTGACCGTGCGCCGTGACGTCGAGGCCGACCCGGACAACTGGCAGCACTGGTACCGATTGGCGCGCGCCTACGACTACGCCGGCGACCGCAGCCGTGCCCGCGAAGTCATGCGCAAAGCCGTTGCGCTACAAGCTGATCAGTCGCAGCGATGACCACGCTGCTCGTTGTCCACCACACCCCGTCGCCGGCGACCCGGGAGATCCTGGAAGCCGTCCTGGCCGGAGCTCGCGACCCGGAGATCACCGGTGTGGACGTCGTGGTTCGGCCCGCGCTGGCGGCAGGCGTCTCCGACATGCTCGACGCCGACGGTTACCTGTTCGGCACACCGGCGAACTTCGGTTACATGGCGGGTGCGCTCAAGCACTTCTTCGACACGGTCTACTACCCGGTCCTGGATTACATCGCCGGTCGGCCCTACGGTCTGTGGGTGCACGGCAACAACGACACCGCCGGTGCCGTCTCGTCCGTCGAGCGGATCTGTACAGGGCTGGCCCTGGTGAAGTCCGCCGGCGTACTCGAGGTCACCGGTGGCGTCGATGCCGCCGTGCGCCAACAGGCCTATGACTTGGGCGGCACCCTGGCCGCCACATTGACGTGAGTGAGGTGTCATGACCGGATTCGGCAACGCCGCCCTGAGCGCGGCTCCCATCGCCGGTGGAGCATTGCTGGGCTCCCTGGTGGGAACGTTCAAGGGCCCGGATTATCGCGAGCTGATCAAGTCCGACATCGACATACTCGACAGCCTTCCAGAGAACGAAGTCGAACTGCGGGCCGAGTTGCAGCGGAGCATCAACGATCGGGTCTACGAACTGGTCGCGGCCGCAGACCGTGCCAGCGAACTGCGTCAGGCCGCCGGGTCCTATCGCGGCAATTGGCGCGACTCCGTGCTCTTCGTGTGCGCTCTGCTTTTCACCGTGGTGTGGTGGAACGTGCCGCACGACCGAACGAACTGGCTGATCACCTTTATCGTGCTGTTGATCCTTTCGTCGATCGTCGGCATCTACGCCGCCCGTGGCATCCTGCGTGGGCTGTTGCGGTGGCGGCCCGGAGGCCGCCACGCTAGGTGAGGTGCCCGGCGAAGAACGCCTCCATCGCCTGCCAGTGCTTCTCGGCGGCCGCCTCGTCGTAGGGCCCGTTGTCGGTGACGGCGAACCCGTGCCCGGCCGGATACCACTCGATGACGTGCTCCACCCCGGCCGCGGTGAGCGCCGCGTCCAGCGTCTGGGATTGCTCGGGGGTATAGGACGGGTCGTTCTCGGCGGCCCCGACGTAGACCGCCGCCCGGATCCGATCGGCGAGCAGGTGCGGGCTGCCCGGATCGCCCTCGGCGGCCAACCCGCCGCCGTGGAACGACATGGCCGCGGCGACCCGGTCGGGAACCCGCCCGGCCACCATCAGCGAGGTGCGCCCGCCCATGCAGTAGCCGGTGGTGCCGAACCGGTCACCGGCCACCTCCGGCCGGCCGGCCAGGTAGTCGAAGAAGGCGCGGGCGTCGGCGGCCATCACCTCCGGGGTGATCGCCTCCATCATCGCGAACAGCCGGTTGCGCTCCGAGGCGTCGGCGAACACCGACGTCATGTCGAACGGCGCCCAGGCGCCCTTGCGGTAGTAGACGTCGGGCAGCAGCACCGCGTAACCCAGTGCCGCCAGTCGCGCCGCCATGTTCCGCAGCGCGGGCCGGACACCGCCGGCGTCGGGGTACATCACAATCCCCGGCCACGGGCCGGCCCCGTCCGGCGTCGCCAGGACAACCGGACAGACGCCGTCCGGGGTGGTGATCGAATCATCGGTGATCGGCATGTATGTCGTTCTATCAGCCCGCCGGGCCGGACGCTCTATCAGCCGTCAGGGCCGGACGTAGAGTGGTCGGCGTGCCCATCCCGACGCCCTACGAGGATCTGCTGCGCCAGGTGCTTGAGCACGGCACTCCCAAGTCCGACCGCACCGGGACCGGCACCCGAAGCCTCTTCGGCCACCAGTTGCGCTACGACCTGTCTGCCGGCTTCCCGCTGATCACCACCAAGAAGGTGCACCTGAAGTCGGTGATCTACGAACTGCTGTGGTTCCTGCGCGGCGATTCCAACGTGGCGTGGCTGCACGAGCACGGCGTCACCATCTGGGACGAGTGGGCCTCTGCCACCGGTGAACTCGGACCGGTCTACGGGGTGCAGTGGCGGTCGTGGCCGACGCCCTCGGGTGAGCATGTCGACCAGATCAGCGGTGCCGTCGACCTGCTGCGCACCGACCCCGATTCCCGCCGGATCATCGTCTCGGCCTGGAACGTCGCCGATCTGCCCCGGATGGCCCTGGCGCCGTGTCACGCCTTCTTCCAGTTCTACGTCGCCGACGGCAAACTCAGCTGCCAGCTCTACCAGCGCAGCGCCGACATGTTCCTCGGCGTCCCGTTCAACATCGCCAGCTACGCGCTGCTCACCCACATGATGGCCGCCCAGGCCGGCCTGGGTGTCGGCGACTTCGTCTGGACCGGCGGCGACTGCCACATCTACGACAACCACATCGCGCAGGTCACCGAGCAGCTCAGCCGCGACCCGCGGCCGTACCCGGAACTGGTTCTGGCGCATCGAGAGTCGATCTTCGACTACACCTACGACGACATCGTGATCCGCAACTACGACCCGCACCCGGCGATCAAGGCGCCGGTGGCTGTCTAGGTCACTATGTCGGTCTCGCTGATCTGGGCGCAGTCGACCTCCGGCGTCATCGGCCGGGACGGCGGCATTCCCTGGCAGCTGCCCGAGGACCTGGCCCGGTTCAAGGACCTGACCATGGGCCACACCGTGCTGATGGGGCGGCGCACCTGGGAGTCCCTGCCCGTCCGCTTCCGTCCGCTGCCGGGGCGGCGCAACGTCGTCCTGACCCGCAGCGCCGACTACCGCGCCGACGGGGCGGAGGTCATCACCTCGGTGGACGAGGTCCTCGCCGAGCCCGACATCTGGGTGATCGGCGGATCGGAGATCTATCACCTGACCCTGGCCGCGGCCACCCACTGCGAAGTCACCGAGGTCCAGATCGACCTGCGAGCCGATGACGACGACGCCCTGGCCCCGGTGCTCGACGAGTCCTGGATGGGCACCGCCGGGCAGTGGCAGGACAGCACCTCGGGGTTGCGCTACCGATTTCTGAGCTACGTGCGGGTATGACCCGGCTGAGCGCCGCGCAGGCCCGTCGGGTCGCGGTCGCCGCTCAGAGGCTTTCCGCGGCTGGGGCTGACCGACGTCCGCATCGGCGAGCGCGGTGATCTGGCGGCGCACCTTCGCAACTCGGCCACTAGGGTTCCGGCACGCTGATCAGCCACCAACCCCCTACTATCGGTCGGTATGCGGGTGGGTCTTCTTGCTCTGATCGCGGTGGTGGTGTCGCTGTTCGGCTGTGCCAGTGCCAGTGCCGACGAAGGAGGAGCATTGCCCGACATGCTGACCTTGACCGGTTCGGTGGTGTATCGCGAACGTATGGCGCTACCCCCCGACGCGGTCGTGACCGTGACATTGGAGGACATCTCCCGCGCCGACGCGCCGGCGATCACCCTCGGGCAGACCTCGTTCCCCGCGAACGGTCAGCAGGTTCCTATCCCGTTCTCGCTGGTCTACCCCGGTTCGGCGGTGCAGCGCGGCGCTGTCTACGCCGCCCGCGCCCGGGTGACCGTCGGCGATCGGCTGTGGTTCACCACCACGTCGAACAACCCGGTGGACGCGCTGAACCCGGCGCCGATCGAACTGATGATGAACCGTGTCCAGACCGACCCGCCCCCGGCTCCGGACGTCTCGCTCACCGAGACCTACTGGAAACTGATCGAGGTGCGGGGCCAACCCGTCCAGGTGGCCGAAGGCGCGCGCGAGCCCAGCATCGTGCTGCACGCCCAGGACGGCCGCGTCGCCGGTTCCGGCGGGGTGAATCGCCTGATGGGCGGCTACACCCTCGACGGAAATTCGCTCACCTTCTCCCAGATGGCCTCGACGATGATGGCCGGTCCGCCCGAAGCCATGCAGCAGGAGCAGGCGATCCTCGCAGCACTGGGCGCTGTCCGGGGCTTCGGGATCTCCGGCGACCAGCTCACGCTGACCGACGAGACCGGCACGCCGGTGCTCAAGGCGGTCGCGGTAGCCCTGCGGTAGCCGGTTGAACGGTTCAGGCGACAGCATCGTCGGACGCACTAGCGACACTCTCTGCCCGGACCTCCACCAACGCTGCCTGCGCGGCCGCGAGCAGCCGGTGGATTCCCGAATGGATTGCCGTGCAAGAGGTCTCGATCTTCGAGGCGCTCTTCTGGATCGAGCCGGCCGTCTTCTTCACCTCCTCGATCTTGTGCAAATGCTCGATCGCCTCGGTCAGCTTTTCTTGGGCGGTGGCGATCTGCTCGTCGCCCGTGCGAGCCGCAGCGGTGAGGGCAGCCGTCCGCAACATCATCACGATGGTCCGGATCAGGTCGGGATCGTCGGTCTGCGGGTCGAAGGCGAGAATGATCCGCCGGGAGCCGATCACCCGGATCGTCTGGCCGCCATTCTGGTCGGCGGTCCGGACGAGGCCGAGCGCAGCGACTGCCTGCCGGTTGCGCTCGGCCTCGTTGAGGTACTCGGCCCACCCCTTGCGCGCCGAGTCCGTCATCTCGACCACCAACCGGGCGGTACCCCCATCCACGGTCAGCACCCCGTCGCCCTTCTTCGACCGCGGAACCACGCCAGTCGTCGAACGAGTGTCGACGTACTCGTCCCCGAGTCCGGTCGCGATCTGCCCGAGCAGCACGTTCAGCTGGTTCTGGAAGGTGTCGCCCTTGATCGGCGTGACTTTCGCCAGACTGGTACGGGCTTCCTGAAGCTTCAGCGCGACGGTCAGTTCATCGAACTTCTTGGTGACGTGATCGTGGTTCGTGCCGATGAGATCGGTGAGTTCGCGCTGACGGGCCGCCAGTTCGGCGGCGTGCTTGGCCATCGGCGAGGTCGGATCGCTGGGATCGAACTGCTTGGCGGCCTTCTGCAGCAGCTCCGCAGTTCCTGCCCTCATCAAAACGGACTGGACGGTGCGCGACGACGTCAGGGCCAAACTGCGGTCGTCGATCAAGCGGCTGCTCGTCAAGCACAAATACCCGCCCGACAAGCAGCCCGAGGCGATCAAGCTGGTCATCGAGCAGATGGAGGCG
>NZ_JBIIOV010000030.1:0-23963 GCF_044342925.1 Mycobacterium sp. | reverse complement strand
GCGGCGCTGGCTGTCGACCGCCGAGCGGGGCGGCGCCGAGGGCGCGGTGGCCGGTCGCAACCTGGCCGCCGTCACCGCCCTGTTCGACATCGCCGACGACCACGTCGCCCGCACCACCGGCGCGTCGTTGACCGGGCTGCTCGACCATGTGGCCGGATTGCAGCTGGCCCCGGTACTGGACGCCCCACCGGTTGGGGAGACGGTGGCCGTACTCAGCCCGCACGCCGCGCTCGGCCGCGACTGGGACACCGTCGTCATCGCCGGACTGCAGGACGGCCTGTGGCCCAACACCACCCCGCGCGGCGGCGTGCTGGGCACCCAGCGGCTGCTCGACAGCCTCGACGGCCTGGGCGACGACGTGTCCGCGCGGGCGCCGCTGCTGGCCGAGGAACGCCGTCTGCTGATCGCGGCGATGGGCCGGGCCCGCCGGCGGCTGCTGATCACCGCGGTCGACAGCGACACCGGCGACGAGGTCACCCTCCCGTCGCCGTTCGTGGCCGAACTCGCCGCACTCGCCAGCGGCGCTTCTGCTGATCTGGCCGCACTCCCCGGCGGCACTGCCGACGAGTCACCCCGACCGGTGTCGGCGCCCGACGTACTGTCCACGGCGGCGGTGGTGGGCCGGCTTCGCGCCGCGGTGTGCGCTCCGGACGGTGCGATCAGTGAACCCGAACGCCACTGCGCCGCAGAGCAATTGGCCCGGCTGTCCGTGGCCGGCGTCCCCGGGGCGGACCCGTCGCACTGGCACGGGCTCACCGAGGTCAGCACCGACGAGCCGTTGTGGAACCCCGGGGACGACGGGCACACCGTCACCATGAGCCCGTCCACGCTGGAGACTCTCACGGCCTGCCCGTTGCGCTGGCTGGCCGAACGCCACGGCGGCACCGAGGCGCGCGCGTTGAACTCCACTCTCGGTTCGCTGGTGCACGCCCTGCTCGCCGATTCCGGCAAGACCGAGCAGCAGATGGTCGCCGAGTTGGAAAAGCTCTGGGCGGCTTTGCCCTTCGCCGCGCCCTGGTTCGCCGCCAACGAGCTCGAACGGCACCGCGCGATGATCGCTGCGTTCATGGCCTGGCGGTCCGCCACCCGCCACGAGCTCACTGAGATCGGCACCGAGGTGGCCCTGGACGGGATGCTCGCCGAACCCGCCGACGGCCTGCCCGGGGTACGGGTGCGCGGCCGCATCGACCGCCTGGAACGCGACGCCCAGGGCCGGCTGGTGGTGGTCGACGTCAAGACCGCCAAGAGCCCGGTCAGCAAGGACGACGCCCAGCAGCACGCCCAGCTGGGCCTCTATCAGCTGGCCGTGGCGGCCGGCGCGCTGCCGGACGGTGACCAGCCCGGCGGCGGACGGCTGGTGTATGTCGGCAAGCCGTCGGTCAGCGGCGCCACCGAACGTGAGCAGACCGCGCTCGGCCCCGACGACGTCGCGGTCCGGCACGAGGCGGTGCGCTCCGCGGCGGCGGCCACCGCGGGCCCGACGTTCCCCGCGCGGGTCAACGACAGCTGCACGCACTGCCCGATGCGGCGGACCTGCCCGGCCCACACCGGGGGACAGCCGTGACCTACACCCCGACGGAACTGGCTGCTGCCCTTGGTCTTCCGCAACCCACCGACGAACAGGCGGCGGTGATCGCCGCCCCACCCGGCCCGCTGGTGGTGGTCGCCGGCGCCGGGGCGGGCAAGACCGAGACCATGGCCGCGCGGGTGGTGTGGCTGGTAGCCAACGGCTACGCCGATCCCGGCCAGGTTCTCGGCCTGACCTTCACCCGCAAGGCCGCCGGGCAGCTGCTGCGGCGGGTGCGCTCCCGGCTGGCGCGGCTGTCCGGACACCTCGGGGTGGAGGCTGGGTTCGAGCCCGCCGGTGCGCCGGCGGTCAGCACCTACCACGCCTTCGCCGGCACACTGCTGCGCGAGTTCGGCCCGCTGCTGCCCGTCGAGCCCGACGCCCGGCTGCTCAGCGAGACCGAACGCTGGCAGCTGGCCTGCGAGGTGGTCAACCGCTACCCGCACCCGCTGCCCATCGACGCCGCCCCCGCCACGGTCACCGCGATGGTGCTGCGGCTGTCCGACGAACTGGCCGAACACCTCGTCGACACCGCGCAGCTCCGCGACACCCACCGCGAGCTGGACCGGCTGGTGCACACCCTGCCGCCCGGCCCGCGTCAGCGCGACACCGGTCCCAACCGCAAGCTGCTGGACCTGCTCGACACCCAGACCGAACGCGCCGCGCTGGTGCCGCTGATCGACGCCCTGCACTCCCGGATGCGCGAGGTCACGGCGATGGACTTCGGCAGCCAGATGGCCGCGGCGGCCCGGCTGGCCACCGCCTGCCCGCAGGTCGCCGAACAGCTGCGCGCCCGCTACCGGGTGGTGCTGCTTGACGAGTACCAGGACACCGGCCACGCCCAGCGGATCGCGCTGTCGGCGTTGTTCGGCGGCGGGGCTGATGAGTCGCTGGCCCTGACCGCCGTGGGTGATCCGATCCAGTCCATTTACGGCTGGCGCGGGGCCTCGGCCACGAACCTGCCGCGCTTCACCACCGACTTCCCGCTCGGCTCCGGAGACGCGGCGCCCACGCTGGAGCTACGCACCAGCTGGCGCAATCCGCCGCGGGTGCTGCAGCTGGCCAACGCGGTGTCCGCCGAGGCGCGCCGCCGCTCGGTGGCGGTGCGGCCGCTACGGGCGCGCCCCGACGCTCCGGCCGGCACCGTCGTATGTGCGCTGCACCGCGACATCGCAGCCGAACGGAACTGGGTGGCCGACCACATCGCCGCCCGCTACGCCGCGGCGGCGAACGCCGGTGAGCAGCCGCCCACCGCGGCGGTGCTGGTGCGCCGCAACGCCGACGCGGGGCCGGTCGCCCGGGAGCTTGCCGCGCGCGGGGTTCCGGTGGAAGTGGTGGGCCTCGCCGGTCTGCTATCCATCGCCGAAGTGGCGCAGGTCATTTCGATGCTGCGGCTGACCGCCGAGCCCACCGCCGGCGCGGCGGCCATGGAGGTGCTCACCGGGCCGCGCTGGCGGTTCGGCGCCCGCGACCTGGCCGCGCTGTGGCGGCGCGCGCTGCTGCTCGACGGCCAGCGGCCCGCTGCGGTGTCGGCGCAGCAGATCGTCGCCGCGGCCGCCGACCCCGACACCGCCTGCCTGGCCGACGCTCTGGCCGACCCCGGCCAGGCCGATGCGTACTCGGCGGAGGGTTACCGCCGCATCGCCGCGCTGAGCGCCGAACTTGTCCGCCTGCGCGGCTTCCTGTCCCACCCCGTCACCGACCTCGTCGCCGAGGTGCGCCGGGTGCTGGGTGTCGACGCCGAGGTGCGGGCCGCCGGCACCGGTACCGAGCACCTGGATCGCTTCGCCGACGTCGTCGCCGACTACGCCGACCGTTCCGGCGGTCACGGCACCAACAGCGCGGCGGGCCTGCTGGCCTACCTCGACGCCGCCGCGGAGGTGGAGAACGGGCTGTCGCCGGCCGAGGTCGGGGTGGCACCCGGCCGGGTTCAGGTGCTCACTGTGCACGCCGCGAAGGGCTTGGAGTGGCAGATCGTGGCCGTTCCGCACCTGAGCGCCAGGGTGTTCCCGTCGACGGCGTCCAAGCGGACCTGGCTGACCGATCCGGCTGATCTGCCGCCGCTGTTGCGCGGCGACCGGGCCGGCGACACCGGTTCGAAAATTCGGACGGGCGACCACGGGGTACCGATCCTGGACACCTCCTCAGTCAGCGACCGTAAGGCGCTGGCCGAGGTGATCGACGCCCACCGGGACCAGCTGCTGGCCCGCCGTGTCGACGAGGAACGCCGATTGCTCTACGTCGCGCTGACCCGTGCCGAGGACACCCTGCTGATCTCCGGACACCACTGGGGCGCCACCGAATCCACCCCCCGCGGCCCGTCGGACTTCCTGGTCGAGATCCGCGACATCATCGAAGCCTCCGCGGATGATCCGTGCGGCGTCGTCGAGCACTGGGAACCCCCGCCACCCAACGGCGAGCCGAATCCGCTGCGCGACAACACCATCGAATCGGTCTGGCCGGTGGACCCGCTGGGCGGCCGGCGCGGTGACGTGGTCCGCGGGGCGGCCCTGGTCGAAGCGGCCAAGGTAGCCAAAGCCGGCCCCGCCGCCGAACCCGCCGACCCGCACGGCTGGATCGCCGGCTGGATCGCCGACGTCGACGCCCTGCTCACCGAACGGGCCCAGGCCGCCACCGCCGCGCCCGCCGAACTGCCCGCCCAGATCTCGGTCAGCGCGCTGGTCGATCTCGACCGCGATCGCGACGCCGCCGCGCGTCGGCTCACCCGGCGGCTGCCCGCCCGGCCCGACCCGCACGCCATCCTCGGCACCGCCTTCCACGACTGGGTGCAGCGGTTCTACGGCGCCGAGCGGCTGTTCGACCTCGACGACCTACCCGGTGCGGGAGACCCGCAGAGCGCCGACGCCGAGCAACTCGCGGTGCTGCAGGAGGCGTTCACAGCCTCGCCATGGGCAGCTCGCACCCCGATCGCCGTCGAGGTTCCGTTCGAACTCGCGTTGGGCCACACCCTGGTGCGCGGCCGCATCGACGCGGTGTTCGCCGACGCCGGCGGCGGTGTCACGGTGCTGGACTGGAAGACCGGCGAGCCGCCCGCCGGCGAGGAGGCGCTGCGCCATGCCGCGGTCCAGCTGGCGGTATACCGGCTGGCCTGGGCCGGACTGACCGGCCTGCCGCCGGCGCAAGTCCGGGCGGCATTCCACTACGTGCGCGCCGGGCGCACCGTGGTGCCCGAAAGCCTCTACGGCGCAGACGAACTCGTTGCGCTGCTCACCCCCGGACTCAGCCCCGACGCGGAGCGTTGCGCCGAATCGCCAGTGCTCGGGTGACCATCGGCACCTGAAGCGGCAGCCGGGCCAGCGCAAAGATCTTCATCGGCAGCGGCTTGTCCCGCCACAACCGCACCATGTTCAGGTTCGCCGGGAACACCGCCAGGTACAGGGCGGCCGCCGCCAGCGCCCCGAGCCGCCTGGTCCGCGGAACCAGCAGCATGGCGCCCACGCCCATCTCGGCGACCCCCGACGCCAGGGTGTAGTAGCGGGCATTGCCCGGCAGTTCGGCCGGCACGATGGTGTCGAACGGCTTCGGCGCCAGGAAATGCCCCGCGCCGATGCCGATCAGCATCGCCCCCATCCGGTAGGCGGGACGTTGGCTTACGGGTTCGCTGGCACCATCGGGCATGGTTACATAATGGCCGTGTGCGGGTGTTGCGTGCGGCGAAGTGGCCGGGTGGTTCCATGACGGGCCGCTGTGGCTGACCGTCGCATGCAGCGGCACCTCGACGCGATCGACGAGAATCTGGCCGCCAAACCGGACGCCGCGCTGGTCGAGCACCTGCGCATCCCGGACAAGTTCATCTCTCCCGGCCGGCGCATCGCCCAGCGGCTGCTCTACGCGGGGGCGGCGCTCTTCACCGCGGCGATCGTCGTGTACCTCGACCGCGACGGTTACAACACTGCCGCCGGGAAGCCGTTGACCTTCCTGGACTGCTTCTACTACGCCACGGTGTCACTGTCGACCACTGGCTACGGCGATATCGCCCCGTTCAGTGAGCGGGCCCGGCTCGTCAACGTCCTGGTCATCACCCCGCTGCGGTTCGCGTTCCTGATCGTCCTGATCGGCACCACCGTGGAAACCCTGACCGCCGCCTCGCGGCAGGCCTTGAGAATTCAGCGCTGGAGGAACACCGTGCGTAACCACACCGTCGTCGTCGGATACGGCACCAAGGGTCGCACCGCGGTCGCCGCGATGATCGGCGACGGCGTCGCCCCGGCCGACATCGTCGTCGTCGACACCGACCAGGTGTCCCTGGACCGGGCCAGTGCCGGGGGACTGGTCACCGTACGCGGTGACGCCAACAAGTCCGACGTGCTGCGACTGGCCGGTGCCCAGCACGCCGCCTCGATCGTCGTGGCCACCAACAGCGACCCGACGGCGGTGCTGGTCACCCTGACCGCGCGCGAACTGGCGCCCAAGGCCACCATCATCGCCTCGGTGCGCGAGGCCGAGAACCGTCATCTGCTGCTGCAGTCCGGCGCCGATTCGGTGGTGGTGTCCTCCGAGACCGCCGGACGGCTGCTGGGGCTGGCCACCTCCAAGCCCACCGTGGTGGAGATGATCGAGGACCTGCTGACTCCCGACACCGGTCTGTCGATCGCCGAGCGTGAGGTGGAGAGCAAGGAGGTCGGCGGTTCACCGCGGCATCTGACCGACATCGTGCTCGGTGTGGTGCGCGACGGCCGGCTGCTGCGAGTGGACGACGCCGAGGTCGACGCGCTGGAACGCAACGACCGGCTGCTGTACGTCCGCACCGTGGAAGCCGGCTAAGCACCGATGAGCTTCCGGCTGCGCAACGTCCCGCTGCTGTCCCGGGTGGGGGCCGACCGCGCCGATCATCTGCGCACCGACGTCGACGCCGCGACGCAGGGCTGGGCTGAGGCCGTGCTGCTGCGGGTCGACGACCGCAGTCAGGTTCTGGTCGTCGGGCAGGAAGTGGTGCTCAACCCGGCAGCCGAACTGGCCGACGCGCCGCCCGGGGACGCGGTGTTCCTGGGCCGGATGCCCGACGGCCGGCACGCCTGGGCGACACGCGCGCCGCTGGCGCCGCCCGAGTACTCCGATGCCCGCGCGGTGGACCCGCGCCGCGCCGGGGTGCCGTTCGACGACGTCAGCGCGCAGCTGGTGGCCTGCGCCCTGGCGTTGCTGAATTGGCATGACAGCGCGCGGTTTTCACCCGTCGACGGCAACCCCACCCGGCCGATCCGGGGTGGCTGGGCCCGACGCAACCTGCTGACCGGTCACGAGGATTTCCCGCGCGTCGACCCGGCGGTGATCTGCCTGGTGCACGACGGGCGCGACCGCGCGGTGCTGGCCCGCCAGGTGGTGTGGCCGCCGCGGCTGTTCTCGCTGCTCGCCGGGTTCGTCGAGGCAGGGGAGTCGTTCGAGACCTGCGTCGCCCGCGAGATCGCCGAGGAGATCGGCCTGGACGTCCGCGACGTCACCTACCTGGGCAGCCAGCCCTGGCCGTTCCCGCGCTCGCTGATGGTGGGCTTCCACGCCATCGCCGACCCCGAGCAGGAGTTCGCCTTCAACGACGGCGAAATCGCCGAGGCCGCCTGGTTCACCCGCGACGAGGTGCGCGGGGCGCTGGAGGAGGGCGACTGGAGCAGCGTCTCCGAGTCGCGTCTGTTGCTGCCCGGCTCCATCTCGATCGCCCGCGAGATCATCGAGTCCTGGGCGTTCGCCGACTGAGTTCAGCGCTCGACTCTGCGCGTAGAGCGTCCCCGCGCCGCCGGAAAACCCGGTCTGTGCGCAGAGTCGATGGGCTGCGTGCAGAGTCGACGGAACTCAGGACGCCAGCTTGGCCTTGACGTCGGCGATCGACGGGTTCGTCAGCGCGCTGCCGTCGGGGAACTTCACCGTCGGCACGGTCTGGTTGCCGCCGTTGACCGACATCACGAACTGCGCGGCTTCCGGGTCGTGCTCGATGTCGACCTCGCGGAACGCGATACCGGACGACTTCATCGCGGTCTTGAGCCGCTTGCAGTAGCCGCACCAGACGGTGCTGTACATGATCAGTTCGGACCCGCTCATAGCAGGAGAACCTATCCTGTCCGCCCTAGCTGCCAAGATGGACGCCATGCTGGACGGCCTCGACGACGAACAGCGTGAGGCCGTGCTGGCCCCGCGCGGCCCGTTGTGCGTGCTGGCCGGCGCCGGCACCGGCAAGACCCGCACCATCACCCACCGCATCGCCCACCTGGTGGCCGGTGGGCACGTCTCGGCCGGGCAGGTGCTCGCGGTCACGTTCACCTCCCGTGCGGCGGGGGAGATGCGCACCCGGCTGCGGGCCATGGATGTTGGCGGGGTTCAGGCGCTGACCTTCCACGCCGCCGCCCGGCGCCAGTTGCAGTACTTCTGGCCGCGGGTGGTCGGCGACACCGGCTGGCAACTGCTGGACAGCAAGTTCGCCGTGGTGGCCCAGGCCGCCAACCGGGCCAGGCTGCAGGCCTCCACCGACGACGTGCGCGACCTCGCCGGTGAGATCGAATGGGCCAAGGCGTCGCTGATCACCCCGGAGACCTACCCGGCCACCGTCGCCGAGAACGGCCGGGACATCCCGCTCGACGCCGCGAAGGTGGCCGCCGTGTACGCCGGCTACGAGGCGCTGAAAGCCAACCGGGACGGCGTGACGCTGCTGGACTTCGACGATCTGCTGCTGCACACCGCCGCGGCCATTGAGAACGACCCGGCGGTGGCGGGCGAATTCCGCGACCGCTACCGGTGTTTCGTCGTCGACGAATACCAGGACGTCACCCCGCTGCAGCAACGGGTGCTCGACGCCTGGCTCGGCGACCGTGATGACCTGACCGTCGTCGGCGATGCCAACCAGACCATCTACTCCTTCACCGGTGCCAGCCCGCGTTACCTGCTGGACTTCTCCCGCCGCTTCCCCGACGCCGCGGTGGTGCGCCTGGAACGCGACTACCGCTCCACCCCGCAGGTGGTGTCGCTGGCCAACCGGGTGATCGCCACGGCGCGCGGGCGGATGGCCGGGTCCAAGCTGCACCTGATCGGCCAGCGCCCGCCCGGCCCGGAGCCGACGTACCGCGAACACCCCGACGAGGTGGCCGAGGCCGCCGGGGTGGCCCGCGCCGTCAAGGGACTCATCGCGGCCGGCACACCCGCCGCCGAGATCGCGGTCCTCTACCGGATCAACGCCCAGTCCGAGGTGTACGAGGAGGCGTTGACCGCCGCCGGCATCCCGTTCCAGGTTCGCGGCGGCGAGGGGTTCTTCTCCCGCCAGGAGATCCGGCAGTCGCTGGTGGCGCTGCAACGGGCGGCCGATCGGGGCGTCGCCGGCGGGCAGGAGCGCAGCGACTCGGGGGATGGTCGGAGCCCGTTGCCCGAACTCGTGCGCGATCTGCTTGAGCCGCTTGGCCTTAGCCCTGAAGCACCGACCGGCGCCAAGGCCCGGGAACGCTGGGAGGCGCTGGTCGCGCTGGCCGAACTGGTCGACGAGGAGGTCGCCATCCGGCCCGACCTGGACCTGACCTCGCTGGTGGCCGAGTTGCGGGTGCGGGCCGACGCCCGTCACCCACCGACCGTGCAGGGTGTGACGCTGGCGTCGCTGCACGCCGCCAAAGGCCTGGAGTGGGATGCGGTGTTCCTCGTCGGCCTGGCCGACGGCACCCTGCCGATCAGCCACGCCCTGTCGCACGGCCCGGACAGCGAGGCCGTCGAGGAGGAGCGCCGCCTGCTCTACGTCGGAGTCACCCGCGCCCGGCACCATCTCGAACTGAGCTGGGCGCTGGCGCGCACCCCGGGTGGGCGGCAGTCCCGCAAACCGTCCCGGTTCTTGGGCGGCATCGCCCCCCAGGCCCGTGTCGACGCCGCCGGTCCCGCCAAGCCGCGCCGGCAGCGCGGCGCCACCCCACGCTGCCGGGTGTGCAACGCGGTGCTCACCACCGCACCGTCGATCATGTTGCGGCGCTGCGAAACCTGCTCGGTGGACGTCGACGACGAGCTGCTGGCCCAACTCAAGGAGTGGCGCCTGAACACCGCGCGGGAGCTGAAGGTCCCGGCCTATGTGGTGTTCACCGACAACACCCTGATCGCCATCGCCGAAACGCTGCCCACCGACGACGCCGCGCTGACGGCGATCCCGGGCATCGGCGCCCGCAAGCTCGAGCAATTCGGGGCCGACGTGCTGGAACTGGTCCGGGCACGCCAGTAAGCGGTGCCACTGTCCACGCACTACTGTCCTCGGTTGTGATGGGTCGGGTCCTGCGGCGTGGCTGGATGGTGCTGGTCGCCATCGTCGTGGTCGCGATAGCCGGCTTCGCGGTCCAGCGGCTGCAGACCGCCTTCGGAGCGCAGCAGAACGCCGCCAAACCCGGCGGCACCGCCGACCAGATCGTCCCGTTCAACCCCAAAGAGGTTCAGCTGGAGGTGTTCGGTGAGCCGTCCGCGACGGCGACGATCACCTACCTCGACGTCAACGCCACCCCGCAGCGGGTGGACGGCGCCTCCTTGCCGTGGTCCTACCAGGACTCGACCACCACCCCCGCGGTGGTGGTGAACATCCAGGCGCAGAGCGACGGGTACACCCTGGGCTGCCGCATCACCATCGACGGGGTGGTCAAGGTCGAACAGTTCTCCGACGGCCGGTCCGCCTACGTCTTCTGTCTGGACAAATCCGGATGAGGCGGGTCGGATGAGTGCCCACGGCAAGCAGCGCTTCGCCCGCTGGATCCGCCGGCTGTGCATTCCGATCGCCATCTTCTGGCTGGCCCTGGCCGCCTCCAGCAACGCCCTGGTGCCTCCGCTGGAAGAAGTCGGACGGGTTCACAACGTGGCGCAGGCAGCCAAGGACGCACCCTCCTCGATCGCCAGCAAGCAGGTCGGGAAGGTGTTCGGCGAGTACGACTCCGACAGCCTGGTCACCCTCGTCATCGAGGGTGAGGCGCCACTGGGCGCTGAGGCACACGCCTTCGGTGACGCCCTGGTGGCCCGAATGACGGCCGACACCGAACACGTCCAGCACGTCCAGTACTTCTGGGGTGACCCGCTGACCGCGGCGGGCGCCCAGAGCAACGACGGCAAGGCCGCCCTGATCCAGGTGTACCTGGCCGGCGACGCCGGCAGCAGCCAGGCCAACGAGTCGGTCGCCGCCGTCCGCGCCATCGTGGCCGACACCCCGCCGCCACCGGGGTTGCAGGCCTACGTGAGCGGTCCGGCGGCCCTGGTCGCCGACGAGTTCGCGGTGGGCGAGGGCAGCCACATCAAGGTCACCGCGCTGACCTTCGGGGTCATCGCGGTGATGCTGCTGGTCGTCTACCGCTCCATCACCACCGCGCTGCTGACCCTGGTGGCGGTCGCCATCCAGGTGGCCGCCGCCCGCGGGGTGGTCGCCGTCCTGGGCCACGTCGGCATCATCCCGCTGTCGACGTATGCGACCAATCTGCTGACGCTACTGGCGGTCGCCGCGGCCACGGACTACGCCATCTTCCTGCTGGGCCGCTATCAGGAAGCCCGCCAGGCCGGCGAGGAACGGCTGGCGGCGTACTTCACCATGTACCGCAGCACCGCCCACGTGATCATCGGGTCGGGTCTGACCGTCGCCGCCGCGATCCTCTGCCTGCGCTTCACCCGGACGCCGTACTTCCAGAGCCTGGGCATTCCGGCCGGCATCGGCGTCCTGGTGACCCTGGTGGGCTCGCTGACCTTGACACCCGTGGTCATCACCATGGGTAGCACCATTGGCCTGTTCGACCCCAAGCGGGCGATGCGGACCCGCGGCTGGCGTCGCATCGGCACCGCTATCGTGCGCTGGCCGGGGCCGATCCTGACCGCTTCCGTCGCGGTGGCGCTCATCGGCCTGCTCGCCCTGCCGGGCTACAAGACCTCCTACGACGCCCGCCCGTATCAGCCGGACTGGGCGCCGGCCAAGGTGGGTTACGCCGCCGCCGAGCGGCACTTCTCCACCGCCCGGCTCAACCCCGAAGTGCTGATGATCGACTCGGACAAGGATCTGCGCACCCCGGCGAACATGATCGTGCTGGAGCGGGTGGCCAAGGAGGTCTTCCGCACCCCCGGGGTGGCGCAGGTGCAGTCCATCACCCGGCCGCTGGGCACCCCGCTGGACCACACCTCGCTCGGTTTCGCGATGAGCGCGCAGAGTTCGGCGCAGATCCAGAACCTGCCGTTCCAGGAGGCCCGTGCCGCCGACATCCTCAAGCAGCTCGACGAGATCTCGACGTCGATCGCGCTGCTTCAGCAGCAGTACTCGCTGACCGAGCAGCAGTACGACCTGCAGCAGCAGGCCACCGCGGCCACCGACGAGCAGGTGACCGCGTTCCGGGAGACCTCGGCGACCATCAAAGAGTTGCGCGACAAGGTCGCCGCCGTCGACGACTTCTTCCGGCCGATCAAGAACTACTTCTATTGGGAGCCGCACTGTTTCGACATCCCGGTCTGTGCGACGTTCCGCTCGCTGTTCGACGCGCTCGACGGGGTGGACTCGCTGACCGATCAGTTCGACCAGGTGACCCAGAGCCTGGACAAGCTCAATGCGTTGCAGCCGCAACTGCTGGCGCTGATCCCCGAACAAATGGCGCTGATCCCCGAGCAGATCGCCATCCAGGAACGCAACAAGGCACTGGCCGAGACCAACTACGCCACTCAGACCGGGCTGTTGGCCCAATCCGCCGAGGCGCTGAAGAACTCCGACGCGATGGGCAAGGCGTTCGACGAAGCCAAGGACGACAGCACCTTCTACCTGCCGCCCGAGGTGTTCGACAACTCCGAGTTCAAACGCGGCCTGAAACTGTTCCTCTCCCCGGACGGCACGGCCGCCCGGATGATCATCACCCATGACGGGGATCCGGCTACGCCGCACGGACTCTCGCACGTCGACCCGATCCGGCAGGCCGCGCAGGA
Source organism: Mycobacterium sp. (assembly GCF_044342925.1). Taxonomy (GTDB): domain Bacteria; phylum Actinomycetota; class Actinomycetes; order Mycobacteriales; family Mycobacteriaceae; genus Mycobacterium. Next base: position 11,497 of record NZ_JBIIOV010000030.1, on the reverse strand, counting down.
AGCCCTCAAGGGCACCCCGCTGGCCGGCTCGACGGTCTACATCGGCGGCACCGCCTCGGCGTTCAAGGACGCCCGGGACATGGCGAAATACGACCTGATGATCGTGGCGGTCTCCGCGATCAGCCTGATTCTGCTGATCATGGTCTTCATCACCCGCAGCCTGGTCGCCGCACTGGTGATCGTCGGCACGGTCGTGCTGTCCCTGGGCGCCTCGTTCGGGCTGTCGGTGCTGATCTGGCAGCACCTGCTGGGCATCCCGCTGTACTGGATCGTGCTCGCCCTGGCTGTCATCATCCTGCTGGCGGTGGGGTCGGACTACAACCTGCTGGTGATCGCCCGGTTCAAGGAGGAGATCGGCGCGGGCCTGAACACCGGGCTGATCCGGACGATGGCCGGCACCGGTTCGGTGGTGACCGCCGCGGGTCTGGTGTTCGCGTTCACCATGTGCGGCTTCGCCTTCGGGGACCTGATGGTGCTGGCGCAGATCGGCACCACCATCGGTGTCGGCCTGATCTTCGACACCCTGGTGGTGCGGTCGTTCATGACGCCGTCGATCGCCGCGCTGCTGGGCCGCTGGTTCTGGTGGCCGCTGAAGGTGCGGCCCCGTCCGGCCAGCGTGATGCTGCGGCCGTACGGGACCCGCACCTCGGTGCGTGAACTACTGCACGAGAATCAGTAGCCGGGCATCATCGGGGACGGCCGGCGGGGCTGGTCGGAAATTCGGTTGTGCCTTTTCCGGGGTGCCGATACGCTGGCCCACATGCTGTTCGTCGCCGCGCATCACGCCGCCGCTACCTCGTCCGTGGAGGGGAGCGTCTGCTAGCGCACGCGAACAAGCACCCAGGCCACGGACTTTTCAAGTCCGTGGCCTTTTTGTTTGTCCCAAGCCAGAAACCAGCCCCAACAAGAAATCGCAGAAGGAGGAGACCATGCGCATTCCATGCCGGGACGGTGATCCCGATCTGTGGTTCGCCGACAATCCGGTCGAGCTGGAGCGGGCCAAAACCCTGTGCGGCGCCTGCCCGGTGCGCCGCCAATGCCTGGCCGCAGCGCTCGACCGCGCCGAGCCGTGGGGGGTGTGGGGCGGGGAGATCCTCGACCGCGGAACGGTGTTGGCCCGCAAGCGTCCACGTGGCCGCCCGCGCAAGGAGGTGGCGGCTTAGGCCGGCTCGGCGTACCCCGGAATCAACCGCTCGGCCATCTCCCGCACCGGGACGTGGCAGTCCAGCTGGCAGGAGATCGCCACGTTGGAGGCGATGACCCGCAGCGGGATCGCCAGCTCGATCGGCAGGTCCATCTGCTTGGCCATCTTCAGGTTCTGCGGGGTGCGTTCCATGTTCGCCGCGGCGTGCTTCTGCAGCCACTTGCGGGTGTAGTGGAACACCGGCACCTCGACCGGCTCGACGTACTGGGCCAGCATCTCGTCGATGTCGGCGATCGACAGTTGCTCACCCCTCTGGATGAACCCCACCTTCTCCATGGTCGGCAGCAGCTCGTCGTAGCTGCGCTGCTGGGCCAGCCGGATCATCTGACCCAACTCGATCGGCAGGCCGTTGGGCAGCGGGGCGACCGCGCCGAAGTCGATGACGGCCATCCGGCCGTCCTCCATCAGCATGAAGTTGCCGGGGTGGGCGTCGCCGTGCATCAATCCCACCCGCGACGGCGAGTCGAACGTCAGCTCGAAAAGCCTTGTGCCGGAAAGGTCCCGCTCGTGGCGGGTGCCGTTGCGGATGATCTCCGAGAGCGGCTTGCCCTCGATCCACTCGCTGACGACCACCTTCGGTGAGCTGCCGACCACATGCGGGATCGCGAAATGCGGGTGGCCGTCGTAGGCCTTGGCGAACGCGCGCTGGTTATCCGCCTCCAGCCGGTAGTTCAGCTCCAGCTCGGTGCGCCCGATCAGCTCGTCGACGACGCCCTGCACGTCGGCGCCGGGCGCGATCTGCTTGAGGATGCCGGTGAGCCGACGCATGGTCTTGAGGTCGGCGCGCAGCGCCTCGTCGGCACCGGGGTACTGAATCTTCACGGCGACCTCGCGGCCGTCGGCCCACACGCCCTTGTGCACCTGCCCGATCGACGCCGACGCCACCGGGTTGTCGTCGAAGGAGCTGAACCGTTCACGCCACTTGGTGCCCAACTGGCCGTCGAGCACCCGGTGCACCTTGGCGGCCGGCAGCGGCGGGGCGTCCTTCTGCAGCTTGGTCAGCGCGTCGCGGTAGGGCTCGCCGAACTGCTCGGGGATGGCGGCCTCCAGCACCGAAAGCGCCTGTCCCACTTTCATGGCGCCGCCCTTGAGCTCGCCGAGCACGGAGAACAGCTGGTTGGCCGCTTTCTCCACCAGCTCAGCGTTGACTTCATCCTTGGACTTGCCGGACAGCCGCTTGGCCGCGCCCAGCGCAGCCCGCCCCGCGATACCGACCGGGATGCTGGCCAGCTTGGCATTGCGGCGGGCACTTCCACGCTTGATGTCGTCAGCCACGCTGACCATCATCCTTTATATGGCGCCCCGGTCAACGGCGGATGCCAACAACCACATAACGGATGTCTGACCCATCGTCGGGCGACGATGCTCTGCGGTGACGTCGACCTCGCGGGCGTCCGCGCCAGGACGTCGGCCGCCAGGTGGAGGCCGGCACAAGTGTTAGTGGTCCTCACGCTGTGACGGGTGGGGCCACACCGGGCCAGCACCCACACAGCGGATGGCGAACCCAGCGCCGGGCCGAGATGGTCGATGAGGCGACGTCCACCTCCAGCGTCGCGTCCAACGTCGCCGGGGGAGACGAGACCGGTTCGCCTCGCGCGGCGGCGATGATCTGCTGCAGCTGGCTCAACGCCAGTGCCGCGGTGGACAGCAGCGTCGGCCGGTCGGCGGTGCCGACGACGTCGCGCAGCTGTGCGGCCAGCGCCGGCCACGCCGGGTCGCGGTCGGTGCGGTGCAGGTCCGCACAGCTCAGGCAGCTGGTCAACCCCGGAATCACCAACGGCCCCACCACACCCGCGCCGTCGCGCACCCGCACCGGCAGGTGCGGCACCCGGCAGTTCTGCAGGTCACGCACCAGCCGCGGGTCAGCGGTCAGCGCGTCGGCCAGCACCACCAGGTCCACCCCGGCGGCCGCACCGGCGGCGCCGCCTCCGTGGCTGCTGCGGCTCACCCGCGCGGCCGAGCAGCGCAGCCCGTCGGCCAGCAGGTCAGACAGCGGGCCGCGACCGTGCACCCGGATCGACAACGCCCGCCCCGCTGGGCGTTTCGCGCGTTCGCGCACCACCCCGGAGGCCACCAGCGCGTCGAGCACCTCGTCGAATCCGGCGACTCCGCCGGCCATCCGCTGCAGTTGCGTTCGCGTCATCGGGGAGGACATCGCCCGCAGCACCCCGGCCAGCCGGCCAGAGCTCAGCCCGGCGGGCGGACGGACCAGCACCGCCCGGCGCGGATCCCAGCCGATCTGCACCGCACCGTCGGGTCGCAGCAGAACCGGCATCGCGGAGTCCAACGCATACACATCGGCGACTGTCCCACCGCGACGCCGTGCGGCGTCTCAGCTCTCCACAGGCCCCTCAGGGCCGCCGGAGGAACCGCCGGAAGATCCGCCCGAAGATCCCAGGTCCTTCTCGAACTCGGCGATCGCCGCGTCGATGTCCAAACCGCTGGTGTCCCCGCCGATCACCCGGTCGATGAACCCGGCCGGCTCGTCGAGGTCGGAGGACGAGGGCAGCAGGTCGGGGTGGTTCCACACCGCGTCGCGGGCGTCGATGCCCGCCGCGTCGGTCAGCCGCTCCCACAGCACCGCGGCCTCGCGCATCTTGCGGGGCCGCAGCTCCAGGCCCACCAGGGTGGCGAAGGTCTGCTCGGCGGGACCGCCGGTGGCCCGACGCCGCCGCAGCATTTCCGACAGCGCCACGGTGCCGGGAATCCGGTCGCCCAGGGCGGCGGCCACCACGGTGGACACCCAGCCCTCGATCAAGGCCAGCAGGGTCTCCAGCCGCTCCAGGGCGGCGGTCTGCTCCGGGGTGGCCTTGGGTTCGAACATGCCCCCCTCTAATTGCGCCTGGGAGAGAAGCTCTTCCATCTTCGACGGGTCGGCCAGTGAGGCCGGGTCGAAACCCGACGTCATCTGCTCGATGCCGCTCATGTCGACCTTCATGCCCTTGGCGTAGGCCTCCACCGCGCCCATCAGCTGGCTCGACAGCCACGGCACGTGGCTGAACAGCCGGTGGTGGGCCGCCTCGCGGGCGGCCAGGAAGGTCAGCACCTCGCTGCGCGGATTGTCCAGGCCCTCGGACAGCTCCTCGATGGCGGCCGGCATCAGCGCGGCCACGCCCTTCGGGCCCAGCGGCAGCCCAATGTCGGTGGAGGTCAACACCTCCCGCGACAGCCGGCCCAGCGCCTGACCCAGCTGGGAGCCGAACGCCATGGAGCCCATCTGCGTCATCATCGCCATCAACGGCCCGGCCATGGCCCTGGCCTCCTCAGGAAGGCTGGCCGACCACACCGACGAAACCTGTTCGGCCATCGGGTCGCACAGCCGCTTCCAGGTCGGCAGGGTGTTGTCCACCCAGTCCTGCGGGGTCCACGCCGCGGACTTGCTGGCCCCGGCGGGCAGCGCAGTGGCCCCGTCCAGCCAGGTGTCGGCCAGGTGCACCGCATCGGCGACGGCGTGGGAGGTGGATTCCGACACCGGGGCGGTGAATCCGATGGAGCTCGACGCCAGTTTGCGGGCCAGGTCGTAGTTGACCGGCCCGGCGCCCGGGCCGCCGGCCATGGCGCTGCCGGCGCCGGAGAACATCTCGCCGAGCTTGGAGAAGAGCTGTCCGATGTCGGCGACGTTGAAGTCGCCGCCACCGAAACCGAACGGATCTTGTCCGGCTCTGTCGTCGCCTCTATCGCCTTTGTCGCCCTTGCCGCCCTTGTCACGGGGGTCCGGGTCGTCGCCGGGGGAGAAGCCGAAGGGCACGTCAGGCATAGACATCACCGTACCGACCTCTACTGTGTGGTGCGTGAACAGGCGGATTCTGACGCTGGCGGTGGCCATGGTGCCCATCGTCGCGTTCGGTGTGCTGCTGGCCGCGGTGCCGGTGCCGTACGTGGCACTGGGCCCCGGTCCGACGTTCGACACCCTCGGGGAGGTCGACGGCAAGCCGGTGGTGGCCATCGAGGGCACCCCGGTCAAGCCCACCTCGGGGCAGCTGAACATGACGACCGTCGCCCAGCGCGACGGCCTCACCCTGGCCAACGCGCTGGCGTTCTGGCTGTCCGGCAACGACCAGCTGGTGCCGCGCGACCTCGTGTTCCCGCCGGAGAAGTCCCGCGAGGACATCGAGAAGGATCAGAACGCGGATTTCACGAACTCCGAGGACAACGCCGAGTATGCGGCGCTGGGCTACCTCAAGTACGCCAAGGCCGTCACGGTGGAGAAGGTCAACGACCCGGGCCCGTCGGCCGGCAAGCTGCAGCAGGGTGACGGCATCGACGCCGTCAACGGCACCAAGGTGGCCGACGTCGAGGCGTTCACGAAGTTGCTGAAGGCCACCAAGCCCGACCAGGACATCGTCATCGACTACCGCCGCCGCAACGGCCCGTCCGGCACCGCCACGATCACGCTGGGCCGCAACGAGGACCGCGACTACGGCTACCTGGGCATCGCCGTGCGCGACGCCCCGTGGGCGCCGTTCACCGTCGACTTCAACCTGGCCAACATCGGCGGCCCGTCGGCCGGGCTGATGTTCAGCCTGGCCGTCGTCGACAAGCTGACCACCGGTGACCTCAACGGATCGAAGTTCGTCGCCGGCACCGGATCCATCACCGCCGACGGCAAGGTGGGCCCGATCGGGGGCATCACCCACAAGATGTCCAGCGCCCAGGAGGCCGGGGCGACGGTGTTCCTGGTGCCCGCCGACAACTGCGACGAGGCCCGCACCGTGCACGACAACAGCATGCAACTGGTCAAGGCCGAGAACCTGCAGCAGACCATCGATGCGCTTAAGGCGTTGACCACGGGCGGCAACCCTCCCGTGTGCTAATTGCGTAGAGTTGGCACCGTGAATTTCCCCGGGGATAACGGAGTGCGCCTGTGACCGTTCGGCCACCTGCCCGCATGCCTTCGCTCAGCCAACGCGGCCGCGTCCTCGCCGGGATCGCCGTCGCCGTCGTGGCCGTGCTGCTGATCGGCCCGAAGTTCATCGACACCTACGTCGACTGGCTGTGGTTCGGCGAGCTCGGCTACCGCTCGGTGTTCACCACGGTGCTGTTCACCCGGCTGATCGTCTTCCTGGTCACGGCCTTGCTGGTGGGGGCCGTTGTTTTCGCCGCGCTGCTGCTGGCCTACCGCACCCGGCCGGTGTTCGTGCCCACCGCCGGGCCCAACGACCCGGTGGCCCGCTACCGGATGGCGGTGATGACCAAACTGCGGCTGTTCGGCATCGGGGTGCCCGCGGTGATCGGCGGCCTGGCCGGCCTGGTGGCCCAGGGCTACTGGCCGCGCATCCAGCTGTTCCTGCATGGCGGCAGCTTCGGCATCGCCGATCCGCAGTTCGGCCTCGACCTGGGCTTCTACGCTTTCCAGCTGCCGTTCTACCGGCTGGTGCTGAGCTTTGTGTTCGCCGCGCTGTTCCTGGCGTTCCTGGGGAACCTGCTGACCCACTACATCTTCGGCGGCATCCGGCTGGCCGCGGGCACCGGCGCGATCAGCCGCTCGGCCCGCATCCAGCTGATCAGCCTGATCGGGGTTCTGGTGCTGCTGAAGGCAGCGGCTTACTGGCTGGACCGCTACGAGCTGCTCAGCCACACCCGGCTGGCCAAGCCGTTCACCGGGGCGGGCTACACCGACATCAACGCGGTGCTGCCGGCCAAGCTGATCCTGCTGGCCATCGCGATCATCTGCGCGGGCGCGGTGTTCTCCGCGCTGGTCCTGCGTGACCTGCGCATCCCGGCCATCGGCCTGGTGCTGCTGCTGCTCAGCTCGGTGGTGATCGGGGCGGGCTGGCCGATGATCGTCGAGCAGTTCAGCGTCAAACCGAATGCGGCGCAGAAGGAAAGCGAATTCATCTCGCGCAGCATCACCGCCACCCGGCAGGCCTACGGCCTGACCAACGAAGCGGTCACCTATCGCGACTACACCGGCAACGCGCCCACCAACGCCGCGCAGGTGGCCGCCGACCGGTCCACCACCTCCAACATCCGGCTGCTGGACCCGACCATCATCAGCCCGGCGTTCACCCAGTTCCAGCAGGGCAAGAACTTCTACTTCTTCCCCGAGCAGCTGTCCATCGACCGCTACTCCGAGCGCGACGGATCCTTGCGCGACTACGTGGTGGCCGCCCGCGAGCTCAACCCGGCCAAGCTGATCGACAACCAGCGCGACTGGATCAACCGGCACACCGTGTACACCCACGGCAACGGGTTCATCGCCTCCCCGGCCAACACGGTGCGCGGGGTCGCCAACGACCCCAACCAGAACGGCGGCTACCCGGAGTTCCTGGCGTCGGTGGTCGGCGCCAACGGCAGCGTGGTCTCGCCCGGCCCGGCGCCGCTGGACCAGCCGCGCATCTACTTCGGCCCGGTGATCTCCTCGGGGCCCGACGATTACGCGATCGTCGGCAAGAACGGCACCGACCGCGAATACGACTACGAGACCAACACCGAGACCAAGAACTACACCTACACCGGGATCGGCGGGGTGTCGATCGGTAACTGGCTGGACCGGGCGGTGTTCGGCGCCAAGTTCGCCGAGCGGAACTTCCTGTTCTCCAACGTGATCGGCTCGAACTCCAAGATCCTGTTCAACCGCGATCCGGCCGAGCGGGTCAAGGCGGTGGCCCCCTGGCTGACCACCGACACCACCGTCTACCCGGCGATCGTCAACAAGCGCATGGTGTGGATCATCGACGGCTACACCACGCTGGACAACTACCCGTACTCCGAACTGACCAGCTTGAGTTCGGCCACCGCGGACTCCACCGACGTGGCGGTCAACCGGCTGCTGCCGGATAAGAAGGTGTCCTACATCCGCAACTCGGTGAAGGCCACCGTCGACGCCTACGACGGCACCGTCACGCTCTACGCCCAGGACGAGCAGGACCCGGTGCTGGGGGCGTGGATGAAGGCCTTCCCGGGCACCATCAAGCCCAAGGGCGAGATCACCGCGGAGCTGGCCGCGCACCTGCGCTACCCGGAGGACCTGTTCAAGGTGCAGCGGGCGTTGCTGGCCAAGTACCACGTCGACGACCCGGTGACGTTCTTCTCCACCTCGGACTTCTGGGACGTGCCGCTGGACCCGAACCCGACGGCGTCGAGCTTCCAGCCGCCGTACTACATCGTGGCCAAAGACCTTGCCAAGAACGACAATTCGAGTTCGTTCCAACTGACCTCGGCGATGAACCGGTTCCGCCGCGACTTCCTGGCCGCCTACATCAGCGCCAGCTCGGACCCGGAGACCTACGGCAAGATCACCGTGCTGACCATCCCCGGTCAGGTCAACGGCCCCAAGCTGGCGTTCAACGCGATCAGCACCGACACCGCGGTGTCCCAGGACCTCGGCGTCATCGGTCGGGACAACCAGAACCGCATCCGGTGGGGCAACCTGCTGACGCTGCCGGTGGGGCAGGGCGGCCTGTTGTACGTGGCGCCGGTGTACGCGTCCCCGGGCGCCAGTGACGCCGCGTCGAGTTACCCGCGCCTGATCCGGGTGGCGATGATGTACAACGACAAGGTCGGCTACGGCCCGACGGTCTCTCAGGCGCTCGACGGCATCTTCGGCGCCGGTGCGGGGGCCACGGCGACGGGTCCGGCCCCGGCGGTCGGGCCGGGGGCGCCGGCCGCCAAACCCGCCGACGGTTCGTCGACGCCGGCGCAGGCAGCCGAGGTGCCCACCCCGCCGGTGGCCGCGCTGACGCCGGGCGGCACAGCGCTCTCCCCGGCCAAGGCCGCCGCGCTCAATGACGTGCAGTCGGCGCTCGGCGCGGTCCGCGAAGCGCAGCGCAGCGGCAACTTCGCTCAGTACGGTGCGGCGTTGCAACGCCTCGACGAGGCTATGAACAAGTTCGACTCCGCTAAGTAGACACTGACTGGCGCCGTTTCGGCGCCCGCTGTTATCCCTGGCGTATGTCGCTTCGGGTGAGTGTCGAGGAGCTGCTGGTCGCCGCCGCCGCGGTGAACGGGCTGGGCGAGGACCTGGCGGCCGCGCACGCTACGTCGGGTGCCCGGATCGAGGCGGCGCTACCCGGCTGGCGCGGACTGTCGGGCGTCGCGGTAGCCGAACGTCTCACCGAGTGGGCGTCGGTGACCACTGTCCTGCTGGGCCGGCTGGCGGAGTACGCGCAGGCGTTGCAGGCCAGTGCCGCCGCCTTTTCCGATGCCGAGCAGCGGGGCGCGGACGCGCTGTCATGACGCTGACCGTCGGTGACATCGAACGCTGGGACCCCGCCGCCGTGCGGGAGGTGTTCGCCGCGTTGGGCATTCGCGCCCAGGCGGTGCGCGACGCCGCCGCGGGTCTGGGTCGGCTGCTGTTGACGTCTTGGTCCGGGCAGGCGGCTGCCGGGGCGGTCGCGGCGCTGGAGCGGCTGCGCCGGGATCTGAATACGCACGGCGGCGAGGTGTCGGCGGTCGCCGAGGCCGCCCGTCGGGCCGCCGACGGCATCGAGGACATCACGTCGGCGCTGCGGCAGGTGCGGGTGGAGGCCGTCGCCTGGCGGCTGGACATCGACCCGCTGACCGGGGTGATCCGCCCGCTGCCCGGCGCGCGGCCGGAGGCGCTGGCCGTGCGGCTGACCCTGCAGGGGAGGCTGTATTCGATTGTGGACCAGGCGAATTCGGTGGACGCCGAGCTGGCCGCCGCTTTCGGATCTCAGGCTTCTCCCACCGCCGCGCCGAACCCGGCCGCCGGTGTCGACCACGACAACCGCCGGCACCTGGCCCGGGCGCTGGCCCGCGCCCGCGAGGCCGGCGCGGCGAATCTGGCTGACCTGCACGCCGTTCAGGACACCCTGGACGCCAACCCCGGCACCCGGCTGGTGCTCTTCGACGCAGACGGCGGCACGCAGGTGCACGCCGCCGTCGCCGCCGGCGACCCGTTCACCGCCGACCACGTGGCGGTCACTACGCCGGGTCTGAACACGTCGCTGCGTGCCAGCATCGGCGCCATGACCCGCGAGGCGGCCGAACTGCGCCGCGAGGCCCGCCGCCAGCTGATCGACGCCGGGCGCGGCGAGCAGACGGTGGCCGCGGTGGCCTGGCTCGGCTACGACGCCCCGCAGATCCCCGCGTTCGACGGCCTGCCCGGGTTCGGCGGGCTGGGCGCCAACGCGGCCGGGGTCAACGACGTCAGCCACGCTGCGGTGGCCGGCGCCGCCGCAGCGGACCTGGCCCGGTTCTACGCGCGCATCCAGGCCGGCCGCGCCGCGCCCGCGCACCTCACGGCGATCGGGCACTCCTACGGCTCGCTGACCACCGGCCTGGCCCTGCAGCGCTCCACCCACGTCGACGACGCGGTGTTCTACGGCTCACCGGGGGTCACGGCGTCCACCCCGGCGCAGCTGAACCTGCGGCCCGGCCACGTCTTCGCCATGGAGACCCCGGATGACCCGATCCAGCTGGTGTTCGACGCTCCGCCGGCCACCCGGATGCATGGCACCGCCCTGCCGTTTCCGCACGGGTTCGTGGCGGCGGCGCTGGGCACGGCCGTCGACGTCACCGGTGCCGGGGAGTTCGGGCCCAACCCGGCGGCCAACCCGGAGTTCGTCCGGCTGGAGACCGACGCGGTGGCCGTGCCGGGCGGGTTGCTGGCCGCGGCGAGCGGGCACAGCCAGTACCCCGAAACCGCCGCCGGGCCGGGCGGGCAGGCGCTGCTGCGCACCGCGGGGTACAACATTGCCGCGGTGGTGGCCGGTCTGGGTGAGAATGCCATTCGAGACCGACGGTAGGAATAGCTGATGAGATACCGCAGGATGCTGGCGCTGTGCGCGGCGGTGCCCGCCGTGGCTACCGGCTGCGGCTCGGCCGCCGACGAGGCCGCCCCGCCCAGCTCGCCCAGCTCGACCAGCGCGGCGCCGCAGCCGTTGGATCTCGCCACGCTGCCGACGCTGGAACAGACCAGGAAGGACCTGAAGTCGGCGACCGACGCCATCATCAAAGAGGCCAAGAAAATCGCCCCGGGCCTGCGCTGGCGAGATCTGGATGTGGAAAGCGCCACCTCGTGTGACCCGCCGTTCGAGGACAGCCCGGGGCGGGCGGTGTACCTGCCCAACCGGGTGGGCGACGGCGCCGTGGTGTCGGAGAAGCAGTGGGCCAAGATCGAGGGCGCGGCCCGGGCGGCCGCCAAAAGGATCGGGGCGAAGGGCTTTGAGGCGGTCCGGGCCGCCCCGGGCGATCACGACGTGTGGTTGCTGGGCCCGGCCCGGATGTCGATCAAGCTGGCCTATCAGCGCAACCTGGTGATCTCGGCGTACACCGGCTGCCGGCTGGAGGGGGAGAAGAAGCCCGCCCGGTGATAATGGGCGGCGATGG
>NZ_JBIIOV010000038.1:0-22152 GCF_044342925.1 Mycobacterium sp. | reverse complement strand
GGTCGGCGGCCGCCACGATGGGACGGCCGGCGTCGAAGTAGGCGGTGAGCTTGCTCGGTAACGCCATGGAGGAAACGCCGGGCTTCTCATTGACGACCAGCACGTCGGCAGCGGCCAGCGCCAAGCGGTACTCCCGATCGCCCAACGGGTCGACGAACTGCAGGCGTGAAATGCCCCGCCCGTATGCCTCGACCTTCCGCCTTTCGCCGCCGTCCCCGACCAGAATGAAGCGGACGGGGGCATTGGTCTCATCGGCCAGCCGGGCCGCGTCGACAATGTTCTCCAGTCCTTGTTTCACTCCGATGTTGCCCGTGTGCACCGCGAGAGTGACATCTGTCGGCCAGCCGAGCGCCGCCTTGGCGGTCGACGGTTCGATCGCGGGGGATGGGGCGAGATGAGTCCAGTTCCGCACCACCTTCACCCTGGACGCGCTGACCCCCAATTCGTCGGTGATGAAGTCCGCGTGATTCTTCAGCGACACGACGATGCGGTCCGCCGATCCGGCCGTGTACTTCTCCACCCAGCGGGTGACCCGCTGAACGAACTCGCCGCCTTCGCCGGTCTCGGCGACGCCGAGCGAGTAGATGTCCTGCACCCAGAGGATCAGGCGCGGGCGACCGGGCGTGAGTCGCAGCCGGGTGACGGCGACCGCTGTCGAGAACAGCGACGGGGACACCGCCACCACAACGTCGGGTGCACCCCAGCGCGCGAAAACGAGCCGAAGACCAAAACTTAACTCCGACAGCAGGCGTCGAGCGCCGCGCGGAGGTTGCGGGACATAGTGTCGGCGGCGCCGGACGTCGACACGGTCACGACGTTCCTGGGTGCTCCACCCGTGATAGCCCTGGTAGATCTTCCACTCTGGATAGTGCGGGTACCCGACGTGTGCAGTGACGTGGTGGCCCGAGGCCGCCAGACCACTCGCGAGGCCACCCACATAAGGAGCATTTCCGGTGGGTTCGGGCGGGAAGTGCAAACTCAAGACGCAGATGTCGGAGGTGTTTTCGGGCAGCCCTTTACGGCGTCGAGCTTTCGAGAGTTCCCTAAACACAATCGATCTCCTATTCAGGACGCGGCGGCGTGGCTGGACGCCGTCATCCGGTCCACGAGACGGCGACGGTCCCGTTTCGCCGGCTGTCGCCTGACCGTGGTGCTGGGCCGCGCAATTTACTTTGAGGTCGGTGACTGCCAGGACGTCAGCTGGACGGTGTCAATCCAGGGACGCCCAGCATGTTCGAGCGCCGCAATATCGGCGTCGACCATCAACCGGGCCAACTGGCGGCCGTCCACGGTCGCGGTCCAATCCAGCTTCTTGGCCGACTTCGATGCATCCCCGATGAGGGAATCGACCTCGGTGGGGCGAAGGTAGCGTTCGTCGAACCTGACGTGCTTCTCCCAGTCCAGGCCGGCATGCGAAAAAGCGATTTCAAGGAACTCCCGCACGGTGATGCCTACCCCGGTGGCCAGAACGTAGTCATCCGGCTCATCGACCTGGAGCATTCGCCACATCCCCTCGACGTACTCCGGGGCATAGCCCCAGTCGCGCACCGAATCGAGGTTGCCCATGTAGACGTGTTCTTGCAGGCCCGCCTTGATAGCGGCAACGGCACGCGTGATCTTCCTGGTCACGAAAGTCTCACCGCGACGTGGTGATTCGTGGTTGAACAGAATGCCGTTGACGGCGAAGAGCCCATAAGCCTCGCGGTAGTTCTTGGTGATCCAGTAGCTGTACAGCTTGGCTGCGGCATACGGCGAGCGGGGGTGAAAAGGGGTGTCTTCATCCTGCGGTGGAGGTGAATCGCCGTAGAGCTCAGAGGACGACGCCTGGTAATAGCGCGTCTTGATGCCCGACAGGCGCACCGCCTCCAACAGCCGGACCGAACCGGTGCCGGTGGTGTCGGCGGTATGTTCTGGTTCTTCGAACGAGACCCGCACGTGCGATTGCGCCGCAAGGTTGTAGACCTCGTCCGGCTTTACTTCAGCGAGGAGCGTGACTAGGCGCGATCCATCGGAAAGATCACCGTAGTGCAGGAACAAACGCGCCTCGGGCGAATGCGGATCAACGAAGAGGTGGTCGATTCGGGCGGTATTGAAGGTCGATGCTCGACGGATCAAGCCGTGTACTTCGTAGCCCTTTGCGAGCAGCAGTTCTGCAAGGTAGGAACCGTCTTGACCGGTGATTCCAGTAATAAATGCACGTTTAGCCAACTGCTTGATCTTCCTGTTATCGGACGCAGCTCCGCAAACTGCGCTGCGCGGTTCCCGATGCTACAGGCACCGGCGCTAGCCGGTCAGGCCGCCTTCACCCGTCGATGACTGTGTGCAGGAACCCGAAAAGAATCGGCTGATCGGCCGAAAACCAAGTCTACCTGAAGTTAGCTCGCTGACGAGGTGGAGGACGGGCCGTACTTCTCGGTGGGGCCACCCAGGTGGGCATTATCTACGAGCTTCAAGTGCGGAAATTCAGCGAGCGGTAGTTCAGTCATCACTAGGGCGCGCTGGGGTCGCCCGTCAAATGGACTTTGCTCCCACTTGAGTGAAGCTGCGCACCGTGAGACACTTCTAAGTCTAATCTCAGTGACATTGGAGATTCGCCGCGAACCGTGGGAGGACCCTGAATGACGACCGCCAACAGGCAGAACCGTGTGGCAAGCGGTGCTGAGCCGGCGCAGGCGCAAAATACCGGGAACAGTCGTGACTGGCGGCACCGGTACTCGCGCTGGCTTCTGTTGGTTGACTCGGTGGCCATCGTCACTGCGGTGGCGCTCGCGAAATGGCTCCGGTTCGGCGATCTGTTGGATGTGCAGAACAAGCAAGGAAGCTGGTCGTATTTCGAGGTATCCATCGCCATTGCGGTCGGCTGGCTTGCCGCGCTCTCGATCAATCACTCACGATCTGAGCGCATCATCGGCTCCGGAGCCGAGGAATACCGGCGGGTCTGGCTCGCCACCATCTCGCTGTTCGGGGTAGTCGCCATCATTTCCATGCTCGCCAAACTCGATATCGCACGCGGCTACCTGATGATCGCTCTGCCCGTCGGCTCCTTCCTTCTCGTCCTCGGGCGTTGGGCCGCCCGAATGGTGGTGAGGAAGCGGAGGCTGAAAAACGGTGGCCTCGTGACGCGGGTGCTGGCCTTCGGCAGTGTCGGCGCTGTCGGCGACCTGGCAGTCGCTTTGGCGCGGGAGCCGTGGTCGGGATATGTCGTAGTGGGAGCATGCATACCGGACGCCCCGGATCGCGGCGAGATCGACGTGCCTGGCGTCGGCGTCTTGCCGGTCTTCGGTAATGAGACCAGGATCACCGACGCCGTCGTTGCGACGGACAGTCACGCAGTCGCCGTCACAGCCACCGAACAGCTCGACAGCCGGAACGTGAAATCACTGTCCTGGGATCTGGAGAAGGTCGACATCGACCTCCTGGTCGTTCCCAGTCTGGTCGACGTCGCCGGGCCGCGACTGCACATGCGTCCGGTCGCGGGCCTTCCACTGATCCATGTGGAAAAGCCGCGATATCACGGAGCCCAGCGATTCGAGAAACGGGCGTTCGATGTCGGTTTCTCCTTCTGCGTGTTGTTGGCCGCATTTCCGATACTTTTCGCAATTGCTACTGCGGTCAAGTTGACGAGTAAGGGTCCGCTGTTCTACCGCCACCATCGCATCGGACTCAATGGCGAGACGTTCGAGATGATCAAGTTCCGCACGATGGTCGTCGGAGCCGACACCATGGCGCAGGATCTCGCGAATTTGAATTTGGTCGCATCGCCTCGCGACCCGTTCAAGTTCGTCAATGATCCGAGGATCACCGCAATCGGTAAATATTTGCGCAAATACAGCCTCGACGAGTTGCCGCAATTCATCAACGTGCTCAAGGGCGAAATGAGCGTGGTCGGACCGCGTCCGCAGGTCAAGAGCGAAGTGGAGGCGTATGACGCCGCTGGACGGCGGCGACTGCTGGTGCGTCCGGGAATCACCGGGTTGTGGCAGGTCAGCGGCCGTTCGGATCTGTCGTTGGAGGACTCGCTTCGACTCGATCTGTTCTATGTCGAGAACTGGTCGATGATGGCGGACCTGCTCATCACTGTGCAGACCTTCAAGGCTGTGCTACGTCCCTCGGGCGCTTACTGACCTGCAAGCTTCGTCGTCATCTCAAAAGCGTGGCCGGGTTTACCGAGGTCGTCTAGAGCCGGCTAGGGCGCGGTGGGCGTTCGTGTTAAATTGTGTCCGTGGCTTCCTTCCGTTCTGAGCTGGTCGATAAAATCCCGCCCTCGATCGCAAAGCGACTGCGATCAGTGGTGTATTCCCTGAGACGGGATTTCGTCGACGAGGCCGACATCATTCGGAAGATCGAATCGAAACGCCCCAGCCCTACCAACTCAGTAGTAGTCGATGTAGGTGCCCATCACGGTGTTGTGACGAGCCTGTTTCTTGACAAAGGCTGGTCTGCTGTTGCATACGAGCCGGACCCGGTAAATCGAAAAGCATTCGAACGTCGGATCGGCAAGAATCCGCGCGTCCAGCTTTCTACTTCCGCGGTGTCCGACAAGCCGGCGAAATCCGTGTCGTTCTTCACGTCTTCGGTCTCCACCGGGATCAGCGCTCTCGCCCCGTTCCACGGGTCGCACGAGCCGACCGCAACGGTCGACATCGTCACTCTGGCAGAAGACTTGCGTGAGCGTGGCGTAGGCCAAGTCGAGTTCCTGAAGATCGATATCGAGGGTTACGACTTCTTCGCCCTCAAGGGATTCGATTGGACTCGCAAACCGCGCTTCGTGCTCTACGAGTTCGAAGACCGCAAGACTGTTCCGCTGGGCTACTCCTTGCGGGACAGCAGTAATTTCCTCACCGAACTTGGTTACCACGTCATTTATTCGGTGTGGGAGCCCATTGTCGAATACGGCTCGCGTCACCGCTGGCGCGGATTTTTCACGCAACCCCCGGCGGACGTCGACACGTGCTGGGGGAACGTCCTGGGTTTCCGGGATCTTGAGGATGTTCCCAGCCAGCTCAGAGCCCGTCTGAGCTAGCCGTGGCCTGACAGGTCGTGGCCGGGTCGGGCCGAGGGCTTCGGTGAGCCCGACCCGTCTACGTCCTCGGCGCCTCGGGATCTGCGGCTTCGACCGGTTCTTCGGTCACATATTCGACCGGCTCTTCGGTGACGTACTCGGTGGCGGCGACTGGTGCCGCCGTTTCGCCGTACCGTCCGTACCGGCCCGAGTAGTAGTAGTTGTAGGACCCGGGCCCCCGGCCGCGAACCATCGTGAACACTGCGCCGAGCACGGTTGCGCCCACATCGCGGAGGTTGCCTACCGCGTGTTCCAGTTGGTCGCGCTTGGTCTCACCGAATTTGGCGATGATCAATGCGCCGTCGGCGAAGGTCGACCAGATCGCACCGTCGGTGACCGCGAGCAGTGGCGGCGAATCCACGATCACGAAGTCGAATCGGGACCGGAGCTCGTTCAGCGTCTTGCGCGCTGCTTTGGATCCGATCAGTTCACTGGGATTCGGTGGTGTCGGGCCGGCTGCCAGGACGCTCAGCCGCGGATATTTCGTGTCCTGCAGGGCTTCGTCCAGGGTGGCTCCACCGCTGAGCACGGTGCTGAACCCGACGGCCCCAACCAGACCGAGGTAAAGATGCAGAGTCGGGCGACGCATGTCGCCGTCGACCAGAACGACGCTCTTTTCCGCCTCGGCAAGCGCCAGGGCGAGGTTGATCGCCGTGGTCGACTTGCCTTCGTTCGGAGTCGAACTCAGCACCACGATGAAGTGCGGCGGGTTATCGACCGCGAGGAACTGCAGGTTCGTTCGGAGCTTGCGGAACGCCTCGGCGATCCCGGAGTTGTCGGTGTCGAACGAAATCGCGGGCTGATCGCGGCAGTTCTTGTCGAACGGGATGATGCCGACCACCCCAGCGCCGGTGATTTCCTCGAGACTCTCCTCGGTCTTGACGGTGTTATCGAGAACGTCGCGGAGGAGTCCGAGCAGGGCTCCCAACGTCAACCCGCCGAAGAGCCCTAGGGCGATATTGCGAGCGCGCTTGGGGACGACGGGCTTTTCCGGGACTGAGGCACGTTGCTCGACGACAACCCGGGCGTCCGGGCGAGACCCGGGGCCTAAAGTCTCCAATTCCTTCACCATGACGACGAACTCATCAGACAGCGCGTCGGCGATATCGCGCGCGCGGACGGGGGACTCGTCGAGCACTTTGACGTTGATCAGGACGGTGCCGGGTTTGGAGGTCGCCTGAATCCGAGATCTCAGGGTTTCAGCGCCCACATCGAGGCCCAGCTTGTCGACGGTGCGCTGCGCCAGCGTTTCGCCCTTGATGAGTTCGGTGTACGAGATCACGCGATCCTGGGAGAGGCGATTGCCCTGGTAGAGGTCGGTAGCCGACGCTCCGGAGGTCGTGGACACGAACATCCGCGTCGAGGCCTGATACAGCGGCGTTGTCAGCAGCGTGATCACAATCGAAATCAGAACGGCGGCCAGGGTGGTGACCGCAATGATGAACCAGTGGCTGCGGATAAGCCTCGTGAGGTGTTGGAGGTTCAAACTCGGGCCCTTCGTATGGCTGCTGTACGGGGGTGCTTCAGGAACGATCCGACGGTCATGAACACGTCGGTACCGTCACCCGCGGGTTCACCTGGTCGATCAGTGGCTGGATTGGCACGCGAGGCTCGCCGGCGGCGGTGGGTTCGGAGAGCTGGAAGCTCAATTCGCCACTCTGTCCAGGCGGAATGACGACCTGGACCTCGTAGGTGGGATGCCCGCGTTCGGAGTGGAAGACCGCGGATATCCGCTGCCCGTTGGACGTCACTGCCGTCAGCCGGGCACCCGTGGTGGTCAGCACCCGAACCGACGTCACCATACTTCCCGGTGGCATCTTCAGGGGAAACCCAGGGGCCAGCCCCGCTGTGCCGGTGATGTACTCCGGAAGCTCGCCGGCGTTGGCGGTGTTGGTCAATTTCACCGAAATGGTGGAATTCCGCATGTCGCCCTGGCACCCGTCGGCGGCGTATTCGATCTCGCGCCGAAGGTAGTAGTCCATCTTGTTGCCACCGAGGTTGTTGATCACGACCCCGGCATAGGGGGCGGCGTCGTCGGGGACTGCGTGTCCCAGCGGAGTCTCCTCCAGGACTTTCTGCTCCGCGGGGAAGGCGCTCCACACTGCAATGCGGCGTTCGCTGGCACCCCTGCCCAACGCGTCGAGCATCTTTCCGGGAGACTTCACCTGTCCGGTGGTTTCCTTGACGACCGCATTCGCGATGTCCTGCAGGTACTTCTTGCGCGCCATCTGGTCCGTCGGGAATTTGGCGTAGGCGGTCGACTCTGTCAGCTCGACGACGTTGTCCTCGGTGACGACCTCACCGTCGGGCAGCTTCACTGGGCCCTCGGCCGCAAGGATGTAGCTCAGCGCCACCGGGTCGATGGCGATCACGCCGTCGACCCGCTGGCCGGCCTCGCGTTCCCACATCGACTTCCAGATCTGCGCGGCGTACGGAAAGTGTGAACTGATGTTGCTGTTTCGAAAATCGGTGAACGGGTTGGTGAATCCGTACTGCTCGGCGAATTCGGGCCCCAGGTCCACTGCGGCGGTGGCTCCCTGTAGCTCGGTGTTCGGAGCCAGCATGTCGACCGTCGGCTTGCCGTTGTCGAACCGTAGGACACCGAAACCGCCGGCCAGTCCGCCGGTGCCGCGAGCCTCGGCGTTGGTCTGGAAGGCCATCAAATAGGAGCGCGGCCCGTCCGCGCCCATCATCGCCGGCGCCACGTCCGCAGCGAGGGCCGAGTTCTGCAACAGAGCGGCGGTGGTTGCCGTCTGATCCTGCAGCTGGGTGCGGGCATCCCGGATCGGGGAGAGGAACGCCGGTTCGGCAATCGCTGCTGCCTGAGTCTGTAGCAGGCTCGCGCTATCGGACAACGTCCGAAGTTGAGTTCCTTGCTGGCGGAGCAGCTGAACATCGACGCGGCCGTTGCTGTACAACTTCGCCGGTGACAGGCCGATACCGGCTTCGGCGGCGGGCCGGAGAACGTCCGCCGCCAAGCCGACGACAACGTCGGTCATCTGCTGCCCGGTTCGGAACGGGCTGCCCAGGAACGGCACCGCCGCAGCGATAGTCCAGGGTGTCGAGTGAGCCGCAGCTTGCGCAGACTCCGCCTGCGAAACAGCCGTCTGCGCCCACTGGGACGCCCCATTCGAGTCGCCGTCGAACAACGCATCTTTGACCTGTGTGGCGCTGTCGCGAGCCCGTTCGAGGTTCGACTTGACCTGGAAGGCCGAAAAGCCGAGCCAGGCGCCGAAAGCGAGAACGAGCAGCAGCAACGCTAGAACAGCCCACCGCACCGCAGGTCTGCGTGCGGGGCCTCCGAAACGCCGGTCGCCCGGCCGTTCTCCGTCACGACCGAGCGGAATACGCGAGAAATTGCTCACTCAGACTTCCCTATCGACGGCAAAAAAGCGGGGCGGCCGCACAGACGGCCGCCCCACTTGTGAAGATTATCGGAAGGTCTACGCGCAGCCCCGGCTGTAGGAGCCGGTGACGGAACCGTAGGGGCCGTAGACGCTGGTGAACCCGAGGAAGCAGCTCTCGAAGTTCAGGTCCGGAAACCAGCCGAGTAGCTTAAGGAGGGGCGGATTGTAGGTGAAGACGACCGTCCGCTCCGGCGGGTTGGGATTCGGGGTGCCGAACCACCACAGCTGGTTCTGGAAGACCGGCTGCAGCCAGTCTTCGAGGGTCGACCGCTGCTGAGAGCCGGCGAGCGCGGCGGCGGTGGGAACTGCGGTCACGAGCGTGCAGTCCCCAGCCTCGATGCCATCGCAGACGGCACCGACCGGCTGACCGGCCGAATCGCCGAGCGCCGTGGCGAAAGAGGACAGCGACGGCGCCAGGGGCGCGATCGAGTCGGCTTGGGCGACCACCGGAGTGAGGGTCGCTGCAGCGGCCAGCGCCATAGCTGCAGTTCCCAGCTGGAATTTGGTTACAGCGGTAGTCATGGTGGGTTCCCCATCCCTGCGGTTCTCGCGTTGAAGTCTGCCTGAATACTGGCACCCGGGGTATAAGTTGTCAACTTACCCCGCAAACATTTCCGCCCGTGCCGTTAAGAATCTCCACAGGATCGCCACGGGCTCCCCTAAGCGGACTAAGTGCCTGCCCGCTGTCCGCGGCGCTGGCCGGCTCATGCGGCGGCGGCGTCGGGCTTGAGGTAAGTCACCAGGCTGACATCGATGGACTCGTCGATGAAGTAGTACTGGCAGCCCTTGAGATAGCGCATGTACTTGGCGTACGTGTCCTCGTCGGTAGCCGCGATGGCAGCCGTCTTGTTCCGTTCGAGGGTGTCCGCCCACAGACCCAGCGTCTTGATGTAGTGGTTGCGCAGGGACATGGCGTCGGGCACCTCGAATCCGGCCTTCTTGCCGTGCTCGATCATCATCACGGTGCTGGGCAGGCGCCCCCCGGGGAAGATGTCGGTGAGCATGAATTTGATGAACCTAGCTAACGCGAAAGTCAATTTCTTGCCGCGGGCGGCGAGGTCGAGCGGGTGGTAGCCCACGCTGCTCTGGATGGTCATCCGGCCATCGGCGGGCAGGATGTCGAAGCAGTTCTTGAAGAAGTCGTCGTAACGGTCGAAGCCGAAGTGCTCGAAGGCCTCAATGGACACGATCCGGTCGACGGGTGAATGGAACTGCTCCCAGCCTTCCAGGCGTACGTCGAACGTGCGGGGGCTGTCCACCTTCTCCAACAGCTGGCGGCAGTACGCCTGCTGGTTCTTCGACAGGGTCAGACCGATCACGTTGACGTCGTACTTCTCCATGGCTCGCTGCATGGTCAAGCCCCATCCGCAGCCGATCTCCAGCAGGGTCATTCCTGGCTTGAGATCGAGTTTGTCGAGGTTGAGGTCGACATCGGCGATCTGCGCCTCGGAGAGGGTCGCGTCCGGGCCGGTGAAGTATGCGCAGCTGTACTTGCGGGTCGGATCCTGGAACAGACCGAAGAAGTCGTCCGAAAGGTCGTAGTGCGCCTGGATGTCCTCGAAGTGCGGCCGCATGTCTTTGGTGTCGCTGGCTTCAGGCATGTGTGTGTTCGCTCCCGTGTTGCTCGGTGGTTCAGTCACCACGGCCCCCCGATGGCCGCCCATCGACGGCAACGTTACCGTGCTCCCGGCCCGCTTCAGGCGCCTGAGAAGCCTAGCTGTCGTGACCCGGGATGTTGTTGACGGCGCGCCCGCGTGAAATTGGGAGGACCTCCTCGGCGGACAACCACCCATCAGCCGGCTCACCGCCTGACAACAACGTGTCAGGTCACGACACCTGACCGTGTCGGGTGCGCCCCGGAACTACCGTGCCCCCGCGAACTGCGAAAATGTCGCGTCGAGTTCGCTGACGATGGCGCCCCAGAGCGGTTCTGGCAGGTTGTGCCCCATACCGTCGAAGAGCGCCAGGCGTGCTGTGCGGATGGCTGCGGCGATCGCCCGTCCACCGGCCGGCCGCATCAGCTTGTCCGCCCGGCCGTGGATGACGACCGTCGGAGCGGTGATCGCGGCGTCGTAACGCTTGAGGCTGCCGCTGCCCAGGACTGCGTCGAAGTGTCGACCTATGCCTTGCGGATAAAAGCACCGCTCGTAGTTCTCGATGGCGTCGGCGCGCAGCTGCTCGTCGGACACGGGGTAGGCCGGGCTGCCGATGATCCTTGACACCCGCACCGAGTTCGCCACGATGACATCCCGCGGCGACGTGGCCGGCGGCGCCTTGATCAGACACATCAGAGCATCCGGCGCCGGCGGTGGCAGCAGCGCGGAGTTGTTGGAGGAGAAGATGATTCCCAGACCGGCGGTGCGCTCGGCGTAGCGGGCGGCGAAGATCTGGGCGATCATCCCGCCCATCGACGCCCCCACTACGTGTGCCCGCCCGATACCGAGGTGGTCGAGCACCGCGGCGGCGTCGTCGGCCATGTCCTCAAGTCGGTAGACGGACTTACTCGGCAGCCCGACGAACGAGCGCAGCAGCCGCGGGATGAGCGGACCGTCCGTCCGCCGGCCGTGCAGTTTTGTGGACAGGCCGACGTCGCGGTTGTCGAAACGGATAACCCGGTAGCCGAGGTCGACGAGCTGTTGGCAGAACTCGTCGTGCCACAACACCAACTGCGCGCCAAGACCCATGATCAGCAGCACCGGCGGGTTGGCGGAGTCGCCGAGGTCCTCGTAGTGGAGTTCGAGTCGCTCCTGGCCCCAGGATGCGGGCGCGTACCCGGACCGGACTTCCATCACGCCTCGACGTCGCTCTGGTGCTCGCGGCTGACCTCGACCATAAAATTCGCGAAGTAGCCGGTGAGTTCGGGGTCGGACATCATCTGCCACTTGGGCGCCAGCAGCTTCATATAGCGCTCCACATAGAGGAACTGCTTGCCGATGAGCACCAGTTCCCGCGGCAGTTTGACGTCGTAGGCGTCGGCCAGCGTGGAGAGCTGCCGGCCGATCTCGGCATACGACAGGTCGCCCAGGGTCTTCATGGTCAGCGGGGTGGTGAACGACTCCAAATCTTTGGCGGCTTCCGGTCCGGGCTTGGCGTTGCCGACCGCGCCCATCAGAACCAGGATCTTGCCTGCCGAGGCGTGGTCCTTCTTGACCAGCAGCGCGTAGACCAGTTCCCGCAGCAGCCACCGCAAGCGCGGGTCGATGCGGCCCATGATCCCGAAGTCGAGAAACACGATCCGGCCTTTGTCATCGACCAGAAGGTTGCCGGCGTGCAGGTCGCCGTGGAACAGGCCGTGCCGCAGGCCGCCTTCGAAGGTGGAGAACAACAGCGCCTTGATCAACTCGGTGCCGTCGAAGCCCTTCTTGCGGATGGCGGGCAAGTCGTCGATACGGACGCCGTGCACCCGTTCCATGGTCAGCACGCGCTCGCTGGTGAACTCCCAATGCACTTGGGGCACTGTGATATTGCGCCCCAGCGGTGAGCTCTTGAGGCCGGAGACCCAGGCTTCCATGGACTGCGCCTCGATGCGGAAGTCGAGTTCCTCGGCGAGGTTGTCGGCGAAGTCGGCCACCACGTCCTGCGCAGACAGCCGCCGGCCCAGCTTGGCCAGCTCGACCACCTGCGCGAAGCGCTTGAGGATCTGCAGGTCTGCGGCAACCCGACGCCGGATGCCCGGGCGCTGGATCTTGACGACGACGTCCTCGCCGGAGTGCAGGGTGGCGAAGTGCACCTGGGCGATCGATGCCGAGGCGAAGGGCTGCTCGTCGAAGGTCGCGAACAGTTCCCTTGGCTCGGCGCCGAGTTCCTGCTTGAACAGTCGGTGAACCTCGGCGGTGTCGGCTGGGGGCACGGCGTCGAGCAGACCGCGGAACTCGCGGGACAACTGCTCGCCGAACGCCCCGGGACTGGACGCGATGATCTGCCCGAACTTGACGTAGGTGGGGCCGAGATCGGCGAAGGTCTGCGGTAGCTGCCTGATGAGCTTGTCCTGCACTGCGCCCTTGGCGGCGAGCTGCGGAAGCACGCGCAGGGCGGTCCGGGTGAGCTGCCAACCGGTCATGCCGACCCGGGCCGCCTCTACCGGCAACGGGACCCGATCCAGCTTGGCGACTTCGCGGTGGTGATCGCGGCTGTTGGTGGAACTCATTTGTGTCAGTGTGCCAAATCCGGGCTGGCTGCCACCACCTCCGCGGCACGGCTCACAGGGTTGGGCGCACGGAAAACGGCCGCTGTGAACATTCCATTACGCGAGACACAGTTCCGGAACCAGGGACGGCGGGCGGGGTTTACGGTAAGTGTTGTCCAGGTCTGCCCGACGTCTGGCATCACTATCTGAAGGTGAGAGATGATCCCTGACCAGTTAACCCAACCGCAGTTCGACACGGTGTACAACTTTTTGTCTCTGGTGATCGCATCACAGCTGTTCACCGCGCTGTTCCTGGTGATGTCGCAGAAGCGGGTGCTGCCGCGCTACCGGCAGGCCCTGGTGATGTCCGCGATCGTCTGCGGTATCGCCGCCTACCACTACTTCCGGATTTTCGACTCGTTCAAGATGGCGTTTGTCACCGATGCGAAGGGCGGCCGCGGCATGTACGAACAAGCCGCCGGCCACTCGTTCAACGAGGGTTACCGCTACGTCGACTGGCTGCTGACCGTGCCGTTGCTGCTCGCCGAACTCATCGTCGTGCTGGCCCTGGCCCGCAAGCTGCAGACCGCGCTGCTCGTGAAGCTCATTCCCGCTTCGGCGTTGATGATCGCGCTGGGTTACCCCGGCGAGATCAGTGCCGACAACTTCACCCGCAACGTCTGGGGTCTGCTGTCCACGATCCCGTTCCTCTACATCCTCTACGTGCTGTTCGTGGAGCTGACCAAGTCGCTCGATCGGCAGCCCGAAGCGGTGCGCAAGACCGTCAGCAATATGCGCCTGCTGCTGTTCGCAACCTGGGGCGTGTACCCGATCGCCTACCTGATCCCGATCTACTTCGGCGGCGGTGGAGCTGACGCGTGGGTGGCCAAGCAGGTCGGATACTCCCTGGCAGACATCCTCGCGAAGTGTCTCTACGGCCTGCTGATCTACCGGATTGCGCGCCTGAAGTCCTTCGCCGACGACCCTGCCTTCGCGGCGATGGAGGGCGAGGGGCACGAGCGGGAGGTGGTCCGCACGGCGGCCTGACCGCACCGCTTCGAATCACGCAATCCGCCGGGCTCCCGCCATGGGAGCCCGGCGGGTTGCCTCTGAGCCCTTGGTCCTCCTCAGTGTGGAGTGATCCCGAGTCGGTCGGTCAGCGTCAGGAATGCCTGGGCGAAGTCGTTGCGGGCGGTGCCGGCACGCACCTGGTCCCAGTCCACCCGCTCTCGCACCGCGCGCACTCCGGGCAGCAGGGTCGCGAAGTCGCAGTGGTGTTCATGCAGCGAGCACAGCTTCTCGGTCACCACCTGGGTGGGCGCGAGTACCCGCATGTGGATGGCGAGCACGTCGTGCGACTCGGCGCCGTCGATGATCCGTTTGTCGACGGGGACCCCGTTGAGCCGGTGCAGCACGTCGATGACGAAGTCGTCCCCGACGCATGCCTTGAATAGCCAATCCTCCGGTGTGCGCTGCACGCGGAACCCCGCGTCCTGCAACGTCGCCGCCGCGGCCTCCACGTCGGTTTCGGCGACCACGAAGTCGACATCATGGTCGGGTTCCGGACCGCCGTACACCCACAGGGCGTAGCTGCCCGCCAGGGCGAACTCCGGCCCGTTGGCCTTCAACGCCGAGGCGGACCGCTTGAGCGCATCTCGTAACCGGCTGCTTCCCGCCATGGCGGACCTTCCTGTCGTGGGTATGTAGTACCCATGCGGATGGCCACCTTCAACATCCTGCACGGACGCAGCGTGCACGACGGCAACGTGGATCTGGACCGCCTGGAGCGCAGCATCCGCCAGATCGACGCCGACGTGCTGGCACTGCAGGAGGTCGACTGCGATCAGCCGCGGTCAGCGCTGGCGGACCTGACTTCCCTGGCGGCCGCGGCGATGGGTGCCGTGGAACACCGATTCGTTTCCGCGATCTCCGGCACCCCCGGCGCAACGTGGATGGCCGCCAGCGGATCAGAGCAACCCGGCACGGCGGCCTACGGAATCGCGCTGTTGACCCGTTATCCGGCGCGGTCCTGGCAGGTAGTGCGGCTGCCCCGGATTCCCGTCCGCTTTCCGATGTATCTGCCGGGGCCGAACCGGGTGATGGTGGTCCATGAGGAGCCGCGGGCCGCGATGGTGGCTCAGATCGACACCCCGTTCGGGCCGATTGCGGTGGCCAACACCCACCTGTCGTTCGTGCCCGGCTGGAACCGGGTGCAGCTGCGGGAACTGACCCGTGACCTGCGCGGGCTGCCCGGCCCGCGAATCCTGATGGGCGATCTCAACATGGGTCCTGCGGCCGCCGCCCGCTGGTCGGGGATGCTCCCGTTGGCGGCCGCCCACACTTTCCCGGCGCAGGCGCCGGACCGCCAACTCGACCACATCCTGACCGATCGCGCCGACCTGGTTGCCGGAGTGTCCGGTGCGCCACATCTGCCGATCTCCGATCACCGGCCGCTGGTGGTGGAGGTGTCTGCGCGGTGAGCCCTCATCCGGGCGAAAGTCCGGCGTAGATTTGCCGACGTGCAGGTGACCACGGTCGAGTCGACCGACCTCTTCATCGGTGATCCAGGCGACCCGCAGCAGATTGTGCGAGTCGGCTACACCGGGTCCGATCCGGGCGCGCTGCGCGTCGAGGGTGACGGGCTGAGTACGTCCGGTCAGCCCCGTCAGGTCGGGGACGGCCTGCTGGAAGTGCCGGTGCGGGTGGACAAACCGGTTCCCGGGCAGCGGCGTGCCGCCCGGGTTGTGGCCGGCGGGGTCGAGATCGCGTTCGAGTTCACGGTGGCCGAGCCCGGCTGGACGATGTACATGATCAGCCACTTCCACTACGACCCGGTGTGGTGGAACACCCAGGGCGCCTACACCAGTCTGTGGACCGAGGATCCGCCGGGACAGTGCAAGCAGAACAACGCTTTCGCTCTGGTGGCCGCGCACCTGGAGATGGCCCGTCGCGATCCGGACTACAAGTTCGTGCTCGCCGAGGTCGACTATCTCAAGCCCTATTTCGATGCCCACCCCGAAGATCGCGCCGACCTGCTGCGGTTCATCTCCCAGCGGCGGGTGGAGGTGATGGGCGGCACCTACAACGAACCCAACACCAACCTCACCGGCGCGGAGACCTCCATCCGGAATTTCGTCCACGGCAGCGGATTTCAGCGTGACGTCCTCGGTGCAGACCCGGCGACGGCCTGGCAGCTCGACGTCTTCGGACACGACCCGCAGTTTCCCGGTATGGCCGCCGACGCCGGGCTGACGTCGAGTTCGTGGGCGCGTGGGCCGCACCATCAGTGGGGCCCGATGGCGGGCGGGGGAGATCCGCGGCGGATGCAGTTCCGCAGCGAGTTCGAGTGGATCGCGCCCTCGGGTGTCGGCCTGTTGACGCATTACATGCCGGCGCACTACGCGGCCGGCTGGTGGATGGACTCGTCGACATCGCTGGACCAAGCCGAGCAGGCGACCTTCGAGCTGTTCCGGCAACTGAGATCGGTGGCGCTGACCCGCAACGTGCTGCTGCCGGTCGGCACTGACTACACCCCGCCCAACGCCTGGGTTACCGACATCCACCGGGACTGGAACGCCCGCTACACCTGGCCCCGATTCGTCTGTGCGGTCCCGAGCGAATTCTTCGCCGCCGTCCGTGCCGAACTCGATGAGCGCGACGCGTCGCCCTCCCCGCAGACCCGGGACATGAACCCGATCTATACCGGTAAGGACGTCTCCTACATCGACACCAAGCAGGCCAACCGGGCCGCTGAGGACGCCGTGCTGGGCGCCGAACGGTTCGCGACGTTCGCGGCGGTGCTCAGCGGTGCGCGCTACCCGGAAGCAGCGCTGGCCAAGGCCTGGGTGCAGCTGGCATGGGGCGCCCACCACGACGCCATCACCGGCAGCGAGTCCGACCAGGTGTACCTGGACCTGCTGACCGGCTGGCGCGACGCCTGGGAATTGGGGCGCACCGCCCGGGCCAACGCACTGACCGTGCTGTCCAACGCCGTCTGCGCCGAACTTCCATCGGTCGTCGTCTGGAATCCGTTGGGCAACAAGCGATCCGACATCGTAACGGTTCGGCTCGATGATCCGGCGTCCGGTGGCGTCACGGTACTCGATTCGTCGGGGGCGCAGCTGCCGGCGCTGGTTGAGGACGACGGACACTCGGTGAGCTGGCGCGCCGACGACGTGGGATCGGTGGGCTGGCGTACCTATCGGGTGGTCGGCGGTTCGGCGAACTCGGAGTGGGCCGAGGCCGACGGAGCGGAGATCGGCAACGAGTTCCATCGGCTGCGCGTGGACGCGCAACGCGGCGGTGGCGTGGTGTCGCTGGTGGAGACGGGCAGCGGCCGGGAGCTGATCGCCCCCGGCGCGGTGGGCAACGAACTGGCTGTCTACGAGGAGTATCCCGCTCACCCCGAAGCGGGGGAGGGGCCGTGGCACCTGCTCCCGAAAGGGCCGCTGGAGTGCTCGTCGGCGACCCCGGCGTCGGTCCAGGTCTACCGCAGCCCGCTGGGTCAGCGGCTGGTGGTGCGCGGCAACGTCGGCACCCAACTGCGGTACACCCAGACGCTGACGCTGTGGCATGGCATCGACCGAGTGGACTGCCGCACCACGATCGACGACTTCACCGGTGCCGACCGCCTGGTCCGGCTGCGCTGGCCATGTCCGGTACCGGGCGCGTTGCCGGTCAGTGAGGTCGGCGACGCGGTAGTAGGCCGCGGCTTCGGGCTGATGCACGACCACAACAGCGGAGAAGACCGCGCGGTGGACTCCGCGCAGCATCCCTGGACGCTGGACAACCCGGCGCACGGCTGGTTCGGGTTGTCCTCGTGCGTGCGAGTGGCCGCCCACGATCACACGCGTGCGGTGTCGGTGGCCGAGGTGGTGGTGCCAGCTGAGGGCGACACCGCCGGGGCCCGTGAGCTGATGGTCGCGCTGGTGCGCGCCGGGGTGACCGCCACCTGCAGCAGCGCGGAGAGTCCCCGGTACGGCCATCTCGACGTGGACTCCAACCTGCCCGACGCCCGCATCGCGCTCGGCGGTCCGGAGCGCAACCCGTTCACCGCCGCGGTGCTGGCCGCCGCCGAACCCTGCTACGTCGCCGAGCTGAAACGCCAACTGGCCCAAGGCCATGCGCGGATTTTGGTGCCGGCGGTCAAGTCGTTGGACGAGGTGTGGGTGCCCGATGCCGACCTGCGCGGCGTGCTGGATCTGCCCGTCCTCATCGTCGCCGGGGACGCAGCGGTCCAGGCGCTGGTGTCCGACCTGTCCGACGCCGAGATCACCGTCGTCCAAGACAGCCCCGTCGGCGACGGGGAGTTCGAGGCGCGCACCGTCGCCCTGATCAACCGCGGAGTGCCCGGTTTCGCCGTCGAGCGCGACGGCACCCTGCACGCCTCGCTGATGCGATCCTGCACCGGCTGGCCGTCGGGCACCTGGATCGACCCGCCGCAGCGAAAGGCCCCCGACGGCTCCAACTTCCAGCTGCAGCACTGGAGTCACACCTTCGACTTCGCGCTGGTGACCGGCTCCGGCGACTGGCGCGAGACCGGAATGCCCGCGCGCAGTGCCGAGTTCAACCATCCGCTGCTCGCGGTCCCGGTGGAGTCCGGTGCCGCGGGACTGGCCGCCGACGGGTCGCTGCTGACCGTGGATCACGCCGGTGCGGTCCAGCTGGCCACCCTCAAGCCACGAGGAAATCCCACCGCGACCGGCAGTGCCGCCGCCGTCGACCCGACTGAGGTCACCATCCGGCTTGTCGAAACCTCTGGTGCCGCAGCCGAACCCGTCATCGCGACGTCGGTCGGAACGGTCGGTCACCTAGCCGGAGCCGATCTGCTGGAGCGTGCCCGCAGCGTCGACGAGCCGCTGACGCTGCACGGCTACCAGATCGCCACGCTGACAGCGCACGTCGATGTCAAGCCCGTCATCGGAGCCGAAGGCAGGTCGCTGGCGCCCGATGCCGAGGAGGCTCAGCCGCTGTACGCGCGGTACTGGCTGCACAACCGCGGGCCTGCGCCGCTGGGGGGTCTGCCGGCCGTGGCGCACCTGCACCCTCAGGCGGTGCAGGCCGCACCGGGGCAGACCGTCCGGCTGCGACTGACGATGGCCAGTGATTGCAGTGACGCCGACCTCAGCGCAACCGTGCGGATGCGCTATCCCCGCGGGTGGAACGAGGATTCGGCGGTGCGGACGTTCGCGGATCGGTCCCACGTTTTGCGGCCGCGCGGTCATCACGAAACCGGGCTCTCCGTCTGCGTCCCCGAGGACGCGGAGCCCGGCCACTACCCGGTGCGGGCTGAACTGGCCCTGACCGGCGTTCCGACCGGCACCCTGCCGCATGCGTGGCGGCAACGCGTCGAGGACATCTGCATGGTCACTGTCGGTGAACCGGACGAGGAACTGTTGCGGCTGGTGTCCGAACCGGAGGAGGTCGTCGTCGACCGCGGGGGCCGCGCCCGGCTGACCGCGACCGTCGCCAGCGGGGCGCGGGCCGACCTCGCGCTGGAAGCGCACCTGATCAGCCCGTGGGGGACCTGGGAATGGATGGGCCCCGCGGCCTGCGGCGCGACACTGCCGGCCCGGTCCAGCGTGGAGGTCGGCTTCGACGTCGCCCCGCCCCCCTGGGCGGTGCCCGGCCGGTGGTGGGCGCTGATCCGGATCGCCTGTGCGGGCCGACTGCTTTATACGCAGGCGGTGGCGGTGACGGTCCGGTGAGTCCGGAGCCGCACGGCCGGCGACATTCTGCTGCGGCAGCGACAGTGGCCGGCACCGCGGTGCCCGTCGCCGACGTCGACGAGCGCGAGCGGGTGTTGCGCGCCTCGCCCCAGACCGCCGCTCTGCCGCGTCCGGGAACCAGTGAAGGCCGCCAACTGCGGCGCTGGCTCACCCAGCTGCTGGTCACCGAACGGGTGGTGGCCGTCGAGGCCGCCGCCCTGGGGGTGACGGTGACCCCGGACACGCCCACCGAAGTGGACGTGCTGCCCGACCTCACAGCCCGGCTGGAGATCGGCAGCATTGCGGCGAGCACGCTGGCCGCCCCGCTTGCCCGCGCGGTGTTCGCCCGCGTCACCTCCGGCGTCGACGTCGACCACGCCACGGTCGCCGACTACCACCGGCGCAACCCGCGTCGGTTCGCCGCCGGCGACGGGCCCGATCCCGACCTGGCCGACATCGCGCCGGCCATCGCGGCGATGCTGCGCGGCGCCGCGCGCCGCCGCGCGTACCGCATCTGGCTCGAACAGCGGCGCGCCGCACTGGTGTGGCTCGCGCCCGGCTACGAACACCCCGGCGACCCCCGCCAGCCCGACAACATCCACAGGCATTGAGATTCGGTATGAGCGCACCGGTATTGGCCCTGGACATCGGCGGCACCAAGATCGCCGCCGGACTCGTCGACATCAACGGCGAACTGCTGCACAGCAATCGGCAGCCGACGCCGCGCAGCGACGACCTCGACGAGGTCTGGGCCGCCGCCGAGCGGACCATCGTCGAGGCGCTTGCCGCCGCCGGCGGGACGGTCAGCGGGGTGGGCATCTCCTCGGCCGGCCCGATCCATCTGCGCGACGGCACCATCAGCCCGGTCAACATCGCGGCGTGGCGCGGATTCCCGGTCCGCGATCGGGTGGCTGCCGCGGTTCCGGGCGTGCCGGTGCGATTAGCCGGCGACGGTCTGTGCATGGCCCTGGGCGAGCACTGGCGCGGCGCCGGTCGGGACGCGACGTTCATGCTCGGCATGGTGATCTCCACCGGCATCGGCGGCGGGCTGGTGCTCGACGGTGCACCGTACGACGGGCGCACCGGCAACGCCGGACATGTCGGCCACATGGTGGTCGACGTCGACGGCCCGCTGTGCAACTGCGGGGCCCGCGGCTGCGTCGAAGCCATCGCCAGCGGGCCGCACCTGGTTGCCTGGGCCCGCGAACAGGGCTGGGCCGGCGCTGACGCCAAGGAACTGGCCGACGACGCCGCGGCCGGCAACGACATCGCGGTGCGGTCTTTCCGCCGTGGGGCGCGCGCCGTCGCGGCGATGATCGCCTCCGTCGGCGCGGCGTGCGACCTCGATCTGGTGGTCGTCGGCGGGGGAGTGGCCAACGCCGGGCCGGTGTTGTTCAACCCGCTTCGGGAGGCGCTCACCGACTACGCGCATCTGGACTTCCTCCGTGGTCTGCGGGTGGTGCCGGCCGAACTCGGCGGCGAAGCCGGTCTGGTGGGCGCCGCCGCGCTGCTGCGCTGATGTGGGGCTCACCGTGACCTGGATTTGGGCAGACTGAGCGGCGCGCGCTACCCTTTCCGCGTTCCACCGAAGACCGTTGGTCACCGATGTGTTGTGCATCGGTTGAAAGTCCGGACTATCCCGGCGGCCCACGCAGGAGGACGAGGCATAAGCCGCTGTTCGTCAGCGGCCTTCTTCACGCCCCGGCCATCTGCGTCGGGGCGTTCTGGTTTTTTCGGACGTGTTGTCCCACGTTCTTCGGCGGATGCATCCGGTATCCACTCCGAAGAACATGAGGAGGCAATGCATGGCCAAGCCTGAAAAGGCCACCGCGGTCGCTGAGATCACTGAGCAGTTCAAGTCCTCGACGGCCACCGTGGTCACCGAGTACCGCGGTCTGTCCGTGGCCAACCTGGCCGAACTGCGTCGCTCGCTGAGCGGCACCGCCACCTACACCGTCGCCAAGAACACGCTCGTGAAGCGGGCTGCGGCGGAGGCCGGTATCGAAGGCCTCGACGATCTGTTCGCCGGACCGACCGCTATTGCGTTCGTCTCCGGTGAAGCCGTCGACGCGGCCAAGGCGATCAAGAAGTTCGCCAAAGACCACAAATCGCTGGTCATCAAGGGCGGCTACATGGACGGTCACGCGCTGACCGTCGACGAAGTCAACCGAATCGCGGACTTGGAGTCGCGTGAGGTGCTGCTGGCCATGCTGGCCGGCGCAATGAAGGGCAACCTGGCCAAGGCGGCCGGTTTGTTCAACGCTCCCGCATCGCAGATGGCCCGCCTGGCCGCCGCGCTGCAGGACAAGAAGTCCGGCGAAGCCGCCTAACTACCCACCAAAACCACTAAGTACGGAAAGGGCCACAACTCATGGCAAAGATGTCCACTGACGAACTGCTCGACGCGTTCAAGGAAATGACCCTCCTGGAGCTCTCGGAGTTCGTGAAGAAGTTCGAAGAGGTCTTCGAGGTCACCGCGGCCGCTCCGGTCGCCGTCGCCGCCGTCGGGGGCGCCGCACCGGCCGCCGAGGCTGCCGAGGAGCAGGACGAGTTCGACGTCATCCTCGAGAGCGCCGGCGACAAGAAGATCGGCGTCATCAAGGTCGTCCGCGAGATCGTCTCCGGTCTGGGTCTCAAGGAGGCCAAGGACCTCGTCGACAGCGCCCCCAAGCCGCTGCTGGAGAAGGTCAAAAAGGAGGCCGCCGAGGACGCCAAGGCCAAGCTCGAGGCCGCCGGCGCATCGGTCACCGTCAAGTAGTTTTAGCTCGTCAGATCCCCCGCGGGCCCTCGGGCACGCGGGGGATTTCGTGTTGGGGCGCAAACGTGATGCCGCCCCAGGTCGTGCGCTAG
>NZ_JBIIOV010000029.1:0-24168 GCF_044342925.1 Mycobacterium sp. | reverse complement strand
CGGAGCTGCTGCCCGAGAAGCTGACGGGCATCAAGCGCATCTCGCGGCGGGCGATGTCAGCGCCGTCGTCGGGGTCGTCGAAGGTGCACGCCGTCGAACAGCAGGAGATCATCGACGAGGCGTTCGCGTAAGGCGCGCCAGCGCCGCACGCGAACATCGAGGAGCATGGACCTGAGCCGAGGCGTTCGGCTGAGCGCAGCGAAGACGAACGGCCGAGGAGCATCGACCTGAGCCGAGGCGTTCGGCTGAGCGCAGCGAAGACGAACGGCCGAGGAGCATCGACCTGAGCCGAGGCGTTCGCTGCTAGCCCGACTGTGCGGTTTCGCAGCCGACACGGCGCCGCGGCGCGCCAAATCCGCACACTCGGGAAGCGCTACACCTCAGCCGAACAGCGGCAGCGGCAGCTTTCCGTTGGCCAGGTCGCTGGTGACGTTCTCCACCGCCCGGGGGCACAGGAACGAGATGGCCGCACCGGTGAACATGGTGGCCGGGCCCAGCGGACGACCGATGGCCTCGGACACGGTGGAGGCCAGGTCGGCGGTGCTCTGACCGCCCTCCGCGAGCATCGGGCACAGTGACTCACCGATGGCCACCGCGCGGCCCGGGTCGATACCGGAGATACCGAGGATGTCCAGGGTCGAGAGGAACTGTTCGACGGCGCTCGCGGAGTCGGCCTGCGCGGGTGCGGCGAACACCCCACTCGCCAGACCCGCGGACAGAACCAACGCACCGGTCATCGTGCTGAACTTCATGATCGTGGCATCGTAGGGGCAGTCCGCGGCGTTACGCACCCCAATCCCCGCTGTTAGGCTCGTAAGCATCTCGACACCCGTCAAATAGGAGCATTTCATGCAGGGATTCGCCGGCAAAGTTGCCGTGGTGACTGGAGCGGGATCGGGTATCGGCCAAGCGCTCGCCGTCGAACTGGCGCGCTCCGGGGCGTCGGTGGCGATCAGCGATGTCGATACCGAAGGCCTGCGGGTCACCGAGCAACGGCTGACCGCGATCGGCGCGAAGGTGAAGACGGACCGGCTCGACGTGACCGAGCGTGAACGCTTCCTGCTCTACGCCGACGAAGTCAAGGATCACTTCGGCAAGGTCAATCAGATCTACAACAACGCCGGTATCGCCCACACCGGGGACGTCGAGATCACGCCGTTCAAGGACATCGAGCGGGTGATGGACGTCGACTACTGGGGCGTGGTGAACGGCACCAAGGCGTTCCTGCCGCACCTGATCGCCTCGGGCGACGGCCATGTCATCAACATCTCCAGTCTCTTCGGTATCCATGCGGTGCCGGCACAGGCCGCCTACAACTCGGCGAAGTTCGCCGTGCGGGGCTTCACCGAGGCGCTGCGGATGGAGATGGAAGTCGCCCGGCATCCGGTGAAGGTGACCACCGTCCACCCGGGCGGCATCAAGACCGCGATCGCCCGCAACGCCACCGCCTCCGAGGGCCTCGACCAAGCCTCCCTCGCCGAAATTTTCGACAAGAAGCTGACCATGACCACCCCGGAAAAAGCCGCGAAGGTCATTCTCGACGGTGTGGCCAAGAACAAGGCCCGGGTACTGGTCGGCATCGACGCGAAGGTGATCGACGTGCTGGTCAGATTGACCGGCTCCCGCTACCAGCGTGGGGTGGTGGCACTGACCCGTCGCACTATGCCACCGACCAGGTGAAAGCCTCAGCGCCCCAGCGGGTTTGCCGCCAGCCACTCCTGCGCCACTGACCGCGGGTCCGCGCCGGACTGCACCCGGCTGCGCATCTCCACCAGCGACGCGGTGTCGAGCACCCCGGCGATCTCGTTGATCGCCCGCAACTGCATCTGCCCCAGTTCGTTGCGCCGGTAGAGCGCCACGACGTTCTGCGCCGGGATCAGGGTCGGTTTGCGGTCGACCAGCACGACGACGCCGCCGGGTAGCCCGGTCTGCGCGGTCGTGGTCCAAGCGGCGGTGACCAGTCCGGCTTTGAGAGCGTCGAAAAGCACTGCGGGCGTGCCGAACTCGCGGGGCTTCCGCAGCACGCAGTCCCCCACCTGGGCGGGCGGGCCGGCTCCGGTCGGCGCGCCGACGGTGATCTGCGAACACCGTTGCACCAGCGTGGCGAGGTCGCGGCTGTCCCACGCGGTCGCCGTCGCCTCGGTGACCGCCAAGGCGGCCTTGTCCTCGGCAGCCACGGCATAGTCCCCGGCGGCCACCCCCTCGGGCAGCGAGCCGACCATGGCGCGGTACACCTGCTCGGCGCTGCGGGCGGTCGATCCGGGGTTGAATCGCTGCAACAGCCGCCCCGTGAAACCGGCTGCGACACTGACCTTTCCGGCGTCCAATGCCGCCAACGGGTCGTCGGAAACCGCCACCTCGGCGGCGGTTCCGTAGTAGCGCAGTCCGGCGGCGTAGACGTTGGCCAGCAGCCGGTTCACCGGGTCCGACGAGGCCCCAACGGCCAGCGATGGGCCCGGGCCCGGGCCACCGCAGCCGACTGCCAGCACCGCCAGCAGAGACAGCAGCAGGCGAACGGCCGCGCGCCTCATTCCCCTGGGCTCAGACCTCGGCAGCCGCGGCCACCGCAGCGGCCACCGCCGGGCCCACCCGCGGATCCAAGGGGCTGGGCACGATGTGATCGGCCGCGAGATCGTCGCCCACGACGGAGAAAATCGCCTCGGCGGCAGCGACTTTCATCTTCTCGGTGATCCGGCGGGCGCCGGCGTCCAGCGCCCCGCGGAACACACCCGGGAAGGCCAGCACATTGTTGATCTGGTTCGGGAAATCACTGCGCCCGGTAGCGACGATCGCGGCGTGCCGCTTGGCCACCTCGGGGTGGATCTCGGGATCCGGATTGGAGCAGGCGAACACGATGCCGTTGGGCGCCATCGTCGCGATGATCTCCTCGGGCACCTTGCCCGCCGACAGGCCGAGGAACACGTCGGCGCCCTTGAGCGCTTCGGCGACACCCCCGTTGCGGCCCTCCGGGTTGGTCCGCGAAGCCAGTTCGGCCTTGACCGAGTTGAGGTCATCACGCCCGCTGTGCACGATGCCCTTCGAGTCGACCATCGTCAGGTCGCGAAGACCCGCCTGCAGCAGGATGTTGGCGCACGCCACCCCAGCGGCGCCGACGCCGGTGATGACCATCTTCAGCGAACTGATCTTGCGGTCCAGAACCGCCGTGGCGCCCATCAGCGCGGCCAGCACGACGATCGCGGTGCCGTGCTGGTCGTCATGCATGACCGGGCAGTCCAGGGCTTCGATCGCCCGGCGCTCGATCTCGAAGCAGCGCGGCGCGGAGATGTCCTCCAGGTTGACCGCACCGAATGTCGGGCGCAGTCGGACCAGCGTCTCGATGATCTCGTCGGGATCCTTGGTGGCCAGCACGATCGGAATGGAGTTCAGGCCGCCGAACGTCTTGAACAGGGCGGCTTTGCCCTCCATCACGGGCAGCGAGGCGGCCGGGCCGATGTCGCCGAGGCCGAGCACCGCGCTGCCGTCGCTGACCACGGCGACCAGCCGGTTGGCCCAGGTGTAGCGGGCGGCCAGCGTGTTGTCAGCGGCGATGGCCCGGCTGACCTGAGCCACCCCGGGGGTGTAGGCGATGGAGAGGGCACGCTGGGTGTCGAGCGGCGTCTTCAACTCAACCGACAGTTTGCCGCCGTGATGGGCGGCGAAAATCTCCTCGTCATCGAGGACGAGGTTGGGGGCAGACACCGTTTCAGACACGGCGCTAGGGTACTCGACCGCCGGACCTTCTCCATGCCGTCGGCCCCCGGTGGGACGGACCGGCGCGTAGCATTTGCCCACGAAGTGGTGTCGAGGGAGGTGTGATCATGGCGTCGTTTCGCCCACGACCCCCGACCATGGCGTCATTCCGCCCGCGGCCGCCGGCACTGCTGGGAATCAACTGGCCGCGGGCCAACGACGTCGAGGTCCGACATAAGCCGGCGCCGGTGTCGAAGGCAGTGGTGGATTGCGGCGTCTACGCGGCCGGTGAGCGGGTGCCGGGCGAGTTCAACCACGTCGAGGCCCTGGACAAGGTGCGCGAATTGCGCGCGGCCGAGGTGGAGGCGTTCGTCTGGATCGGCCTGCACGAGCCGGACGAGCAGCAGATGCTGTCGGTGGGCGAGGTGTACAACCTGCATCCGCTGGCCGTGGAGGACGCCGTCCACGCCCATCAGCGGCCCAAGGCGGAGCGTTACGACGACGACCTCTTCCTGGTAGTCAAGACCGTCACCTACGTCCCGCACGAGTCGGTGGAACGGGCCCGCGAAATCGTCGAGACCGGCGAGATCATGGTGTTCGTCGGTCCGGAGTTCGTCATCACCGTCCGCCACGGCGAGCACACCGGGCTGGCCGCGATCAGGCAAAGGCTCGAGCATGAGCGCAAGTCGCTGATACTCGGGCCGTACGGCGTGATGCACGCGATCACCGACCACATCGTCGACACTTATCGGTCAGTCACCGCGGCGATGGAGAGCGACGTCGACGCCATCGAGGAGAACACCTTCTCGCCCACCGGCAAGACCGAGATCGAGCCGATCTATCTGCTCAAGCGTGAGGTCGTCGAACTGAGACGCGCGGTCTCCCCGCTCACCGACGACCTGGAGTGGGTCATCAAGGACAACACCGACCTGTTGACCAAGGAACTCCGCCGTCAGATGCGCGACGTGCTGGACCACCAGATCGTCGCGGCCGAGCAGATCGCCGAATACGACGAGATGCTGTCCTCGCTGGTGCAGGCTGCCTCAGCCAAAGTGGGCATGCAGCAGAACCAGGACATGCGCAAGATCTCGGCGTGGGCCGCCATGGCGGCCGGGCCGACGGCGATCGCCGGCATCTATGGCATGAACTTCGAGCACATGCCCGAACTCGGCTGGGCGTACGGCTATCCCGCGGCGGTGCTGGTGATGGTGACGATCTGCTTCTTCCTGTACCGGACGTTCCGCCGCAACCACTGGTTGTAACAGCTCACGCCGAGCCAGGCGCAGGCGATGCCCGGCGCAACGGGTCGAGCACGTCGACGCCGTCGTCGGCCCAGGCCTGGCGCATCGCCTCGGCACCCTTGAGGCGGATCCAGGCTCCCTCGTTCTGGGTGATCGGCACCGCGGACAGAAACGTCACCGGGTCTTTCGGCGGCGACAGGGCGAGATCGGGGATATCGGAATTCCCCAGCAGCACAGCGGTGAACGGAGCCCCGCCCCACAGCGGTCCGGACAGGTCGACCAGTGCATCGGGACCCAGCACGACACCCTCGACCGCCGGAGTGGCCGCTACCACCGCGAGGCTGCGGGCTAGTCCGGGCATCGGGGTGCTTGACCGCAGACTAAGCACCACCTCTGCCCGCGGCCCGCGCAGCGGATCGGACACCGGCGCGGACGGATCGGCCATCGGATAGCGCGAACAGCCCAGCGAGACATGGTGAAACACGTCTGCCAGCCCGGGGCGGGGGTCGGACCCGAAGCGCAGGACGTCCATGCGTTCCACGCCGAGGAAGGTAACGCTGGCGACGTCGGGCGCGGAATCGATTCCCAGCGCTGCGAAGTGGGCGCGCAGGTGCTCGGTCACCGCCGCCAGCGGATCACTCACTGTCGCGGTGCGGTGAGGTTCACCCCGGTGTCGGCGTCGAACACCGCCAACCTGCTGGTGTCGAGCGCCAGTTCGACGGTCTGGCCGGTGGCGGCGTTGGAGTCTGCTGAAACCCTTGCCACGTAACGGTTCCCGCCAGCGCCGGACTCCGCATCCGAAAGATGCTCCGAATGCACCCCCGCGCCGCCGGTGGAGAAGTAGACATACTTGTCCGAGCCCAACGACTCGACGAGGTCCGCGGTCACACCGAATGTCAATGAACGGCCCCGTTCGTGGGGCTCCAGCAGAGAGGCGTCCTCGAAGTGTTCGGGCCGCGCGCCGACGATAATGCGCTCGGGCAGCGCACGGCTGTCGATGGTCTGCAGGGTCACAGCGCCGAACGGCAGGCGCAGCCCGTTCTCGGTGGGGGTCGCCGGGAAGAAGTTCATCGACGGTGACCCGATGAAACCCGCGACGAACAGGTTGGCCGGTGCGTTGTACAACTCGTCGGGGGTACCGATCTGCTGAGCCTCGCCGGCACGGAGCACCACCACGCGGTCGGCCAGGGTCATCGCCTCGGTCTGGTCATGGGTGACGTAGACGGTGGTGGTGCCCAGCCGGTTCTGCAGCCGGGCGATCTCGGCGCGCATCTGCACCCGCAGCTTCGCGTCGAGGTTGCTCAGCGGCTCGTCCATCAGGAATGCCTTGGGGTTGCGCACGATGGCCCGGCCCATCGCAACCCGCTGACGCTGACCGCCGGAAAGCTGCGACGGCTTGCGGTCGAGCAGAGCGGTCAGGTCGAGGACCTTGGCGGTCTCGGCAACCTTGGCGTCGATGTCGGACTTGGCCATTTTCGCCAGTGTCAACGGAAAGGCGATGTTCTGGCGCACCGTCATATGCGGATAGAGGGCATAGGACTGGAACACCATGGCGATGTCGCGGTCGCGCGGGGTCTTCTCGTTGACCCGCTGACCGCCGATGCGCAACTCTCCGGAGGTGATGTCCTCCAGTCCGGCAATCATGTTCAGCGTGGTGGATTTTCCGCATCCGGACGGCCCGACGAGGATGACGAACTCGCCGTCGTGGATGGTCAGCGACAGGTCATTCACCGGCGTGGCGCCGTCGGGGTAACGCTTGGTCACGCCGTCCAGCACGATCTCGGCCATAAGCCCGCTACCCCTTCACCGCGCCGGAGGTCAGCCCGGCGACAATCCGACGTTGGAAGATCAGGACGAAGATGATGATCGGGATGGTGATCACCATTGCGCCGGCGGCGATGGATCCCGTCGGCTCCTCGAATTGCGAACTGCCGGTGAAGTTCGCGATCGCGACGGGCGCGGTGATGGCGGCCTTCGTCGCCGTCAGCGACAGGGCCAGCAGCAGGTCGTTCCAGGCGAAGATGAACACCAGGATGGCGGCCGTCACGATGCCCGGAGCCGCCAGCGGGGCGATCACCCGGCGGAAGGCCTGTGCCGGGGTGGCACCGTCCATCTTGGCGGCCTTCTCCAGATCCCAGGGGATCTCCCGGAAGAACGCCGACAGCGTGTAGATCGCCAGCGGCAGCGCGAAGGTGATGTAGGGAATGATCAGACCCGGCCAGGTGTCGAACAGGCCGATCCGTCGTTCGATGTTGAAAAGCGGTGTCACCAGCGAGATCTGCGGGAACATGGCGATCAGTAGTGCGGCGCCGATGAGCGCGCGCTTACCGCGGAAATCCAGCCGGGCCACCGCATACGCCGCCATGCCACCGATCACCACCGCGATCACGGTGGTGATCAACCCGATGCCGATCGAGTTGATGAGCGCGGAGCTGAACGCGTCGCCCGAGAAGATGCCCTTGTAGTTGTCCAGGGTGATCGACGACGGAATCAGCTTGCCGTCCTTGACCGTCGAGGTGGGCTTGAGCGACAGGCTCAGAATCCACAGCACCGGCAGCAGGGCGTAGATCACCACCAGGGTGTTGATCACCGCCCAGCCGGTGACTCTGCGTCCGTCAGTTCGCATCTCAACGCACCTCGTCGCTGGCGCCCGGGGCCGAGGCGCCGAAGAGCTTGATGTAGATGACCGCGATGGCGGCCACCGCCAGGAATACCAGCACGCTGATCGCCGAGCCGAGCCCGATGTTGAAGGCCTTGAACAGGTTGTCGTAGCCCAGGATCGACACCGATGCGGTGTCGTTGGCCCCACCGGTCAGCACGTAGATGTTGTCGAAGATCCGGAACGCGTCGAGCGTGCGGAACAACAGTGCGACCAGGATGGCCGGCTTCATCAACGGCAGCGTCACCCGGGTCAGCCGGGTCCAGGCGCCGGCGCCGTCGACCTCGGCGGCCTTGAGTAGATCGTCGGGCACCAGGGCCAGCCCGGCCAGCAGCAGCAGCGCCATGAATGGTGTGGTCTTCCAGACCTCGGCGAGGATGATCACCGCCAGAGACGGAATCTGTTGGGTCAGTGGGGCGGTGCCGTCGGGAAGCAGGTTAGCCAGGTAGCCGGTGCCCGGCGTCCAAGCGTAGTACCAGCTATAGGACGCCGCGACGGTCACGATGCCGTAGGGAATGAGGATCGCGGTGCGCACCAGGCCCTTGCCGAAGATGGTCCGGTGCATCACCAGCGCCAGGGCGAGCCCGACGACGAATTCGATCGCCACCGAGATCACCGTGATGATCAGGGTGATGAAAAACGCTGTCCACCAATACTTGTCGCTCAGGATGGTCTGATAGTTGGCGAATCCGATGAATGCGGTGTCCCCCGGGCTGGCCAGGTTGTAGCGGT
Source organism: Mycobacterium sp. (assembly GCF_044342925.1). GTDB lineage: Bacteria > Actinomycetota > Actinomycetes > Mycobacteriales > Mycobacteriaceae > Mycobacterium. The sequence goes on along the minus strand of NZ_JBIIOV010000029.1, from coordinate 15,846 downwards.
GCAGGCTGAGCCAGACCGCGTAGACGATCGGGTACGCGGTGACGGCCAGCATCAAGAACACCGCCGGAGCGATCAGCAGATAGGCCAGCCTGCGCTGTGCCTGACGATCGCCGGTCAGCACCGAGCGGGTGGTCCCCAGATCGGTCATGGGATCAGCCCCTTGCCGTCGATGGCCTTCTGAACCTGCGCCGCCAGTTCGTCGGCGGTGCGCTCCGGGTCGATCTGGGTGATCGGCGCCAGGGTGGCCGAGATCCGCATCGACATCGCCTGGTAGTTCGGCGTCGGCGGCCGCACCGCGGCGTTGGTCAGCTGGTCGCGGATGATCGCGTACTGCGGATACTTCTTCTGGAATGCCGGATCGGAGTAGAGCGAAGCCCGGACCGCGGGAAGACCGCCCTCGATCGAGGTGTAGCGCTGGTTGCTCTCACTGCGGATACAGCGCACCGCCTCGAACGCCTCGGCCGGATGCCGGGTGGTCGAGGCCACAGCCAAGTTGAGGCCGCCGAGGGTCACCCGCGCCGGGGAGCCGGGCGTCACGCCGGGATACGGCGCGAAGGCGAACACCTGCTTGCTGGCGTCAAAGGCGACCTGGAACTGCTCGTCGGTAGGAGAGAAGGTACCGGCCTCGTTGATGGCGCCGGCCAATTCGGGCTTCTCGTTGAGCGGCAGGAACGGCACCCCGCCCTTGGTGGCGTTCTCCAGCATGGAGGCGAACACGAACGGCCAGTTGACTTCCAGAGCGGCATTGCCCTGTTCCAGGGCCAGCCGGGCGGTGCCCTCGTCGGTCTGGGTGACCGACGGATCCGCGCCCGGCGCGGTGGCCACCGACTTGATGATCTGCAGCGCTTTGACCGTGGCGGCACGGTGTTCGGGGGTGTCGACCAGGGTGACGGTCTTGCCGTCCTCGGACAGCACCCGGCCGCCGGCACTTTCCAGCAGGGAGTTGAACCACACCACCAGGCCCTCGTACTGCTTGGCCTGAACCGCGATCCAGCTCGGCTTGCCCTCGGCGTGCAGACGGGTGGCCTCGCTGATCATCTGATCCCAGGTGGCCGGTGGTGGCGCCACCAAATCGGGCCGGTACCACAGCATCTGGGTGTTGGTGGTGACCGGCGCGGCGAACAGCTTGCCCTGCCACCTGGCCGTCGCCAGCGGGCCGGGCAGGGTGTCGGTGGTGGCGTCCGCCTCAGCCTTGCCAGCCGGGTCGTCGGACAGTGGCAGCGCCCACCCGGCTTCGGCGAACTCCGCCGTCCACACCACGTCCATCGCCATGATGTCCAGCGAGTGGTCGTTGCCGGTGATCCGGCGGGCCAGTTGCAGCCGCTGGTCGTCGGCCCCCTTGGGCAGGCTGAACTGCTGGATGCGGAACCTGCCGCCCAGCTCCTCGTTGCAGCGCTTGGCCACCGCAGTGAACGTCGCGGTCTCACTGGCCGGGGTGTAGAGGGTGACCGTGTCGCTGTCCAGAGCCCCGGAACAGCCTGAGACACCGATGCTCAGCGCGGCCAGCCCGGCGGCGGTCGCCCGCCGGGCACGCATGCCGACGCTCCCCACAACCATCCCCCTTTCCTCGTCCGGTCCGCGGCTACTCTAGACGGGCCTGCGGACCGTCGCCGCCGCTAGATCGCCAAGCGCGACAGCATGTCCCGCGCCCGCTCGGCGCTCTGCGGGTCGCACAGGACGTCGTACCGTCCGGCCACCAGCTGCATGGTCGAACTGAAATCCCTTGTGCCCTTGGACATGGCGTACGGAATCGCCGATGTGATCAAGCCGAACATGATGCCGGCGGGGATCGCCGCGATCAGGCTCTGGCCCAGATTATTGGTCAGGATGCCCAGAAGCAGGCCGATGAAGACGCCCAACCAGGCGCCACTGAGCACACCGCCGATGAGCACCTTCCCCCAGGAGAGGCGGCCGGTCACCCGCTCGACCTGCATGAGGTCCACACCCACGATGGTCATGTGCTGGACCGGGAACTGGTTGTCAGAATCGGACAGGTAGTCGATGGCCTTCTGCGCCTCGGCGTAGGTGGGATAAGAGCCGACCGGCCATCCTTTCGGCGGCGTCGGCAGGCCCAGCGGGCCGCGCCTCGACGCTCCCGCGGCGCCGCCCGGAATCCCGCCCGGGTTCTGCGATGGCGGAAAGGGACTGGTCATACGTGGTTCTCCTTCGTTCGGACAGCGGCCTACGCCGATCGACATAAGCTAAGTTGACAGCATGACAGCCGCCAGCGGCGACCCCGGGGAAACCCCGCCGAACGGCGGCGGACCTCCCCCACAGGCTGGCGGCTACCAGCCTTTCCCCGTCGAACCCGGACCCGTCGAGCCGCCGCCGGCGTACGGCGGTTTCGGGGTACCGCCACCGCAGAGCTATCCGGCGTACGGACCACCGGCGTACCCCGCCCCCGAACAGCCGGGGTTTGCGCCCTCCGGCGGATACGGGCCGCCCCCGGGTTCCTATCTGCCGCCGCCGCCACCGGGCTACCCGCCGATGGCCGGGTATGCCGGCTACGACTACCGGGCCGGGCATCCGCGCGATCTGCCGGGCACCAACACGCTGGCGATCCTGTCCCTCATCGCGTCGGTGGTGAGCCTGTTCTGCGTGGTGAGTTCGGCAGTGGGGATCGTGCTCGGCGTGGTGGCGATCAGCCAGATCAAACGGACCCACCAGGAGGGCCAGGGACTGGCCATCGCCGGCATCGTGCTCGGCGTCGCCTCGCTGCTGGTCTACCTAGTGCTGCTCACGGTCGCCGGCAACGGCTTCTAGCCCGGCGCTCAGCCGGCCGGCGGAACGAACGGCCCCCCGGTTCGGGTCATCCCGGCCGCGCGCCCCTTGGCGGCCACCACCAGCGCCATCTTGCGGCTGGCCTCGTCGATCATCTCCTCGCCCAGCATCACCGCGCCGCGGGAGCCGCCGGCCGCCGAGGTGTGCCAGTCGTAGGCCTCCAGGATCAGTTCGGCGTGGTCGTACTCCGCCTGCCGCGGGCTGAAGATCTCGTTGCCCGCCGCGATCTGGTCGGGATGAAGAACCCACTTGCCGTCGTAGCCCAACGCCGCGGCCCGGGCGGCGACCCGGCGGAACGCCTCGACATCGCGCACCTTCAGGTAGGGACCGTCGACCGCGGCGACGCCGTGTGCCCGCGCGGCCACCAGGATCGTCATCAGAATGTGGTGGTAGGCGTCGCCGACGTCATAGCCTTCGGGCTGCTCGCCGACGACCAGCGTGCGCATGTTCAGGTTGGCCATCAAGTCGGCCGGTCCGAGGACCAGGGCCTGCACCCGCGGAGCGGCGGCGATCGCGCCGACGTTCGTCAGGCCGCGGGCGTCCTCGATCTGGGCGTCGATGCCGATCCGGCCGATCGCAAGCCCGTGGGCCCGCTCCAACTGGGTGAGCAACAAGTCCAGCGCGTGCACATGAGTGGCGTCGGTGACCTTGGGCAGAACGATGACGTCTAGGTGCGCCCCCGCAACCGCCACCACCTCGATGACGTCGGCGTGCGTCCACGGGGTGGTCCAGTCGTTGACCCGCACACCGCGCAGCTGGCCCGACCAACCGGGACCGGACAGGGCCGCTGCCACCCGGGTGCGGGCGGCAGCTTTTGCGTCTGGCGCCACGGCATCCTCGAGATCGAGGAATACTTCGTCGGCCGCCAACCCTTTGGCCTTCTCGATCATCTTCGGGTTGCTGCCCGGGACCGAGAGACATGTCCGGCGGGGTCGATATCCGGGCCGATCGGCCGGGCGGGTAGAAACGTCCACCCGAAGACTCCTACCCTTTGTATTCATGGCGTCGGTGAACAGGGTATACGCGGCGCGCCTGGCCGGGATGGTCGTGCTCGGACCCGACGGTGAATCCGTCGGGCGGGTGCGTGACCTTGTGGTCAGCATCAGCATCGTGCGTCAGCAACCGCGGGTCCTGGGACTGGTCGTCGAACTGCCGACCCGACGCAGGATCTTCGTTCCGATCCTGCGCGTCACCGCGATCGAGCCGGATGCGGTGACCCTGACCACCGGAAACGTGTCGCTGCGCCGGTTCTCCCAGCGCCCTGGCGAGGTGCTGGTGCTCGGGCAGGTCCTCGATACCCGCGTCCGGGTCACCGACCCCGAGCAGGAACAACTCGCCGGCATCGATGTGGTGGTGGTCGACCTGGGCATCGAGCAGACCCGCACCCGCGACTGGGTGGTCACCCGGGTGGCGGTCCGGGGTCACCGGCGGCTGGGGCGGCGCGGCGCGGTCGTCGTCGTCGACTGGCAGAACGTCACCGGACTCACCCCATCCGCACTGGCGATGCCGGGCCAGGGCGTTGCGCAGCTGCTGCACCAGTTCGAGGGGCAGCGCCCGATCGCGGTGGCCGACGCACTGCGGGATCTGCCGGCCAAACGACGCACCGAGCTGATCAACGCCCTCGACGACGAGCGGCTGGCCGACATCCTGCAGGAACTCTCCGAGGACGACCAGACCGAGCTGCTGCGCCAGCTGGACAGCGAGCGGGCCGCCGACGTGCTGGAGGCGATGGAGCCCGACGACGCCGCCGACCTGCTGGGTGTGCTCAACCCAACCGAGGCCGAGGCGCTGCTGCGGCGGATGGACCCGGAGGACTCCGAACCGGTGCGCCGCCTGCTGAGTCACTCCCCCGACACCGCCGGCGGTCTGATGACGTCGGATCCGGTGGTGCTGGCCCCGGACACCACGGTGGCCGAGGCGCTGGCGCGGGTCCGCGACCCCGACCTCACACCGGCACTGGCGTCGCTGGTGTTCGTGGTGCGTCCCCCGACCGCCACCCCGACCGGCCGCTATCTGGGCTGCGTACACATGCAGGCCCTGCTGCGCGAACCTCCGGCCAACCTGGTCAGCGGCATCATCGACCAGGGTCTGCCGAGCCTGGACCCGGACACCACGCTGGGTTCGGTGACGCGCTACTTCGCCGCCTACAACCTGGTCTGCGGCCCGGTACTCGACGACGAAGGCCATCTGCTGGGCGCGGTGACCGTCGACGACGTGCTCGATCACCTGCTGCCCGATGACTGGCGGGAGAGCTTCGAGGAAGCCGGCGCCGGCCCGGCGCCCGGGGGCCCGACGTGAACGACCCCCGTCAACGCCTCGACACCCCGCTGTCTACGCGGCGGCGGCTGCACTTCGACCCGGAGATGGTGGGCCGGGTCAGCGAATCGGTGGCTCGTTTCCTCGGCACCGGCCGCTACCTAATGTGGCAGACCATCCTCGTGATCGTCTGGATCACCCTCAACCTCTTCGCGGTGCGACTGCGCTGGGATCCGTACCCGTTCATCCTGCTGAACCTGGCCTTCTCCACCCAGGCCGCCTACGCCGCCCCGCTCATCCTTCTGGCGCAGAACCGGCAGGAGAACCGCGACAAAGTCGCCCTCGAGGAAGACCGCCGACGCGCCGAGCAGACCAAGGCGGACACCGAGTTCCTGGCCCGCGAACTGGCCGCGCTGCGACTTGCTGTCGGAGAGGTGGCTACCCGCGACTACCTGCGCCGCGAACTGGACGAAGTCTGCGAACTGATCGAGAAGCGGCAGTCCGGCAGGCATTCGTCGGGCAAGAGGGGCAACGGCGACCGCCGGAACAAGAAGCGCGATCCCGAGTACACCGGCGAGTGAGCTTCACCAGCCGCAGTCGGATAGGTACATTGACCTGGTTCACCAGGGCAACCGGCTAGCGGTGAAGACAGCGGGGGCTGCACTAGTGAGAACACGCCGCATCAGCCAGGCGTTGCGGGTGCCTGCGTTCGGAATCGCGGTCCTGACGCCGATCCTGCTGACCAGTGCCGTGGCGGCGTCCCCGGACCGGCTGCCGGTCTCCGCACCCGTTGCCGCCACGCCCTCGGCCGCGCCTCCGCCGGCTGCTGTTGCGAGCCGGCTGGACGGACCCGGCATCGGCATGCGGATTCCGCCTAGGACACTGGCGGCCTACCGCAAGGCTGAACGGACCATGGCCGCCGCCGCTCCAGGCTGCGGGCTGAGTTGGCACCTGCTGGCCGGTATCGGCCGTATCGAGTCCACGCCCACCGACCCCGTCGCGGTGCGGTCGGTGTACGCCAAGGCGACCGGACCCAAGAAGGTTCCCTCTGCCACTTGGTCGAGATTCGCCTCCGACGGCGATGGCGATGGAAAGTCCGATCCCCACAACCCGTTCGACGCCACCCTGGCGACCGCTCGGCACCTCTGTAGCAGTGGGCTGAACTTTCACAACCATGCGCAGCTACTCACTGCCCTGCTGCGCTACAACAACTCGCTGGCCTTCGCCAAGAACGTGCTGGGCTGGGCGGCGGCGTACGCCACCGGAAGCGTCCCGATCAATCTGCCCCCGATCCACGGCTCAGTCCCGGTCCTCCCACCGCAGCAGCGAACCCGCACTCGGGGCGAACCGCAAACACCGCTGGTGCTGGGCACCAGCACCCAGGCCGTACAAATGCTGCCCGGCCCCGGCCCGGAACTGGTGAACAGCCCGCCGCCGTGGATCTCCCCACCACCGGAACCCGCGCCGTGGGTAGAGCCGCCCGCCGGTGTGACCGGGCCCGCAGCTGTACCGACCGCCGACGTCGAGGTTCCGCCCCCGGTTGCTGCGCAATGGGACCGGCACCGCGCCGAGCCGACCGAGACCTACATCGAGCCGCAACTGACCGCTCAGTCGCCCTACACGGGCGACGGCGGCGGCCGCCAGGGCGGCCGGACTCAGGCCGACAATCCGCCGCAGCCTCCCGCTCCATCGGCCGGCGACAACGGCGGCGGCGGTACGGGTGACAGCGGAACACGACGCGGAAAAAGAGGCGGCGAGTGACGGCAGGTTGTCCGTTGCTCGATCCAGGGCCGATGGATTCAGGGCCGATGGATTCAGGGCCGATCGGATTCAGGGCCGATGAACAAAGCAAGCCATAACGACTGCGGGCATTGCGTTCCGCCGCCGTCGTTACCTTATGTATGGTGACGTGGTTCACGAGATGGTGAGGACGGGCGAGTGGGGATAGGACACCGGGTCGGCCGGGTCATGCGGGCTCCCGCATTCGGCATTGTCGTGTTGACGCCTGTGGTTTTGGCCGGTGCCGTCGCCGCGACCCCCCAGCGCCCGAGTGCTTCACCTAACGGCACCGAACCGGCCGCACAGGCGACCGCCGAACCGGCCCGCACCGACGGCGTCGCCGTGGTGGCGATGGTCAAACCGCCGGAGGACTTCCGGTTCGCGGGCAACATGTTGTCGCAGCCGCCGCCGGCCGCCGTGGTGGGCTCCGGCCCTCTCGTCGGCGTAGCCGGTGGTCTGCGGATTCCGGCGATGGCGCTGTCGGCCTACCGCAAAGCCGAGCAGACCATGGCCGCCGCAGCTCCCGGCTGCGGGGTGAGCTGGAACCTGCTCGCCGGCATCGGCCGCATCGAGTCCTCGCACGCCAACGGCGGGGCTACCGATGACCGGGGCACCGCGGTACGCCCGATCTACGGCCCCGTCCTGGACGGAAGCCTGCCCGGCAACGAAGTCATCGTGCAGAGCAATGTCGGCGGACGTCCGGTGTACGCCCGCGCGATGGGGCCGATGCAGTTCCTGCCCGGGACCTGGTCGCGGTTCGCCTCCGACGGCGACGGCGACGGCAAGGCCGACCCGCAGAACCTCTTCGACGCCTCCCTCTCCGCTGCCCGCTACCTGTGCAACGACGGCCTCAACCTGCGCAACCAGGCCCAGGTCCTGACGGCGATCCTGCGCTACAACAACTCGATGGCCTACGCCGAGAATGTGCTCGGCTGGGCCGCCGCCTACGCCACCGGCGTGGCCCCGGTGAACCTGCCGGCCATCAGCGGCCCGGTGCCGGCGCTGGGCGATACGCATATGGACAAGCCCGGCGGGCTCGGGCCCGGTATGACGGGTCTGCCCGACGGCGAGTCGCTGGCGCAGCTCGCGCTGAGCAACACCACCCAGGCCGGTCAGATGATGCTTCCCGGTCCCGGCCCGGAGGCCGGCGTGGCGCCCCAGCACGGTTGTGAAGTGATCTGCATGGCCTCGCAGTTGGCGCCATCGCAGGCCCTCAACCCGAATCTGCCGCCGTGGCTGGCACCGCCGCCGTGGATGGCCCCGACTCCCCCGCCGTGGATGGCTCCGTTGCCCGGCGCCCCACTGCCCGGTCTGCCGCCCGCCCCCGGCGCGCCGCTGCCTGGTCCGGCACCGGCCGGTGCCCCGCTGCCCGGCCCGGCACCGCAAGCCCCGCTGCCCGGCATGCCCCCGGCACCGGGCGCTCCGCTGCCCGGCATGCCCCCGGGCCCGGCCGCACCGCTGCCCGGCATGCCGCCGGCCCCGGGTGCACCACTGCCGGGCATGCCCCCCGCACCGGCCGCCGAAGTGCCGGCCCCGCCGGCTGCGCCGCCCCTGCCCTGGATGCTGCCTCCGCCGCCGCCCGGACCGGCTCCGGCACCCGGCCCGCTGCCCGCGCCGCCGCCCGGACCGGGCCCCGTGCCGCCGATCCTCGGCGCGCCTCCGGGCCCCACCGCCTAGTTGCCCCGGCAGTCGACAGGCGACCCGACCCCCTAGACTCGGCTGCAATGAGCACCGAACTGGAGCAAGCTGTCCGCGCCGCCCTCGCCAAGGTCATCGACCCCGAACTTCGCCGGCCGATCACCGAACTCAACATGGTCAAGAGCGTCACGGCGGCGCCGGACGGCGCCGTCCACGTCGGCATTTACCTGACCACCTCCGCCTGCCCCAAGAAGGCCGAGATCACCGACCGGGTCAGCGCCGCGGTGGCCGACGTCCCGGGTACCGGCGCGGTGACCGTCGACCTCGATGTGATGAGCGACGAACAACGCACCGAGTTGCGCAAGCAATTGCGCGGGGACCAGGGACTCTCAGGCGAGCCGGTGATCCCGTTCGCCCAGCCCGGCTCGCTCACCCGCGTCTACGCGGTCGCCTCCGGTAAGGGCGGCGTCGGAAAGTCCAGTGTCACAGTCAATCTCGCCGCAGCGCTGGCCGAACGCGGACTCAACGTCGGCCTGCTCGACGCCGACATCTACGGCCACTCGGTGCCTCGGATGATGGGCACCACCGACCGTCCCACCCAAGTCGAGTCGATGATCCTTCCGCCCGTCGCCCATGACGTGAAGGTCATCTCGATCGCCCAGTTCACCCAGGGCAATGTCCCGGTGGTGTGGCGCGGCCCGATGCTGCACCGGGCGTTGCAGCAGTTCCTGGCCGACGTCTACTGGGGCGATCTCGACGTGCTGCTGCTCGATCTGCCGCCGGGCACCGGTGACGTGGCGATCTCGGTGGCCCAATTACTGCCGAGCGCGGAGATCCTGGTGGTCACCACCCCGCAGAGCGCAGCCGCCGAGGTGGCCGAACGGGCTGGGGCAATCGCGCTGCAGACCCGTCAGCGCATCGTCGGCGTGGTGGAGAACATGTCCGGATTGCAGATGCCCGACGGGTCGGTCATGGAGATCTTCGGTGCGGGCGGTGGTCGCCAGGTGGCCGAAAGCCTGACTCGGGCGGTGGGCGCCGACGTCCCACTGCTCGGTCAGATCCCGCTGGACCCGGCGTTGGTGACAGCCGGGGATTCCGGCGTGCCGCTGGTGTTATCAGCGCCCGATTCGGCGGCGGCGATCGAACTGCGCAACGTCGCCGACAAACTGGCGTCTCGCCGGCGCGGATTGGCGGGCATGTCGCTGGGGCTGGACCCAGCCGGACGGTAAGTCTTCGGGCCTGCGAACTCAGGTCGCGTCGGCGTCGAACGGCGCTGGCCCAGCCACCGTCGGTGGCGGCGGCGGCGCGCTCTGCGGTTTGACGACGGGCTTGTCGAAATCACCTGTTAAGAAAGAATCGTCGCCGTCGAGCAGGTGTTTGGTGATCGCCGTTTTGGGACTCATGCCGCGCAGCTTCTGCAGCTCGCCGAGCGGCTCGCGCAGATCCTCGAACTCCGACCCGAACTCCTCGCGCAACTCGCGGGTGGCGCCGCTGAGGTAGTTGCGCGCCTGCTTGAGGGTCGAGCTGGTCCAGCGGATGGCTTCGGGTAGCCGTTCCGGCCCGAGCACCACCAAGCCGACGATGACCAGCAGCAGCATCTCGCCCCACCCGACATTGGAGAACATCGGCGGTTAGCTGCCTGACGCCTTGTCCGGCGCCGGATTGACCGTCAGCATGACCTTGCGGCCCTCCCGGATCACCTCGATCGGGGCGTCCTGACCGATGGCCAACTGTCGCACGGCGACGACGAACTCATCGGCATCGGCCACCACGCGGTCGCCGACCTTGACCACCACGTCGTTCTCCTTGATACCGGCTTTGTCGGCCGGTCCGCCGGCGGTGACGTTGCGCACCTGGGCACCCTGCGCCAAATCATTGCTGACCGAGGAGGCGGTCAGCCCCAGCGTCGGGTGGGCGATCTTGCCGTCCTTGATCAGGGACTCGACCGTCGCCTTGACCTCGTTGACCGGAATCGCGAAACCGAGACCACTTGCGCTGTCCGACAAAGACTTTCCAGCGGTGTTGATGCCGATGACTTCGGAGTTCATGTTGATCAGCGGGCCACCGGAGTTGCCGTGGTTGATCGAGGCGTCGGTCTGTACACCGTCGATGACGGTGTCGGTGTCCGAGCCCTCGCCGGACAGCGGCACGGGCCGGTTCAGTGCGCTGATGATGCCGTGGGTGACGGTGCTGCGCAGCCCGAGCGGGGCGCCGACGGCGACGACCTCCTCACCGACCTTCAACTTGTCGGAGTCACCGAGACGGCCCACGGTGAGGTTGTCGACGTTGTCGACCTTCAGCACGGCCAGGTCGGTTTTGGGGTCCCGGCCGACAAGGTTGGCCGGCACCTCCTTGCCGTCGTTGAAGACCACCGTCAGCTTGAACTTGCCGGGAGTGGCGGCGGCTTCGGAGATGACGTGGTTGTTGGTCACGACGTAACCGCGGCCGTCGACGACGACACCGGAGCCCTGTGAGCCCGACTCGTCGCTCTCGGCCTCGATGGTGACCACCGAATCGGCCACCGAGGCGGCGACCTGTGCGAAACGGCCGGGGGGAAGATCTCCGGTGTCCGAGGTCGACAACGTCACCTTCGAGGCGGTGAACGCCTCGACCACCTCGGCGGTCGTGCGCCCGACCCAGCCGCCGACCAGGCCGAGCATCAGGGCGGTGATGCCCAGCACTGCAAGGGCAACGTAGGACACGCGGCCGCCGAAGAGGACGTCACGCACGCCGAGCTTGCCGGGCGGCGGACCCACCACGACAGGGGCCGGCCGCTCCAGTGCCGGGGTGCCCAGGGCCACTCCGGCGGCGGGGTCGCGCCAGGGGTCGTCAGGTTCCTCGGCATCGAGGTTCTCCCCGTCCAGAGCCCCGGCATCGGCCGGATGGCGCTGTAGGGATTCGCCACCCGGGAACGGGCGGCTGAACGCCTCCTGCAGCACCGGATCCGGCGGTCGGGCGCTGGGGGCGAAGTCGTCACCGCGCCGGAAGCTGGCCGGGCGCAGTTCCTCGGCAACGAACGAACCGTCGACCCCGTTGGGCCGCCCGAATGCGCGGACTGCCGCCGGGTCGACCGGGGGACGGGAGACGGGGCGTGGGGCCAGCCGGTGGGCGCCGCCCGATGTGTCCTTATCGGAACTCAAATCAACCTCTTCCGAACGCTCTGCAGCGAGCCAGGGCGTGCGCTGCCCGGTGTTGGCCTTCACCCTACCGGCGCTTACGCCGGCCGCGACTCGTGCCGGTCCCGTTCGGGCCGCCGAATTCGTCGTCGGCGGGGGGCGCGGGCTCGTCGGGCGTGGACTGCGGGATCTGGGACAACAGGCCCATGAGGGTGCTCGGCATCGTCACCGGTCGGCACTCGCGCAACGCGGCGCGGGCCTGGCCCTGCGCGTCGACCTCGGCGGCGCACTGCGGGCACAGCGAGAGATGACTGCCGGCCCGCAGGTGGGCCTTCATCGGTAGTTCTCCGTCGACGTAGGCCGCCACCGCCTCGATGGAGAGGTGGTCGGTGGAGCTGAACTCCCGGGGGGCGTTGAGCGCTGTTTCATCGACGGCGACGAAGTTCGCGGGCAACCAGGACAACGCGCGGCGAAAAACGTGCCCGGGGTCGACCATCGCCGGCGCTCCTCTCCCGCTGTCCTGCAACTTCGCTGGGCCTGGACCCAGCCGCACGGCACCACGGTCGAATCGTGCGACGGCGCCTAAGTCGAATGTAGCGCGAAGAGAACGTAATGACATGGCATGACGGGGTTTGCGGGCGAGCTGGTCAGGATCAGGCTGGGGCGGACGCGGTACGACCGTGCGCGGCGAGGTAGTCACGCAGAGCCTGGCGGCCGCGGTGGATACGGCTGCGCACCGTGCCGAGCTTGACGCCGAGCGTGGCGCCGATCTCCTCGTACGAGAGGCCTTCGATGTCGCACAGGACCACCGCGGCGCGGAACTCGGGCGGTAGCGAATCGAGCGCGGCCTGCAGGTCGGCGCCCAGACGGGAGTCGTGATAGATCTGCTCCGGGTTGGGTTCGCCCGCGGGAACCCGTTCGTAGTCCTCGGGCAGCGCCTCCATCCGGATGCGGGTCCGACGGCGGACCATGTCGAGGAACAGGTTCGTGGTGATGCGGTGCAGCCAGCCCTCGAACGTTCCGGGTTGGTAGTTCTGCACGGAGCGGAACACCCGAATGAAAGTTTCCTGGGTCAGGTCCTCGGCGTCATGCTGGTTGCCCGACAGCCGGTAAGCCAGTCGGTAGACCCGGTCGGCGTGCTGGCGCACCAGTTCATCCCACGACGGCATTGCCGACCGGTCCCCGGTGGCGTCGAACACCGCAGTGCCCTGCAGTTCGTCGGACGGCTCGACCCAGCCCGCATCGTCGTTGCTTCCGACGTGCGACATTGCGACCGGCTCCGTCAGTGTGGTGGTCGTCGGATCCTCCTGGAGATCATGAGCGGACGGCCAGATGCCGACAGCCGCGTCACCAGTCCCAACGCCCTCCGTAAAGGAGCTATTCCCCGCCCAGCCAATACGGCTTTCCATGCGGATGAGCATTCCGCATCCCGGTATGCAAGCTATGTGAGCTAATTAAATGTTGCCTGAGAAACACGCCCCCTAGTGCCCTCGAACAGGCACAACGTCACAATTAGCTCATTTATGAGCAATTTCCTTAGATTGACTCATCGGCGCGGCGGATTCTCCGGGCAGCACCGGGCGCGTTGACCCGCTTCAGGCCACTGTTGATCTACGCTGCTGAAATGTCCACGACGGATGATGCGCCGACACTTTGGGCAGACGAGCCGGCGCCCAGTCGCGCCGACCGGATCCTCCACCACGCTGAGGGTTCGATCTCCGAAGATTCAATTGTCGCCGCGGCCCGCGAGCGGGCTGTCGACTCCGGCGCCGGGGCAGTGACGCCGGCCGCCGGCGCATTGCTGGGCCTGCTGGCACGACTCTCGGGCGGTAAGGCGATCGTCGAAGTAGGCACCGGTGCCGGCGTCAGCGGCCTCTGGCTACTATCCGGTATGCGCGAAGACGGCGTGCTGACGACGATCGACACCGAACCGGAGCATCAGCGGCTGGCCAAGCAGGCATTCAGCGAAGCCGGCATCGGCCCGGGCCGGACCCGGCTGATCGGCGGCCGGGCCCAGGAGGTGCTCACCCGATTGGCGGATGCGTCCTACGACCTCGTGTTCATCGACGCGGCACCGGGCGATCAGGCTCATTTCGTCGCTGAGGGGGCGCGACTGCTTCGCCCGGGCGGGGTGATCTGCGTGCACCATGCCGCCCTCGACGGCCGGGCCGGCGACCCCAACGCCCACGACGGCGACGTCACCTCCGTACGCGAGGCGGCCCGGCTGATCGCCGACGATGACCGATTCACCCCCGTGCTGGTGCCACTGGGCGACGGCATGCTGATCGCGGTGTGCGACTGATGGAACTGATGACCGGATTCGGCCTGGCCACCGCCGCGGGCCTGAACGCCTACATCCCCATGCTGCTGATGGGCCTGATGGGCAGGTTCACCAACGTCATCAACCTGCCGACCGGATGGTCCTGGTTGGAGAACGGTTGGGTGCTGGGCATCGTCGCGGCGTTGCTGATCGTGGAGATCGTCGCCGACAAGATCCCGGCCCTGGACTCGGTCAACGACACCGTGCAGACCTTGGTGCGACCCACCTCCGGCGGCATCGTGTTCGGGTCCGGAACCGCCGCCCAGACCGCGGCGGTCTCCGACCCCGGCGAATTCGCCAGCAGCGGTCAATGGGTTCCGGTGGTCGTCGGAGTGGTGACCGCACTGGTGGTGCATCTGACCAAGACGGCCGTGCGTCCAGCGGCCAACATGGCCACCGGCGGCGTCGCGGCCCCGGTGCTGAGCACGCTGGAGGACCTCACCAGCATGAGCCTGAGTTTCATCGCCATCCTGGTACCAGCGCTGGTGCTGATCGTCGTGATCGCACTGGCCGCGGGAGCTTGGTGGTTGTTGCGCCGGCGGCGACGCAGCCGTCCGGACGCGCACGCCGACGGCTAGGCCCGCCCGGCCGGCTAGACCACATTGCCCAACTCCTCCTCGTGAATTTCATCCGAGTTCAAAACACAGCGGTAAGCCGGTTTCGGCATCTACGGTGCTGTCAGGTTTCCTTTGCTGGGAATCCAGGGACATGTCTGCGGCACATGCGACATAGGGAGGGAATCCATGACCGAACCCCCCGATGACCAGTCCGAACCAGCCGCGGGGGGCGACGACCCCCGCGGGAGTCTTTCGCGACGCAAGGTCCTCGGCGGCTTGGCTGCCGGGGCTGGGTTGGCGGCCGCGGGGGCCTTCGCGGCCGCTTCGATGAGGGAAACACCGATGAGCGGCGGGCAGGAATTCAAGGTGTGGGCAATGGGCGACGCACACGTCGCCGCCGATTTGAAAGGCGGGCGTGAAAGCCTGGCCGACCCGATCCGTCAGTCGGAGTTCGGCGGAAAGGATGGCGGCCCCGCATTCGATTGGGACATCGGAATAAACGTCGGGGACTACAGCGGGGAAGTCGGATTGCCGACCGATGCCGAGGGGCAGGAAGTCGTTCGGCAGTTCTCCGTGATGCAGAAGCACGCGCGAGAGTCGATCTACAGCCTGTGTGGGAACCACGACCGCAATGGCTTGAACGAACCCGATGGGTATTGGTTTCGCAAATGGATCGATCCAGGTCGGTAACGTGCTGTTCCTGATGATGAGCGACGTGAACGAAGACTCACGCAGCGAAGGACGCGGAGATCTGGGAGGGAATCCGGGCGGCGTCGTGCGACAGGAGACGTTCGACTGGTGGGTGGACCAGGTCGCGTCTAATCAGGACAAGATCATCGTCACCGCGCATCACTATGTTCTGAAAGACACCACTGTCGCCAGCGGCGAGTGGGAAGGCATGCGCAAGGACGCCGATGGCCGCTGGGTAATGAATTACCACGGATCTTACGAGCGCGGGACGCCCAACGGTGCGTCGTATCTCTATTGGGTGGGGGGAAAGCCCGATTCCGGATCGTTCGAGCGAGTCCTCGCCGAGAACCCCGGCTGCGTCGATCTGTGGCTGGGAGGTCATACGCATGCAAAGCCCGATGACACGACGGGCAACAAGTCGAAGATAGAAACGAAGTGGGGCACGACGTTCATGAACGTCTGCCCACTCACCCGCTACTTTGTTCAAGAGCACGCCCGCCCTCACAGCCGATTGCTGACCTTCAAGGAAGGCAGCGATGAGGTTCGGCTTCAGTGCTACATGCATACCAACGAGTACAAGAACGAAGGCTGGTATCACGAGGCGGAGCGGACAGTGAAGCTGAAGCGCCCGTTTCAACGAGCCTGACGCCCATCGTCGTCGGGCTAGATCCAGACGCCCTTGCCGACCGCGACGACACCGCCTGCACTG
>NZ_JBIIOV010000028.1:0-24278 GCF_044342925.1 Mycobacterium sp. | reverse complement strand
CTGCCAGTGCGTCGTCCAGCGCCCGGCGCAATTGCTCGGCCATCGGCGCCAGGTCGGCGCGGGTGGGAACCGAGTAGAAGCCGCCGAGGCGAACATTGACCGGGTGGATGCTGCGTCCGCCGATGAGTTCCATCAGCCGGTTGCCGGCCTTCTTCAGCGACAGGCCGCGCTCCACGGCCTCGCGATGCTCGCGGGCCACCGTGATGATGTCGGGCGCGCCGAGGAAGTCCGGGGCGTGCAGCAGGTAGATGTGCAGGGCGTGGCTGTGGATCCACTCCCCGCAGTACAGCAGTCGGCGCAGGGCCAACAGTTCGGGATCCAGGGTGGCGCCGCACGCGTCCTCGATGGCGTTGCAGGCGCTGACCTGGTAGGCCACCGGGCAGATGCCGCAGATGCGTGCGGTGATGTCCGGGGGTTCGGTGTAGGCGCGGCCGCGCAGGAAGGCTTCGAAGAACCGCGGCGGCTCGTAGATGTTGAGCTCGACGAGTTCCGGTATGCCGTCACGCAGTTCGACGCGCAGCGCGCCTTCGCCCTCCACCCGGGTCAGCGCGCCGACGCGCAAGGTCCGAGACGACTCCGTCATTGCTGATCCCGTTCGTCTTCGAACTGGGTGACGTTGTAGGTGTCGAAGACCTGGTCGACGTCACGGGCGGACAGGCCGTCGCGGCGCAGCAGCGGGATCATCGCCCCCATGTTGGGGGTGGCCATCGGCCCGAAGCAGCCGTAGCAGCCGCGGTGGTGACGCGGGCACAGCGCCCCGCAGCCGGCGTGGGTGACCGGGCCGAGGCAGGCGATGCCCTCGGCGACGGTGACGCAGGTGACCCCGGCGCGTTTGCACTCGGTGCACACGGTGGCCGTCGGCAGCCGGGGTTTGCGCCCGACCAGGAGAGCGGCCAGCGTGTCGAGCAACTGACGCCGATCGATGGGGCAGCCGCGCAGTTCGTAATCCACCGGCACATGCGCTGACGCCGGGGTGGAGGTGGCCAGGGTCTGGATGTAGTCGGGACGGGCGTAGACCACCGAGGCGAATTCGGCGACATCGGCGAAGTTGCGCAGCGCCTGGATGCCGCCGGCGGTGGCGCAGG
Source organism: Mycobacterium sp. (assembly GCF_044342925.1). Classification (GTDB taxonomy): domain Bacteria; phylum Actinomycetota; class Actinomycetes; order Mycobacteriales; family Mycobacteriaceae; genus Mycobacterium. The sequence continues at coordinate 23,193 of NZ_JBIIOV010000028.1, read as the reverse complement.
CCCCGATCGCGACGAGAACCCTTGACTGGGAACGAATCTCGGTGATCCGGCGTTCGTCGGCGGGGGTGGTGATGGACCCTTCGACCAGGGAGACGTCGTAGGGGCCGGCGACGACGGCGCTGGACGCCTCGGCGAACACGGCGATGTGCATCTGGTCGGCCAGCGTGAGCAACTCGTCCTCGCAGTCCAGCACGGTGAGCTGGCATCCGTCGCAGGACGCGAACTTCCACACCGCCAGTTTTGGCGATTCCGAACCCATCAGAGCTCCTCGACTGCCAACAGGGGCTGGGCCACGTCATAGCCCACCACGGGGCCGTCGCGGCAGAGCAGCACCGGGCCGAGCTGGCAGTGCCCGCACCAGCCGACGCCGCACTGCATATTGCGCTCCAGCGACAACCGGATGTCGCTGGGCGCAATTCCTTTGTCCAGCAGAGCGTTGGCACTGTTGCGCATCATGAGTTCGGGGCCGCAGATGAAAGCGGTGGTGCGGCCGGGTCGCAGGCTCAGCCGGCGCAGCGGTTCGGTGACGAAGCCGGTTTCCCCGGGCCAGCCCTGGATGGGGACGTCGACGGTGCGGTGCACCTCCACCGCCGGATCGCGTTCCCAGCCGGCCAGTTCGGCTGCGTAGAGGAAGTCGGGCTCGGTGCGGGCTCCGGCGATGAGAACCACCCGCCCGTAGCGGTCGCGCTGGGCCAGCGCGGCTTCCACGACCGGTCGCAGCGGTGCCAGGCCGACCCCGCCGGCCACGATCACCAGGTCGTTGCCGACGGCGCTGTCCAGGCCCCAGTGGGTTCCGAAGGGGCCCCGCACACCGAGGGTGGACCCGGGTTCGGCGGCGCATACCGCGGCGCTGACCGCGCCGACCGACCGGATGGTGTGGATGATCGACCCGTCAGAAGGGATGGCGCCCAACGAGATCGCGATCTCACCCACCCCGAAGGCGTAGAGCATCATGAACTGCCCGGGCAGCGGCAGCGGCAGCACGTCGTTGACAGGATCGAGCCGTAGCGTCACCGAATCGGCGTTCTCGGCGGTGCGGGATCGCACCCGGTAAGGCACCGGCGTCATGGCATTGGCCGCCTGTGTCCGGACAGCCGTCTCAGTCATCGCCACGCTCCGCGTCGCACTCACGCTCGGTGGCGAACGTCGCCATCTCCTCGGTGATGTCGATTCCGGTGGGACACCAGGCGATACAACGGCCGCAGCCCACGCAACCCGAGCTGCCGAACTGGTCGTGCCAGGAGCTCAGCTTGTGGGTCAGCCAGTGCCGGTACCGGGACTCACCGGAGCGGCGCACCGGGCCCTCATGGATGAAGGTGAAGTCCAGCTCGAAGCACGAGGCCCATTCCATCCACCGCTCGGCGTGCTCGCCGCTCAGATCGGTCACCTCGGCGGTGGAGGTGCAGAAACAGGTGGGGCACACCATGGTGCAGTTGCCGCAGGTGAGGCAGCGGCTGGCAACCTCGTCCCAGTGCGGTGACTGGCGGGAGTCGATCAGCAGCCGGCGCAGGTCGGTCTCGGGCATCGCCCGCCCCATCTGGGTTGCGGCGGCGGCGATATCGTCGGCGGCCGCCTGCCGCTCCCCCGGCTCGGCGGGGCGGTGCGGGGTCGCGTCCAGCACCTGCGCGCCGGCCTCGGTGCCCACCTCAACCAGATAGCTGGCCTCCTGGCCGTCGATCCGCTCGGTGAGGGCGAGGTCGTAGCGCGGCGGCGCAGCCGCGCCATCGGCCGAGCCGGACCGGCAGGCGGGGCCGGTGTTCATGGAAGCGCAGAAGCACAGCCCGCCGGGTTCGGTGCAGTTGACGGCGACGACGAACACCCCGTCACGCCGGGCGGTGTAGGCAGTGTCCGGATGGGCGCCGCCAGCGAGCACCCGGTCCAGCACCGCGATACCGGCCAGGTCGCAGGCGCGCACACCGAGGAACGCGTACCGCGGAGCGGGGTCGTCTTCGCCTGTCGAGTTGCCGGACTCGTTGCCGGACGGGTCGGACGACCAGACCCGCTGGCGCGGCGGGTGCAGGAACTGTTTCCACGACTGCGGCCCGGCGGAATGCCCGAAGGCGGCCCGGTCGTCGCGAGCACGGACCCGGTAGGTGCCGGGTGCCACGTCCACGCCCCAGCCGTACGGAAGTTCCTCGGCGCCGGCGATCTCGTCGAGCACGATGGCGTTGTCCCGCAAGGTCGGGCCCACCACCCGGTAACCGCGCCGGCGCAACTCGGCCACGAGGTTATCCAGTCCGACACTGTCGATGACCGCGTGTGCCATCACCCCATGGTGCCCGAATCATCCGCCGAGCGCGCGGGGCCTAAGTTCACCGGCGATCAGAGGGTGAGTTTCAGGACCCCGGGTGCGGGGTCGTGGCCGAGCTGGTGGGCCAGAACGTCGTCGACGGATGCCTGACGGAACCGGTGGCCGAGTGCCTCCAGCACCGCGGGGGTGACCCGCTGGTTGGCTTCGGCCAGCTCGGTGGCGCCCTGCTTGCCGAGCAGCAGCCGCGGGCCGAACGACGGCACCGGGAGCAGCGCGGGGCGGCGCAGGGTGGACGCCAGCACCTTGGTGTACTCGGCATTGCGCACCGGGTTGGGCGCGACCGCGTTGACCGGGCCGGTCAGCCGGTTGTCGTAGATCGCGCGGTAGTAGATGTCGAGCATGTCGTCGATGCCGATCCAGGACAGCCACTGCCGGCCGCTGCCCAGCCGTCCGCCCAGGCCGGCGGCGAACAACGGCCGCAGCAGCTTCAGGGTGCCGCCCGCTGCGGACTGGATGATCCCGGTGCGCACCAGCACGACCCGGCGCCCGGCGTCCGCGGCCGGCCGGGTGGCCGCCTCCCAGTCCGCGACCACGTCGGCCAGGAAACCTTTGCCGCGGGGGCTGCTTTCGTCAAGCACCTGCTCGCCGCAGTCGTGGCCGTAGTAACCGATCGCCGAGGCGCTGACGAACACCCCGAAACCCGGGGTCTCCGCGGCGATCTCGGCGAGCCGACGGGTCGGCTCGACCCGCGATGCACGGATGGCCCGCCGATGTGCCTCGGTGAACCGTCCCGCGATGGACTCCCCCGCCAGGTGCACCAGCGCGTCCACGCCGGAGAGCAGATCGGGCGCGGGATTGCTGGGGTCCCAACGCCTTTCGTTGTCTCCGGTCGGCTCGCCGCGGACCAGGCGGATGACCCGGTGACCGCCGGTGGACAGGAACGCGGACAGCGCGGTGCCGACCAGTCCGGACGCCCCGGTGATGGCGACGACGAGTTGTCCGGCGCCGGCCTGGGCCGCGTCGCGGTGCGCGGCGAGGTCCTCGGCAAGCTGGCGGTGCCGGTAGGCGAACGTCGAGCGCAGCGCGGCACCCGGAACGGTGGTGTCGACCTCGTCGAGCACCCGGGTCCGGCCCGGGCCGTCCTCGTCGTACTTGTGGGTGTGCCGCCACCAGCCGATCACCCGGGGCGGCATGGTCATCAGCCCGTCGGAAGACAGCACGTCGACGAACTGGTTGGGCGGGTGGTAGCCCGCCGGATCGTGCTTGGCGATCCAGCGCAATCCGCCGGGCAGGCCGAGGATCGCGGTGCCGTCGGCCAGCGACTCGGTCTCCTTGACCACGCGCATCGGCTGCCACGGCGGCACCAGCCGGCGCATCGCTCCGGGGCGGGTGTGCCAGGCGAACACCTCATCAATCGGGTGGTCGACGGTACTGGCGTACTCAATTCCCATCAGTGGTGTCACTCCGATCTAGGGTGTTCCAGGGCTCGTCGTGCGCCAGAGTGCTGCCGGTGTCGTCGCTCTCGACGTAGGTGTAAGTGGTGGCGGTGTCGTCGCTCTCGACGTAGGTGTAAGTGGTGGCGGTGTCGTCGCTCTCCACATAGGTGTAGGTCACCGTCTCGGCAGCCTGGACCTCCGGTTCGTCGCTGACGTCGGCAACCGTGTCCGCCATACGATCGTCACCGACGGCCTCGTCGTGGGGCTGGTCGACGGCCTCGTCGTAGGACTGTTCGACGACCTCGTCGTAGTCGTCGTCGACATCGGCGGCCACGTAGTCCTCGCTGACGGTGTGGACCGCTGCCACCTCGGCAGGTTCGGGGTACTCCGGTTCATCGTCGCTGACGGTGTCGTAGTCGGGCTCGTCGTAGACGACCTCGTCGGGATAGTCCTCGACACCCGCCGTGTCGTCGTATTCCTCTGGCGCATCAAGGAATTCGCTGGACTCGACTTCTTCGGACTCGACTTCTTCGGACTCGACTTCTGCGGACTCGACTTCTGCGGCCGGTTCCGGTGCGATCACCGGTTCGATCACCTCGGTGGTCTCCACCGCTTCGATGACCTCGGTCGTGGCGCCGACCACACCCCCGCCTACACCCCCGGCCACACCTGCCGCCGGCACGACCGCACGCCGACTGGTCCGCTCCCGGATGGCGTCGAACACCAGGAGCAGGACGCCCAGAGCGCTGGCTCCGATGCACACCCACGCCAGAAGTTCATTGCTGGTGACGACCGCAGTTACCAGGGCGGCAAGACCGATGACGGCCAGCACCGAGGCAACGATCAGCATGGTGCTGCCATCCCCGCCGCACGACGATCAAGCCGCTGGTTCGCGCGTGTTCCGTCAGCTCTCACCAGCGGGCCCGTACCGGTTGCCCTACTGGTACTGCGTGTAACCGACGTCGCCGGTATCGACGGGTGCGGCCGAGCCGCGCTGACCCAGCTCCTCGAGTTGAGACTCGAGGTAGGTCTTCAGACGGGTGCGGTACTCGCGCTCGAAGGTGCGCAACTGCTCCAGCCGGCCTTCCAGCACGGTCCGCTGCTGGTTGATGGTGCCCATCACCTCGGTGTGCTTGCGCTCGGCGTCGGCCTGCAGGATGTCGGCCTTCTCCTGAGCCTGACGCAGCTGCATCTCCGAGCGGCTCTGGGCGTCGGCCAGCATGGCGTCCGCCCGCTGCCGGGCCTCGGTGACCGTGGTGTCGGCGATGTAGCGCGCCTCGGAGAGAATCTGGTCGGCACTCGCCTGAGCGTCGGCGACCGTCTTGTCCGCCTCGGCCCGGGCCGTGGAGGTCAACCGGTCCGCGGTGTCCTGAGCGAGGCTGAGCACACGGGCAGCCTTGAGCCCCTGATCATCGTTGGCGCCCGTGGCCTCCACCACGACCGGCTGCTGCACAACCGGCTCGGGCTCGGGCTGGTAGAGCGGGATCGCCTGGGTGTGCTCCATGCCGGAACGCGCTGACACCAGTTCGCTGTCCAACTCGCTCACTCGCTGACGCAGATCGGCGTTCTCTTCCAGCAGCCGGGCGAGCTCAGTCTCCACCAAGTCGAGGAAGGCATCGACCTCGTCCTCGTTGTAGCCACGCTTGCCGATGGGCGGCTTGCTGAACGCCACATTGTGCACGTCGGCCGGTGTGAGTGGCATTATTGCCCCTTCCGATCTCGGACGGTGGTTTAAGACCGTTTAGCAGTGTAGAACGAGTTCAGGGAACGTTCTGAACTGTAACTGGCGTCCATCCTGTCACACCAGACCCGCGGGTTGCAGCCATGCGCGGAATTAAGAACGAATTTCAGAGATTTCCCAATTCCGCTCCGCGGCGCGAATCGCTGGCCCGCGCACGTCATACCGCGGCGCCGAATGCCAACTGCATGCCGAGAAACGCCAGTAAAAGCAGCACCATGATGGAGAAGTCCAGCCGGACCGCACCGATGGTGAGCTGCGGAATGATCCGCCGCAGCAGCTTCACCGGCGGATCGGTGACGGTCATGATGACCTCAAGAATCACCACGGTGATGCCGCGCGGCTGCCAGTCCCGACTGAACGAGCGGATGAACTCCACCACGATCCGGGCGATGAGCAGCAACCAGAACAGGAACAGCGCGAAGCCCAGCAATTCGAAGAACAGCTTCACCGAAGAACGGTTCCTTATCTCGGGTGTGGCAGCGGACAGGGCGACCGTCAGCCTACCCACTGCGGGCCGGTGGCCCGCAGTGGCCGCCGCTTCACTGGTAGCTGTAGAAACCGGCTTCGGCGATGCGGCGGCGCTCTTCAGCGGTGACGTCGACATCGGCCGGCGCCAGCAGGAAGACCTTGGTGGCCACCTTGTCGAACGAACCGCGCAGCGCGAACGCCAGGCCGGCGGCGAAGTCAACCAGGCGCTTGGCGTCGGCGTTGTCCATCGAGACCAGGTCCATGATCACCGGCTGGCCGTCGCGGAAACGCTCGCCGATGGTGCGGGCCTCGTTGTAGTCCTTGGGGCGAAGGGTGGTGATCTTCGACAGCGGGCTGCCCTCTTCGAACATCATCGCCATCCGGCGCGGGTCCATGGCCAGGGCTCCGCGGGTCGAGCCGCGCAGCGAGCCCAGCCGCGGGGCGGTCGGACGGTCGAACTCACGCGTACGGAACCGCGGCTCGTCGGCATAGCCGCCGGCGCGGAATCCGCCGGTCGGCGGATAGTCGGCCTCGTGGTCGTCGTAGTGCGGCTCGTCGTAGCGCCCGCCGGCGCGGACATCGTCGTAGCGGCCCCCACCGCGGATGTCGGCACGGGGTTCGACGCGGGGATCAACGCGGGGATCGACGCGGGGATCGTCGTAAGCCTCGTCGGCGAAGCGGTCGGCGCGACGCCCGAAGCCGCGGCCACGGGGGGCGGCGGTGTCGTCGCGCTCGTCGTCGTAGTACTCGTCCTCATAGTCGTCCATCGGCGCCATGCCGAAGTAGGCCTTGACCTTATGCAGAGTGCTCATCCGCGGACCCTTCTGAAGCTGAACCTGAGTGTCTGGTGGTGCTGATGTTCGTGATGAACTTGTGACTGGAGTGACTACTCAGGGAGACGTTAGAGGACGTTTGCCCATTAACGCCGTTCCGACACGCACGCATGTCGAGCCGTGTCGCACTGCCGCCTCGAGGTCATCGGACATACCGGCCGACAACTCCTTGGCCCCGGGATGAATCTGCCGAACGCGGTGATGCTCGGTTGCCAGCGCGGTGAAAGCGAGATCGGGATCAACACCCAGCGGCGGCACCCCCATCAGGCCTACTAAGTGCAGGGCCGGCGATTCGGCGACCTGCGCACACAACCCGTCCACCGCGGACGGGTCGCCGATGTCCACCCCGCCGCGGCTGGTGTCACCGTCCAGGCTGATCTGCACGAATACCCGCAGCGGCCGGGTCCGCCGGCCGTCGGCCAGCGCCGAGGCGGCACCGCTGTCCAACGCGGCGGCCACCGCTTCGGTGGATACCGAGTGCACCGTATCCGCCCATGCCGCAATGCTTTTAGCCTTATTGCGCTGAATCTGGCCCACCATGTGCCAGTGCGCCGGGCCGGGCTGCGCTGCGGTGACGATCAACCGGTCGAACTCGGCGATCTTCGCCGCGGCCTCCTGGTCGCGGGACTCCGCGAAGGATCGGCAGCCCAGTCGCCAGAGGATCGCCACGTCGCTGGCCGGGAAGAACTTGGTGACCGGAAGCAGGGTGATGTCCTCCACCGAACGCCCGGCCGCCTCGGCGGCCCGGGCCAGCCGGACCCGAACCGACGCCAGCCCGGCGGTCAGTTCGGTGACGCGGTCGCCGTCGGCAACGCCGTCACCCCCCGACATGTCACTGCCCGCCACGTCACTGCATCCAGATCAGGGAGGCCAGCCGGCCGGTCGGATTGTCGCGGCGGTGACTGAACAGTGCGGGGTCGGCGACGGTGCAGCGACGGTCGATGTCGATGGCGGTCACGCCGGCGCCGGCGAGTTGACGGGCGATGCCGGCCCGCAGGTCCAGCGCGGACGTCCCGCGCGGGGTGGTGGTGCGACTGCCCGCCAGGGTGGCCTCCACCGCGGCGGCCATCTCCTCGGGCACCTCGTAATTCGGGCCGCTGACCGCCGGGCCCAGCAGCACTGAGACATCCTGCGGCCGCGCACCCAGGGCGATCATCGCCTCCAGGGTCCGAAGCACCACACCGTTGGCCGCGCCGACCCGGCCGGCGTGGGCGGCGCCCACCACTGCGGCTCGGGCGTCGGCCAGCAGGACCGGCACGCAGTCGGCGGTCACCACGGCCAGCGCCAGACCGGGGACGCTGGTCACCAGCGCGTCGGTGGAATCGAACGGGGTATCGCGAGGCCCGTCGACGACCTCGACGTGATCGCCGTGCACCTGATTCATCCAGATCACATGGTCGGCCGGCACCCCGATGGACGATGCCAGCCGGTTGCGGTTGGCGGCCACCGCCGCGGGGTCGTCACCGACGTGGTCACCGAGGTTGAACGAGTCGTACGGCGGTGCCGAGATCCCGCCGGCGCGGGTGGTGGTGACCCGACGGATCCGAACAGCCACCGATCAGTGCCGCATGAAGGGCGGCACGTCCACGTCGTCGTCATCGTCGCCGAAGGGCGACGAACCGTTGGTCCGCGCCGAGACACCGGCCAGCGGCTCCAGCTGTTCGAACAACGGTGAGTTGACCACATGCCCGGCGGCGGCCGGCGCGAAGGTGTGGGTGGTGGTGATCGTCGGCGGCGGCACCGGGACGGCGGTCACCTGCGGTGCTTCGACGACGGTCTCGGCGACGGCGGTGGTGGCCGGGCCGGTGGTGGCCTCGCCGATGATGATCGGCCTGCGGTTACCGCTGTTGGCGTCGAAGCCGGCAGCGATGACGGTCACCCGCACCTCGTCACCGAGCGAGTCGTCGATGACGGTGCCGAAGATGATGTTGGCATCGGAGTGCGCGGATTCCTGCACCAGCGAGGCGGCTTCGTTGATCTCGAAGAGCCCGAGGTCGCTGCCGCCCGCGATGGACATCAGCACACCCTGGGCGCCCTCCATCGAAGCCTCCAGCAGCGGGGAGTTGATGGCCATCTCGGCGGCCTTGAGCGCGCGGCCGTCGCCGCGCGCCGAACCGATGCCCATCAGCGCGGTGCCGGCGCCGCTCATGACGCCCTTGACGTCGGCGAAGTCGACGTTGATCAGGCCCGGCGTGGTGATCAGGTCGGTAATGCCCTGGACGCCGTTGAGCAGTACCTCGTCGGCGCTGCGGAAGGCGTCCATCAGCGAGACGCCGGCGTCGCCCATCTGCAGCAGCCGGTCGTTGGGGATGACGATCAGGGTGTCGCAGCTCTCCCGCAGGGCGGTGATGCCGGCCTCGGCCTGTCCGGCGCGCCGCTTGCCCTCGAAGGAGAACGGCCGGGTGACCACACCGACGGTGAGCGCGCCGAGCTTGCGGGCGATGTTGGCGACCACCGGCGCACCGCCGGTGCCGGTACCGCCACCCTCGCCGGCGGTGACGAAGACCATGTCGGCCCCGCGCAGCAGTTCCTCGATCTCGTCCTTGGCGTCCTCGGCGGCCTTGCGGCCGACATCGGGATCGGCGCCGGCGCCCAGACCGCGGGTGGACTCCCGGCCGACGTCGAGCTTGACGTCGGCGTCGCTCATCAGCAGCGCCTGGGCGTCGGTGTTGATGGCGATGAACTCGACACCCTTGAGTCCCTGCTCGATCATCCGGTTGACGGCGTTGACGCCGCCACCGCCAATGCCAACAACCTTGATGACGGCGAGGTAGTTATGCGGTGGGGTCATCGGTGGGTCTCCTCCGTGCTGGGGACTCTATGGGGCTAGGAGCTGCAGCGACTTCCCTGGTCTCAACCCTCAACCTCAACCAGAGGCTTAGAGTTATGTCAAGTTGTTCGCGTACTGGGAACCGTAGGACCGGCTCGTCACGGATTGGGGAGGCGCGCCCGCGTGTCGTCTGAAATTTCCGCGCTGATGTTTTCCACCGCGGCCCGCTACTTGACGGTGGGCAGGTCCGGGCTGGAGACGTCGTAGACGCGACCCGGCTGGGTCAGCAGGGCGGTGAGCTTCTCGGCCTTCTCGTCGGTGCGGTCGGTGGTTCCCCACACCACGGTGCGGCCGTCGAGCAGCGTCAGGGTGATCGAGGCCACCGAGGGCGCGGCGATCCGGCCCACCTGGGCGACCACCTCCGGGCGCAGGGCGGTCATCACCTCCAGCGCGGCCTTGGTCGGCGGGTCGGCCGGGCCGGGATTGTCGACGTCGATGTAGGCCAGACCCGGCGGCGGCGGCGCGACGGCGAAGTCCACCCCGTCGCGGTCGAACAGGTGCGGGCCGTCCGGGAAGTCCTTGACCACGACGGGGATTCGCTCGGCGATGGTGATGCGGATCGCCGACGGGTATTCGCGGCGGACCCGGGCGCTGGCCACCCGGCGGATACCGGCCACCCGGTCGGCCACCTCGTCGGTGTCGATCTGCAGCAGCGGAGTGCCGATCCGGATCTGGGCAGCCTCGATGACTTCCTCCCGGGTGATCGCGCCGGTGCCGGTGTCTGTGCCGGTGACTGTGCCGGTCACGACGAGGTACCGCGCCGACATCAGCGGGGTGAAGTACAGCACCAGGCCCAGTGCGACGCTCAGCACGGTCAGCAGGATCAGCCGGATCAGGAACTTCAGCCCCTTGACGCTGCCGGTGGTCAGCCGGTCCGGCGGGCCGGACTCCTGCCCGCGGGCCCGGCGCTTGGCCTCCCGGCGAGCCTGCTCGATGGCCATCGCCCGCTGCTGGACCGCACGGCGCTCGGCGCGTTCCCGGCGCGCCCGCCGGCGCGGGCCCTCCGGGTCGCCGGCCGCTTCGGCCTTGGCGGCGGCCGCCGGCCCGGCGGCGGTCTCATCGGCCTGCCCCGCCTGACGGGGCGCGTCGGCGTCGGGATCCGCCGGGGCTGGTGCGTCCGGGTCGGCGTCCAGGTCGGGGTCAAAGTCGGGGTCAAAGTCGGCGTCAAAGTCGGGGTCCAGGTCGGCGTCCAGGTCGGCGCCAAAGTCGGCGTCAAAGTCGGCGTCAAAGTCGGGGTCCAAGTCGGCGCCGGCTGCGTGCGGGTCGGGCGGGACTCCGCTCACCGTGGCCCGCCCGGCTCACCGGCCCGTGAGCTCAGCGCCGCGATGATCTCCGGTCCGAGCAGGGTCACATCCCCGGCGCCCATGGTGACCACCACGTCCCCGGGCCGCACCGCGGCGGCGACCTGCCCGGCGACCGAGGAGAAGTCCGGCAGGTAGCGCACCGGGGAGGTGACGTGCTCGACGATGCTCGCGCCGCTGACGCCGGTCAGCGGCTGTTCGCGGGCGGCGTAGACGTCGAGGACGAAAATCAGATCGGCGATGTCCAGCGCGGCGGCGAACTCACGGGCGAAAGCCTTTGTGCGCGAGTACAAGTGGGGCTGGAACACGACGATGCTGCGGCCCCCCGCACTGCTGCTCCGGCCGGTGGGGTCCTGTTCGGCGACCGTCTTCAGCGCCGTCAGGGCGGCCCGCACCTCGGTCGGATGGTGGGCGTAGTCGTCGAAGACCCGCACGCCGTGTGCGGTGCCGACCAGTTCGAACCGCCGGCGCACACCTTCGAACCCGGCCAGCGCGTCCAGGACGTCCTGGACCGGGGCGCCGGCCTCGACCGCGGCCAGCAGCGCGGCCAGCGCATTGAGCGCCATGTGCCGTCCCGGCACCGCCAGGCGCATGGTGCGCGGGTGCTCCTCCCCCGCGAGCTGGACGTGGGCGACCGCACCGGTGCCGTGCTGCTCCCAGCTGACCAGCCGACCGGCCAGGTCGGCCGCCGGATCGTCCGATGATTCGACAGAGCCGTAGCGCAGCACCCGGACGCCGAGTGCGGCGCTGCGGTCGGCCAGCGCGGCCGCCCCCGGATCGTCGGCGCACACCACCACCGCGCCACCGGGCGCCAACTGCTCGACGAACTGGTCGAAGACAGCGGTGTAGGCGTCCGGCGTGCCGAAGAAGTCGAGGTGGTCGGCTTCAATATTGGTGACCACGGCCACGTCGGGGTGGTACTCCAGCAGCGACCCGTCGCTCTCGTCGGCCTCGGCGACGAACACCTCGCCGCTGCCGTGGTGGGCGTTGGTGCCGGCCTCCCCCAGGTCGCCGCCCACCGCGAACGACGGGTCGAATCCGCTGTGCTGCAACGCCACGATCAGCATCGAGGTGGTGCTGGTCTTACCGTGGGTGCCGGTGACCATCAGGGTGCGGTGCCCGGCCATCAGTTTGGCGAGCACGGCGGGCCGCAGGATCACCGGAATGGCCCGGCGCCGGCCCTCCACCAGTTCGGGGTTGGTCTTCGGGATGGCGGCGTGGGTGGTGATCACCGCGGTCGGACCGCCGGGCAGCAGGTTGAGGTTGGCCGCGTCGTGTCCGATGGCGATTGTGGCGCCGCGGGCCCGCAGGGCCGCCACCCCGCGGGATTCCTTGGCATCCGACCCCGATACCAGGGCGCCGCGGTCGAGCAGGATCCGGGCGATGCCCGACATGCCGGCACCGCCGATGCCGACCAGGTGCACCCGTTGCAGTTCGGGTGGCAGCGCGGGACTCATCGTCGCGCCGCCTTCCCGGCAGATGCCACCTCGAGCACGATCTCGGCGATCCGGCGGGCGGCGTCGCGGTGCCCTGCCCGGGCCGCCGCCGCCGTCATCGCGTCCAGCCGCTGCGGATCGGTGATCAGCCGCACCACTTCGTCGGCGACGAAAGCCGGTGTCAGCTCGGCGTCGTCGATCAGCAGGCCGCCGCCGGCGTCGACCACCGGCAGGGCGTTGAGACGCTGTTCGCCGTTGCCGATCGGCAGCGGCACGTAGACCGCCGGCAGACCGACCGCGGACACCTCGGCGACGGTCATCGCTCCGGACCGGCAGATTGCCAGGTCGGCTGCGGCGTAGGCCAGGTCCATCCGGCTCAGGTACGGAACCGCGACGTAGGGCGGGTCGCCGGGCGCGGGGGCGGGCAGTTCGAGGGTGTTCTTGGGGCCGTGGGCGTGCAGCACCGACACTCCCGCGGCGGCGAGTTGGGGCGCGGCAGCCGAGACGGCCCGGTTGATCGAGGCGGCGCCCTGGGAACCGCCGAACACCAGCAGCACCCGGGCGTCGTCGGCGAAGCCGAAATGCGCACGGGCCTGCGCGCGCAGAGCGGCCCGGTCCAGGTCGGTGATCGATGCCCGCAGCGGCATCCCGACCGTCTCGGCGTGCGGCAGTCCGGAGTCCGGCACCGCGGCCAGCACCCGGCGGGCGAAGCGAGCGCCCAGCCGGTTGGCCAGCCCGGCGCGGGCGTTGGCCTCGTGCACGACGATCGGGACACCCTGGCGGGCAAGAGCGAAGCGACCAGGGAATTTGCCCTGCCTAGCGGACAGGTAGGCCGGCACCGCGACGTAGCCGCCGAAGCCGACCACCACATCGGCGTCGACGTCGGCCAGCACGGCCCGGGTCTCGCGGACCGAGCGGCGGATCCGCATCGGCAGCCGCAGCAGATCGCCGTTGAGCTTGCGGGGCAGCGGAACCGGGGTCACCAGGCGCAGGTCGTAGCCGCGTTCGGGCACCAGCCGGGTCTCCAACCCGCGTTCGGTGCCCAGCGCGGCGATCCGGATACCCGGCCGCAGCGCCGTGAGCGCGTCGGCGACCGCCAAGGCCGGTTCCACATGGCCGGCGGTGCCACCGCCGGCCAGCAGCACCGACACGGTGCCGTCACCCGGTGGCGTAACGCCGATGCCCGAGCCGCGGCGGCCCGACCCGCCGTCGACCCCAGAGACACTCACCCGTGACGCTGACCTTCCAGTGCGCGGGGCCGCCGTGGCTGGCCGTTCCCCTGCCGCACACGGCCCTGTGCCGCGGCGGAACGCCTCTGCGGTGCGGAAGCTTCATGATTCGCGCGCCGAGGGGCGGGTGCGTCATGATTCGCGCGCCGAGAGGCGCCTCCATGATGCCCTGTCTCACGCGGGGCGCCGTGCGCTGTCCCCGCTTTCGCCGTCCGCCGGCCCGGTGGCGGCTGCTCGACATTGCGGGGCCGCCTGCCCGGTTTGGCACCCGGCTTACCCGCCGGCCTGGCCGGCTTGGGAGCCGGCTTCGGCGCCTCCGGGCGCGACCGCAACCGGTCCCGCAGCACCTCGACCCGGCTGGGCAGGTAGGGCTCCGGCAGCGGCAGCCGCAGCAGGCGGTTCATCCGGTCGTTCTGGCCGGCCCGCAGCGCGGCCACCGCGTCGGGCTCGTGCCGGGCCGCATTGGTCATCAGACCGATCATGAACAGCGTTGTGGCCGTGGAGGTTCCGCCCGCCGAGATGAGCGGCAGCTGGATGCCCGTGACAGGCAGCAGGCCGATCACGTAGCCGACGTTGATGAACACCTGACCGATGACCCAGGCAGTGGCGGTGGCGGTCAACAGCCGCAGGAACGGGTCGGCCGATCGCTTGGCGATCCGCATCCCGGTGTAGGCGAACAACCCGAACAGGCACAGCAGACCGAAGGCCCCGATGAAGCCGAGTTCCTCGCCGATGATGGCGAAGATGAAGTCGTTGTGGGCGTTGGGCAGATAGTTCCACTTCGCGGTGCCCTGGCCCAGACCGTCACCGAAGACACCGCCGTTGGCCAGCGCGAATTTGGCCTGGCGGGCCTGATAGCCCGCACCCTGGGCGTCCGCGCTGGGATCGAGCCAGGAGCGCACCCGGTCGGAGCGGTAGCCCGCCGAGACGGCAAGCACCGCCGCGGCGGACATGGCGGCCAGCAGGGAGCTGATGAAGACCTTCAGCGGGAGCCCGGCGAACCACAGCAATGCCAGCAGGATGATGCCCAGCGACACCGTCTGACCGAGGTCGGGCTGCGAGACGATGAGCGCCAGCGCGATCACCGCGGCCGGGATCAACGGGATAAGCATCTCGCGCAGGCTGGCCCGTTCCAGGCGTCGGGCGGCCAGCAGGTGCGAGCCCCACACGACGAACGCGATCTTGGTCAGCTCGGAGGGCTGCATGGACAGCCCGCCGAAGACGAACCAGCCGCGGGTTCCGTTGGCGACGGTGCCGATGCCCGGGATGAGGACCGCCACCAGCATGACGATGGTCACTGCGAACGCGGAAAACGCCGTCGCCCGCAGGAACCACACCGGCAGCCGCAGCGCCAGCCAGCAGGCGAACAGCCCCACGCCCGCCCACATCAGCTGGCGGATGAAGATCGACCACGGCGAGCCGTCCTCGTCGTAGGAATGCACGCCGGACGCCGACAGCACCATGATCAGACCCAGAATCACCAGCAGGGTGGCCACCGACACCATCAGGTGAAACGACGTCATCGGCCGGGCCAGCCAGGCGCCGAACTTCGCCGGCGGCACGAGGCGAGCCTTCATCGTGGCGGTCCTGCTGTTCGTCGCCGCTGCCGGCGCCGCCGTCGCGGCGGGTGTCGCCGCATCGTCGTGCGCGCCGTCGCCGGGAGTGCCCGGCCCGGCGGCCCGGCGTGCCAGCCGGGACCACAGCGTGCCCATGGCGCTAGTTGGCCCCACTCGCGGCGCGGACCGCTTCGGCAAACGCATCGCCACGGTCTCCGTAGCCGCTGAACTGGTCGAAGGACGCTCCGGCCGGGGCCAGCAGGACGGTGTCCCCGGCGCGGGCCAAGCCGGCTGCGGCGGCGACGACCTCGGTCATCACCCGCCGGCCGAGGCCGGGTCCGGCGGCATCGATCACCCGAGTCCCATAAGCAACAACCGACTCATTGGTCTCATGCACCACAGCATCCTCCCCCGCCACAACCTGGATGACGGGCACATCGGGTGCGTGTCGCGATAACGCCTCAGCGAAGACGGCGCGGTCCTGGCCGATCAGCACCGCCCCGGCCAGCCGGTCAGCCACCCGGGCCACCGTCTGGTCCACCGCGGCCCCCTTGAGCAGGCCGCCGGCCACCCAGACCACCCGCGGGTAGGCCAGGATCGACGCTTCCGCAGCGTGCGGGTTGGTGGCCTTAGAGTCGTCGATGTAGCGCACCCCGTCGATCTGCCCGACGGGCTCGGCGCGGTGCCGGCCCACCCGGAACCCGGCCAGCGCCGCGGCGATGGCCGTGGCGGGAACACCCACCGCCCGGGCCAGCGCCGCCGCCCCGAGCGCATCGAGCACGCCCACCGGGCCGGCCACCGGAATCGTGTCGACATCGGCCAGCACCAGGTCCCCACCAAATTCACTGGCGAACGCCCGGTCGACCAGCGCGCCCTCGCGCACGCCCAGTTCGCCGGCCGCCGGCTCGCCCAGCCGGAAACCGGCCTTGACCGGCGCAGCGGCACCGTCGAGCAGCGCGCGGGCCGCGGGGTCGTCGACGCCGGCCACCGCCACCCGGCCGTCCAGGGCGCGGGCCTTGGCGGCGGCGTAGGCCGCAAAGGTGCAGTGCCAGTCCAGATGATCCTCGGCGACGTTGAGCACCGCGCCGGCCGCCGGGCGCAGCGACGGCGCCCAGAACAGTTGGAAGCTGGAGACCTCTACCGCCAGCACCTCCGACGGGCGGTTCAGCACATCCAGCACGGGCTCGCCGATGTTGCCGCACAGCACCGCCCGGCGGCCGTCGGCGATGAGCATGTCGTAGAGCATGGACGTGGTGGTGGTCTTGCCGTTGGTGCCGGTGACCACCAGCCAGTGCCGCGGCGGGCCGTACCGGCCCGCGGCGTCCAGTCGCCAGGCGAGTTCCACATCACCCCAGATCGGCACCCCTGCCGCAGCCGCGGCTGCCAGCACCGGGGCTGTCGGGGGAAAACCGGGGCTGGTCACCACCAGGTCGAACTCACCGGCCCGCGCGATCGCCTCGTCGGGCGCGAGGCTGGTCACGTCGCCCAGCGCGCGGGCGGCCGCCGGGTCGTCATCGACGACCGACAGCGCAACGTCCCAGGACGCCAGCGCGGCGACGATGGCCCGGCCGGTGACCCGAGCGCCGGCGACCAGGACGCGGGCACCGGGTGCCAGCAGCGACAGGTCAGTCTCCAGGTCAGGCTCCAATGGCCGACAGCCACTCGCCGTAGAACAGCCCGACCCCCAGTCCGCAGGCGATGGCGGTGAGCAACCAGAACCGGATGATCACCGTGGTTTCGGCCCAGCCGACCAGTTCGAAGTGGTGGTGGAACGGCGCCATCCGGAACACCCGCCGGCCGGTGGAGCGGAACGCGATGATCTGGATCACCACCGAGGTGACCTCGGCCACGAACAGCGCGCCCAACACGACGGCGAGCACTTCGGTGCGGCTGGTGACCGACAGCCCGGCGATGATGCCGCCCAGCGCCAGCGATCCGGTGTCGCCCATGAAGATCTTGGCCGGGGCCGCGTTCCACCACAGGAAGCCGGTGCACGCGCCGGCGGTGGCGGCGGCGAGCAGTGCCAGGTCCAGCGGATCGCGGACGTTGTAGCAACCGACCCCGGGGGCGGTGGCGCAGGCGTTGCGGTACTGCCAGAAGGTGATCAGCACGTAGGCCGAACTGACCATGGCCATGCTGCCGGCGGCCAGCCCGTCCAGGCCGTCGGTGAGGTTCACCGCGTTGGACCAGGCGCTGACCAGGACCACGACGAACAGCACGAACAGCACCGGCGGCAGTGCGACGGTGGAGATCTCCCGCACGTAGGACAGCTGGTCGGATGCCGGGGTGAGTCCGTCGGAGTTGGCGAACTGCAGCACCAGGACGCCGAACAGCAGCGCGGAGACGATCTGGCCGAGCGTCTTGGCAGTCTTGTTCAGGCCCAGGTTGCGGGCGCGCCGGATCTTGATGATGTCGTCGAGGAATCCCACGATGCCCAGCGAGGTGGCCAGCCCAAGGACCAGCAGCCCGGAGGCCGACGGACCCTGGCCGTCCAGCGCCAGACCCACCAGGTGGCTGCCGAAGTAGCCGGCCCAGATACCGGCCAGGATCGCCACACCGCCCATCGACGGGGTGCCCCGTTTGGTGTGGTGGCTGGGCGGACCGTCCTCGCGGATCTCCTGGCCGAAGCCCTGCTTGGTGAACAGCCGGATCAGCGTCGGCGTCAGCAGGATGGAGACCGCCAGGGCGATGCCGACCGCGATCAGCACCTGCCTCACGTCGCGCCCACCAATGCTTCGGCCAACGCACCCAACCCGGCCGCGTTGGACGCTTTGACCAGCACGACGTCCCCGGGCGCGAGTTCGGCGCGCAGCAGCTCCAGCGCGGCGTCGGCGTCGGGAACCATGGTCGACTCCGACCCCCAGGAACCCTCCATGACCGCCCCGTGGTGCATGGCGCTCATAGGCCTCCCAGTTCCGACGACGACGAGCCGACTGATATCTAAGCGCACCGCCAGCCTTCCGACACGGTCGTGTTCGGTTATCGACTCATCGCCCAGTTCGCCCATCTCGCCCAGGACCGCCCAGCTGCGGCGCCGCCCGTCCGCACTGGAGCGGGCCATCACAGCCAGCGCCTGCAGACCGGCCCGCATGGAGTCGGGGTTGGCGTTGTAGGCGTCATTGATGACGGTCACCCCGTCGGCCCGGGTATGCACCTCCATCCGGTGCCGCGACGCCGAGGCGGCGCCGCCGAGTGCGTCGGCGACCTGCTGCAGGCCGGCGCCGCATTCCAGCGCCACCGCCGCGGCCGACAACGCGTTGCCCACCTGATGTTCGCCGTGCACGGCCAGCGCGACATCCACCGATCCGCCGGCGGTGTGCAGGGTGAAGCGCGGCCGGGCCAGCTCGTCGAGCTCGACGTTCTCGGCCCGCACGTCGGCGTTCGGGCTGCGGCCCACCCGCACCACCCGGGCCGCCGTCTGATCGGCCATGGCGGCGACCATCGGGTCGTCGACATTGAGCACCGCCACTCCCGACGACGGAACCGCTTGCACCAGTTCGGCTTTGGTGGTGGCGATCACTTCCCGGGATCCGAACTCCCCCAGGTGCGCGGTGCCGACGTTGAGAACCACCGCGATGGACGGCGGTGCGATCGCGGCCAGCGCGGCGATGTTGCCGGGGTGCCGCGCCGACATCTCCAGCACCAGGAAGTCGGTGTCGCGGGTGGCCCGCAGCACCGTCCACGGATGGCCCAGTTCGTTGTTGAACGATCCGGGCGGTGCCACCACCTCCCCGAGCGGGCACAGCACCGCGGCGACGAGGTCCTTGGTGGAGGTCTTGCCCGACGACCCGGTGATACCCACGATGCGCAGGCCGCCCGCCACCAGATCGGCGGCCACCACTCCGGCCAGCCGGGCCAGTGCGGCAAGCACCGCGGCGCCGGACCCGTCAGCGTCGTGTTCGAGCACCCCGGCGTGCGCGTCGGCAGCATCGGCGGGGGGCACCACGATGGCCGGAACCCCGACCGGGCGGGCGGCCAGCACCGCCACCGCACCGGCCGCGACCGCGCCGGCGGCGAAGTCGTGGCCGTCGGAGCGGGCTCCGGGCAGGGCAAGGAACAACCCGCCGGGGGTGACGGCACGCGAGTCGAACTCCACGGTGCCGGTGATGCGGGTGGCCGCCGCGTCCGGCGGGCTGATGTCGGCCAACCGGCCGCCGACGATCTCGGCGATCTGCGCGACGGTCAGGTCGATCACCGCGACATCCTTTCCAGGGCTTGAGCGAGTACGTCGCGGTCGTCGAACGGCCGGGTCTGGCCGCCGCCGGTCTGGCCGCTCTCGTGGCCCTTGCCGGCGATCACCACCACGTCGCCGCGGCGGGCCCAGCCGACGGCATGGGCGATCGCCGCCCGCCGGTCGGCGATCTCGACCACCTCAGCGTCGCGGCTCGCATCGCCGATGCGCCGCGCCCGCGCCGCACCGGCGACAATGGCCGCCCGGATCGCCGCCGGGTCCTCGTCGCGCGGGTTGTCGTCGGTGACCACCACCAGATCGGCCAGTTCCGCGGCCACCTCCCCCATCGGCCCGCGCTTGCCGGCGTCCCGGTTGCCGCCCGCCCCGAATACCACCGCCAGCCGGCCCTCAGGTCGGCGCAGGGTGTGCAGAACCGCCTGCAGCGCACCGGGTTTGTGCGCGTAGTCGACGACCGCGAGGAAGTCCTGACCGCGGTCGATGAGTTCCAGCCGTCCGGGCACCGTGGCGCTCCGCAAGCCCGGCGACGCCTGCTCGGGCGAGATACCGACGGCGTCCAACATGGCCAGGGCGAGCAGCGCGTTGGCGACGTTGTAGCGGCCGGGCAGCCCGATCCGCAGCCGGTGATGCACGCCGGCCGGATCGACGGCGGTGAATTCCTGTAGACCGCTCATCAGTTCGGCGACGTCGGAGACCGTCCAGTCCGCCGGGCGACCTTCGGCGCTCAGGGTGACAGCGGTGTCCGCGCGGGCGGCCATGGCCCGCCCGGCGTCGTCGTCGACGCACACCACCGCCGACACCGCGTGCACCGGCGATGCCGGGTCGAACAGCTTGGCCTTGGCGTCGAAGTAGGCCTCCATGGTGGGGTGGAAGTCCAGGTGGTCGCGAGAAAGGTTCGTGAAACCGCCTACGGCGAAACGAATTCCGTCCACCCGACCGAGTTCCAGGGCGTGACTGGACACCTCCATCACCGCGGTGTCGACACCCGCTTCGAGCATCACCGCCAGCAGGGCCTGCAGGGCGGGGGCTTCCGGGGTGGTCAGCGCGCTGGGGACGTCGATACCGGCAATGCGGACTCCGACCGTGCCGATCATGCCGACGGTGCGGCCGGCCGCCCGCAACCCGGCTTCGATCAGGTGCGTGGTGGTGGTCTTGCCCGATGTGCCGGTGACGCCGAGCACCGTCAGCCGCTCCGAGGGCCGGCCGTACACCTCGGCGGCCAGGCTGCCGAGCACCGCCCGCGGGGACGAATGCACCAGCACCGGGACCGGCGCCGGGTCGCCCAGCAGCCGGTGGATCGTCGCCGCGCCGTCGGGATCGGTGAGCACGGCGACCGCCCCGGATTCGAGCGCGGCCGGGGTGAACTCGGCGCCGTGGGCGGTGGCGCCGGGCAGCGCGGCGAACAGGTCGCCGGGGGCGGCGTCCTGGGCGCGCAGGGTGACTCCGCGGATGCGAACGTCGGGCAGGCCGTCAGCGATGGCACCGTCGAGAGCCGCGCCGACGCCTGCGGCCAGGGCAGCCAGCGACACGCCAGGGGTGTGGCGGGGCCGCAGGACGGCATCTTTTCCCGGGTCGCTGCGCTCCTGCCCGCCGCTGGTCACCGCCGCCACCTCCATCAAGCCGATTCGGGATACACCCTATCCAGCGCAAGGCGCGACCCTACCGAGCGGAACGCCCACGATGAGTCAGGCGGCCTGCAGTGTCAGCGGCGGGACGGGCGGGGACAGCGGAACGTTCTCCCGCTGCATCAGCCATCCGGCGATGTTGTGGAACAGCGGCGCCGCGGAGTGGCCCGGCGTGCCGTCGGCGTTGCGGGACGGGGCGTCGAGCATCAGGCCGATCACGTAGCGCGGATCGTCGGCGGGGGCCATCCCGGCGAAGGTGATCCAGTAGACGTCGTCGTAGTAGCAGCCGCAGGCGGGGTTGATCTGCTGGGCGGTGCCGGTCTTGCCGGCCATCTGGTAGCCCTCCACCGCGGCGGCCGGGGCGGTGCCCTGCTGGGCTCCCATCGGGTCGCGCTGGACGACGGCGCGCAGCATGTCGCGCACCGTCCGGGCGGTCTCCGGGGACACCACCCGGATACCGTCGGGGCGCTTCTCCTCGGTGCGGGTGCCGTCCGCGGCGATGGTGGCTTTGACAATCCGCGGCAGAATCCGCAGGCCGTCGTTGGCGATCGCCTGGTACATCCCCGTCATCTGCAGCAGCGTCATCGAAAGGCCCTGCCCGATCGGCAGATTCGAGAAGGTGCTACCCGACCACTGGTCGATCGGCGGGACGATGCCGGCGCTCTCGCCGGGCAGGCCGACCCCGGTGCGCTGGCCCAGGCCGAACTTGCCGAGCATCTCGTAGAACCGTTCCGGGCCCAGCCGCTGAACCAGCATGAGGGTGCCGACGTTGGAGGACTTTCCGAAGATCCCGGTGGTGGTGTAGGGCATCACCCCATGCGGCCAGGCGTCGCGGATGTTGACCCCGCCCATACCGATCGACCCGGGCACCTGCAGCACCTCGCCGGGGTTGGACAGGCCGTTCTCGATGACAGCGGCGGCCGTCACGAGCTTGTTGACCGAGCCGGGCTCGAACGGCGAGGTGACCGGGAGGTTGCCGATCTGCCGGTGGGACTGCCGGCCGATGTCCTGGCTTGGGTCGAAGGTGGTGTCGTTGGCCATCGCCAGCACCTCACCGGTCTTGGCGTCGAGGACCACCGCCGAGACGTTACGGGCCCCGGAGAGGTCCCTGGCCTGCTGCACCTGCTGCTGGACGTAGAACTGAATGTCGTCGTCGAGGGTCAGTTGCACCGTGGACCCGTTGACCGCCTGGTGCCGGTTGCGGTAGCTGCCCGGTATCACCACCCCGTCGGAGCCGCGGTCGTAGGTGATGGACCCGTCGGTGCCGGCCAGCACCGAATCCATCGAATCCTCCAGGCCCAGTAGGCCGTGGCCGTCCCAGTCGATGCCGCCGACCACGTTGGCGGCCAGCGATCCGCCCGGATACTGACGGATGTCCTGCCGTTCGGCGCCGACCTCCGGGTACTTCTTGATCAGTGCCGAGGCGACCGCCGGGTCGACGGCCCGCGCGAGGTAGACGAAGGTCTCGTTGCTGCGCAGTTTCTTCAGCACGGTCGGGGCGTCGGGCTTGTTGTCCAGCGCGCCGGCGACATCGCGGGCGATGTCAGCCAGCCGCTGGTCGGGATCGGGTGCCGAGGGCGCCTTCTGCTTGGCCTCGGTCAGCTGCTTGCGGATCTTGGTGGGCTGGAAGGTCAGTGCCCGAGCCTCGGTGGTGAACGCCAGCTTCGCGAAGTTGCGGTCGACGATGGCGCCGCGCACGGCCTGCTCGACGTCGGTGACCTTCAGCTGCCCGGCGGCTTCAGCGCGCAACGTGGCCGCGCGGGGCACCTGCAGGTTGAACAGCTGGGCGGCGGCGGCGATCAGTGCTACGAAGATCACGATGTTGCCGACCCGGTACCGGTAGGCGAAGGACGACGTGCCCTGCGGAGTCTCGGTGGCCGTCCGGATCCGGCGGGTGTTCGCGGCATGGCCCTGGCCGGCGGTCACCGGCTGGGTGGTGGACGGCCGGACTCGGCGCGTCCCGTTGACCGACGGCGGTCCGGGCCGGCCGGCTCGACTCACCGCGGCCCTCCGCCAGCAATCACATCAGGAGTAACACCAGAAACAACAGGCACATCGGCAACTGTAGGTACCGGCGCTGCCGGCAGCGCCGCAGGCGGAATCGTCAGCGTGTCGCCGGGCTGCTGAACGGCCGGGGCCGCAGTGGCCTGTGCCGGCGGGACGGCGGGTCCGGGCAGCGCCGGCGTGCCGGGCAGTGCCCCGGCCGGAATGTGCGCGCTCGACGGGGCCGGCCCGACAGGAACCAGGACCGGAACCTCGGGCCCGGCCGGCACCGCGACCGCGCCGGGCATCGGGGCC
>NZ_JBIIOV010000179.1:0-6461 GCF_044342925.1 Mycobacterium sp. | reverse complement strand
AACTGTTCACGCAGGCCGGCTATCAGGTGGACCGCTCGCCGACCGAAAGACCCGTCCCGCCGCCGCCGGACGGCACGAACGCCACGGACGGCACGAACGCCACGGACGCTACGGACGGCACGGACGTTCCGCGTACGGACGGCACGGACGGCACGGACGGCACGGACGGTCCGCGTACGCCGGTGTCGACCCGCGGGCGGATCAGCCGCGACGGTCAACCGCTCGCCTTGGTGATCGGGGCGGCTGCCAACGACCCCGCCTCGGTGGCGGTGGCCAACACCGCCGCCGATCAGCTGCGCGGCGCCGGTATCGCGGCGACGGTGCTGGCGCTGGATCCGCCCACGCTCTACGGCGCGGCGCTGACCAAGAACAAGGTCGACGCGATCGTCGGCTGGCGTTCCGCTGGGGGAGATCTGGCCACCTTGCTGGCGTCGCGATACAGCTGCCAGGCGCTGGAAGCCACCCTGGTGCCCACCACCGGGCCGCGCGTTCCCGCCTCGCCCCGCACGACGGACGGCCAATCGGGAACCCCCACCACGAGCACCCGGCCGTCCGCACCGCCCCCGCTGGTGCGAGCGCCGTCGAACATCACCGGAATCTGCGATCGCTCCATCCAGCCGAAGATCGACGGCGCCCTGACCGGGGCGCTGAACGTCAACGACGTCATCGCGGCCGTCGAGCCGCGGTTGTGGGCGATGGCCACCGAACTGCCGATCCTCCAGGACACCACGATCGTCGCCGCCGGGCCGACGGTGCAGAACGTGGCCCTCACCGGGGCGGTGCCGGTGGGGATCGTCGGTGACGCCGGCCGCTGGGTCAAGACGTCGCCGTAACCCGGGTCGGTAGTGTGCCCCCGGAGTGCTCGCCCGGCGATGAGGAGAGTTCATGGCTGCTGTGCCGCGGTTGTTGTTCGTTCATGCCCACCCCGACGACGAGACGCTGAACAACGGCGCCACGATCGCGCGGTATGCCGCCGCCGGTGCCGAGGTCACCGTGTTGACCTGCACGCTGGGGGAGGAAGGTGAGGTCATCGGTGAGCGCTGGGCGCATCTGGCCGTCGACCACGCCGACCAGCTCGGCGGTTACCGCGTCGGTGAACTGACCGCCGCGCTGCAGTGCCTCGGATTGCCCGGCCCGCGGTTCCTCGGGGTTGCCGGCCGCTGGCGGGACTCCGGCATGGTGGGTACCCCGGCCCGGCGCCAGACCCGCTTCGCCGACGCCGACCACGACGAGGTGGTGGCGCAGGTTGCGGATGTGATCGCGGAGTTGCGGCCGCACGTGGTGGTGACCTACGACCCCAACGGCGGCTACGGGCACCCGGACCACATCCAGGCGCACGTGGTCACCACCGCGGCTCTGACGGTGGCGGCCGACCGCTGGGAGGTTCCGAAGTTCTACTGGACGGTGATGTCGCCCAACGCGTTTCGCGAGGGGCTGGCCCTGCTGACCGACGACGATGTGCGGTCGGACTGGATCCGGCTCACCGACGAGGCCGCCGCGGTGTTCGTCGAGCACCCCGTCACCACGGTGATCGACGCCCCGGAGCAGCTCGGCGCCAAGGTCGCCGCCATGGTGGCTCACGCCACCCAGGTGACCGTCGGGCCCACCGGCCGCGCCTTCGCGCTGTCCAACAACCTCGCGTTGCCGGTGCTGACCCAGGAGCACTACGTGCTGATCTCGGGCGAGCTCGCGGACACCGACGCCGACGGTCTGGAGCGCGACCTTCTGGCCGGTCTCGCCCTCACGTGACCGGACCGAAAGCCCCTGTGGCTACTGCTGATCCGATGCGCGGCGCGTACGCGGACTCGCCGCTGGCCCGTCCGGTCCTGGCGCTGCTGGCACTCGACGGTGTGGTGTCGGCGATCATCGGCGCATTCCTGCTGCCGCTGTACCTCGGTCCGGTGCCGCTTCCGGTCAGCGCAGTGTTCAGCGGGCTGCTGAACGCCGCACTGGTGTGGGCCGCCAGCCACTGGACCGACTCGAAAAGGCTTGTCGCCCTTCCGCTGTGGACGTGGCTGGCGACCGTAGCAGTGCTGTCGCTCGGCGGCCCCGGCGGTGACATCGTGTTCGGCGGGCCGGGGATCATGGGCCTGTCGGTCCTGATCCTCGTCGCCCTGGGAGCGTTACCCGCCGCGATGCTGTTGCGCCGGCTTTCCTGACTTAGCCGCGGCCGCTGCGTGCCGGGCGTTGCGACTTCTCCGAAGCGTCCGATCCGGACGGCTGGTCGGCGTCCTGGCTCTGCGGTGCCTCGCCTGCGGCCGGGGCCTCGGCCTCCGGGGCCTCGACCGCTGGGGCCTCGACCTCCGGAGCGGTCTCGACCGCGGGGGCCTCGACCGCGGGTGCCTCGGCAACCGGTGCGGGAGCCTCAGTGGCGGTTTCCGCGGCGGGTGCCGCACTGGCCGGGGCGTCGACCGTGGCGGGTGCGTCGGCGGCGAGCGCGCTGGTCACCGCGGCGGTGGCAGGCTCGGCAACTTCGGGCGCCTCGACGGCGGCCGCGGCCCGCACGCTCGCGGTGGGGGCGGCCACCGAGGCGCCGGGCAGCGGCGGCAGCGGGGGCAGCGGCGGCAGCGGGACGAGGCTGTTGAGCCAGGCCAGGCCGTAGTTGATGCCGTTGTTGATCGAGGTGTTGATGCCGTTGCTGATGTCCGGCCCGATCTGGGCGAAGTTCAGGCCCAGCACGTCGGCGAAGGTGTACACGCCCGCCTGCACCAGCGGCTCAGCGGTGTAATAGGCGAAGCTGACGCCGGGCGCGAGCCACCACAGGCCCGGGATGAAGCTCAGGATGTACTGGCCCCACGCGGCGCCGTAGGCGGCCCACGGCTCGACGGCGTTGTAGGTGTTCTTGATGAGGCTCTCGACGCTGCGGGTTTGCGCCCCGGTCGGTGTCTCGGTCAGGGTGTTGATCAGCGCTATCGCCACGGCCTCGGAGAGCGCGACATCCGTGGGCGCGCTGGCCGCGCTGGCCGCCACCGAGGCGCCGGGCAGCGGCGGGGGCAGCGGGATGTTCGCCCAGGCGAGGGTGTACCGGATGGCGTTGTCGATGGAGGTGGTGATGCCGGTGCTGATATCGGGGCCGATCTGGGCGAAGTCCAGGCCCACTACGTCGGCGAAGGTGTACGTCCCGGCCCGGACCAGCGGCTCGATGGTGTAGTAGGCCAGCGGGACCGCCGGCGCGAACCAGTTCACCACCGGGATGAGGCCCAGGATGTAGTCCGCCCACGACATGCCGTACTCGGCCCAGGGCTCGACGGCGTTGTAGGTGTTCTTGATGGCCGCCTGGAGCGGGCTGGTGATCGAGGTGAGCTCCAGGGCCGCAGCGATCTTCGCTGTAGCGGGGGCCGGCGCGCTCACCGGGTTCACAGCGGCGGCGCCGACCAAGGCGGTGCTGATACCGGCGATCAGGAACGAGCGGGCGGACATCCGGACGGGCAGAGTCTGGTTCATCACAACACCTCACAGGTTTGCCGACAGTTCGATGACGGACTGTACACACGAACCTGAGAAATTCACAGATGGGTCGGCTGTGCTGCGGGAGGTGCGCGGGTCTGCCGGTACTACTGTGGTGCCATGTCGACCGCCGGGCCTGCGCTGCGCCGGGTGTTACGGCGAGCCCGCGACGGCGTGGCTCTCAACGTCGACGAGGCGGCCATCGCCATGACGGCCCGCGGCGACGAACTAGCCGATCTGTGCGCCAGCGCGGCCCGGGTGCGTGACGCCGGTCTGGCGTCGGCCGGTCATCGGGGTCCCAACGGTCTGCTGCCGGTGTCCTACTCGCGCAAAGTGTTCATCCCGGTCACCCATCTGTGCCGCGACACCTGCCACTACTGCACGTTCGTCACCGTGCCCGGCAAGCTGCGGTCCGCCGGCCGGGGCATGTATCTGGAGCCCGACGAGATCGTCGGCATCGCCCGTGGCGGCGCCGACCTCGGCTGCAAAGAGGCACTGTTCACCCTCGGCGACCGGCCGGAGGCGCGGTGGCCCGAGGCCCGGCAGTGGCTGGACGAACGGGGTTACGACTCGACGCTGGACTACGTCCGCGCCACCGCGATCCGGGTGCTGGAGGAGACCGGTCTGCTTCCGCACCTGAACCCGGGGGTGATGAGCTGGGCCGAGATGTCGCGCCTCAAACCCGTTGCGCCGTCGATGGGAATGATGCTGGAGACCACCTCGCGCAGGCTTTTCGAGACCCGCGGCCTGGCGCACTACGGCAGCCCGGACAAAGATCCGGCGGTGCGGCTGCGAACGCTGACCGACGCCGGCCGACTGGCTATTCCGTTCACCACCGGGCTGCTCGTGGGTATCGGGGAGACGCTGGCCGAGCGTGCCGACACCGTGCATGCGATCCGCAAGGTGCACAAGGAGTTCGGGCACGTTCAGGAAGTTATCGTGCAGAACTTCCGGGCGAAGGACCGCACCGCGATGGCGGACGCTGCCGATGCCGATTTCGACGATTTTCTGGCCACCGTCGCGGTGGCTCGGCTGGTGCTGGGCCCGGACATGCGGATTCAGGCCCCGCCGAACCTGGTCTCGCCCGGCGAATGCGTGGCCCTGCTCGGCGCCGGCGTCGACGACTGGGGCGGTGTCTCGCCGCTCACCCCCGACCACGTCAACCCCGAACGGCCCTGGCCCGCTCTCGGTGACCTGGCCGCGGTCACCGCCGACGCCGGCTTCGACCTGGTGCAGCGGCTCACCGCCCAGCCCAGGTACGTCCTGGCCGGGGCCGGTTGGATCGACCCCCGGGTCGCCGGCCACGTTGCCGCGCTGGCCGATCCCCAGACCGGCTACGCCCGCGACATCACACCCGCCGGGCGGCCGTGGCAGGAGCCGGACGAGGCCGCAGAGTCACTGGGGCGCACCGATCTGGCCACGGCGATCGACGCCGAGGGGCGCCGTTCCGCAGCCCGCAGCGATCTTGACAGCGCCTTCGGCGACTGGGAATCGATCCGGGACCGGGTGGGGCAACTCGCCGCCCACGCGCCGGTACGCCTGGACGGTGACGTCGCCGCCGCGCTGCGTGCGGCGGAACGGGATCCCGGCGGCTGCAGCGACGCCGACTACCTCGCGCTGGCGACCGCGGACGGCCCCGCGCTGGATGCCTTTGCTGCCCTTGCCGATTCCATCCGTCGCGATGTGGTCGGCGACGACGTGACGTTCGTGGTGAACCGCAACATCAACTTCACCAACATCTGCTACACCGGCTGCAGGTTCTGTGCTTTCGCCCAGCGCAAGGGTGATGCGGACGCGTTCTCGCTGTCCACCCGTGAGGTGGCTGAGCGGGCCTGGGAAGCACACGTCGCCGGGGCCACCGAAGTGTGCATGCAGGGCGGCATCGACCCGGACCTGCCCGTCACCGCCTACGCCGATCTGGTGCGAGCGGTCAAAGAAGCGGTTCCCGCGATTCATGTACACGCGTTCTCGCCGATGGAGATCGCCAGCGGGGTCACCAAGAGCGGCAGCAGTATCCGGGACTGGCTCGTCGAACTGCGCGAAGCGGGTCTGGGTAGCATCCCCGGAACGGCGGCCGAGATCCTCGACGACGACGTGCGCTGGGTGCTCACCAAGGGCAAACTGCCTACCTCACTATGGGTGGAGATCGTCACCACCGCCCACGAAGTGGGTCTGCGATCCAGCTCGACGATGATGTACGGCCACGTCGACACCCCGGAACACTGGGTGGGCCACCTCAACGTGCTGCGCGGAATCCAGGACCGCACAGGCGGTTTCACCGAATTTGTGCCGCTGCCGTTCGTGCACCAGTCCTCGCCGCTCTACCTGGCCGGTGCGGCGCGTCCGGGTCCCACGCACCGGGATAACCGCGCGGTCCACGCGCTCGCGCGAATCATGCTGCACGGTCGCATCTCCCAGATCCAGACCAGCTGGGTCAAGCTCGGAGTCGAGCGAAGCCAGGTGATGCTCAACGGCGGCGCCAACGATCTGGGCGGCACCCTGATGGAGGAGACCATCTCGCGGATGGCCGGCTCCCAGTACGGCTCGGCGAAGACCGTGGCCGAACTGGTCGCCATCGCCGCGGGCATCGGGCGGCCGGCCCGTCAGCGCACCACCACCTACCAGAAGCGGGCGGCCTGACGGTTTCACGGCGTCGCAGGCGGCATACTGCCTTCTATGGTCAGGCGAGTGCCGTTGGCGGCAGCTGTCGCGTTCGCGGTGCTGTCCGTGTTCGCGGTGGTGGTCGTTCCGCTGGGTCCGGGGATCGACCGTCCCGGGTCTGAGGTGGTGGATCACATCACCGCGCACGCCGGCATGATCCGGTTGCAGGTGCTGCTGAGCGCCTGCGCGTTGCTGGCCGCCGCGGTGGTTTTCGGTCACGCCCGCGAGCGGCTCGACGGCCCTGCGGGCTACCTGTTCAGCATCGGTGCGGCGGTCTTGATCGCGCAGGTCGGCATCCAGATGTGGTTCAGCGCGGGACTGGCCCTGCACCCCGGGTCGCTGGACCCGGCCGT
>NZ_JBIIOV010000178.1:0-6495 GCF_044342925.1 Mycobacterium sp. | reverse complement strand
GGGAGCGCGGCGCGGTCGTCACCGACGTGGAGGGGATGCTGTGGGCGACCAGGTTCCTCGGTTTTCTGCTCCCCGGTGAGTTGGCGGGCCTTTCCGACCGCGCAGGCGGCCGCCGCCCGGGCATGGATCACTGACGGCGGCACCTGCGACCAGTGCGCGGACACGCCTTAGGCTGAACGCGCAATGACGCCCGACACCGATACCTCACCGCTGGCCTGGCTCGACGATGTCGAGCAGCGGCGCCGGCAGGCCGGTCTGCGCCGCGCGCTGCGTCCCCGGCCGGCAGTGGGCGTCGCGGTGGACCTGGCGTCCAACGACTATCTGGGCCTTGCGCAGCACCCCGACGTCGTCGACGGCGCGGTGCGGGCGCTGCGCACCTGGGGTGCTGGATCGACGGGCTCCCGGCTGGTCACCGGGAACACCGAATTGCACGAGGAATTCGAGCACGCGCTGGCCGATTTCGCCGGCGCGGAGTCGGCTCTGGTGTTCTCGTCCGGTTACACCGCCAACCTCGGTGCGCTGGTCAGCCTGTCCGGTCCCGGGTCGCTGGTGGTCTCCGACGCCGGCTGCCACGCCTCGCTGGTGGACGGCTGCCGGTTGTCCCGCGCCCGGGTGGTGGTGACACCCCACCGCGACGTCGGGGCGGTGGAAGCCGCGCTGGCTAACCGCGCCGAGGAACGCGCCGTGGTGGTCACCGATTCGGTGTTCAGCGCCGACGGCACGCTGGCTCCGCTGCGCCGGCTTCACGAGGTGTGCCGGGCACACCGCGCCGTGCTGCTGGTCGACGAGGCGCACGGGCTCGGAGTACGCGGCGCCGGGGGCCGCGGGCTGCTGCAGGAAGTCGGCCTGGCCGGCGCGCCGGACGTGGTGATGACGACGACGCTGTCCAAGTCGCTGGGCAGTCAGGGCGGGGCGGTGCTGGGGCCGTCGGCGGTGCGCGACCACCTCGTCGACACCGCTCGCCCGTTCATCTTCGACACCGGCCTGGCGCCCGCGGCGGTCGGTGCGGCACTGGCGTCGTTGCGGATTCTCGCCGATGAACCCTGGCGCGCCCAGGCTGTTGCCGATAACGCCGGCCGGCTCGCCCAGGTGTGCGGGGTCACCGAGACCCCGCAGGCCGCGGTGGTCTCGGTGCTGATCGGCGACCCGGAGGCCGCGCTGGCCGCGGCCGAGGCCTGTCTGGACGCCGGGGTGCGGGTGGGTTGCTTCCGGCCGCCGTCGGTGCCGGTCGGCACCTCCCGTCTTCGGTTGACCGCCCGGGCGTCGCTGACCGCCGACGAACTCGACGTGGCCGCCCGGGTCCTCACCGAGGTGCTCGCCCACCGATGAGCGTGCTCATCATCACCGGCACCTGCACCGGAGTCGGCAAGACCATCGCCACCGCCGCCCTGGCCAGCTGCGCTCTGCGCGCCGGTCTCGACGTGGCGGTGTGCAAACCGGTGCAGACCGGGACCGCCGATGGCGACGACGACCTGACCGAGATCGGCCGGCTGTCGGGGGTTCGCACGGTGGTGTCGGTGGCCCGCTATCCCGAGCCGCTCGCGCCTGCCGCCGCCGCGGAGCTGGCCGGGCAGCCGCTGCCCACGGCCGGGGAGATCCTGGCCGCCATCCGGGCGGCCGACCGGCCCGGCCGGCTGACCCTGGTCGAGGGTGCCGGGGGTCTGCTGGTGGAACTCGCCGCAGGCGGGGAGACGCTGCGCGACCTCGCCGTCGAACTGGACGCGCCGGTGCTGGTGGTCTGCGAAGCCGGACTGGGTACCTTGAACCGAACCGCGCTCACGGTGGAAGCTATTGTGCGCAAACAGCTTTCGTGTGCCGGATTGGTGATCGGGTCGTGGCCCGCCGACCCGGGCGCCGCCGCCCGGTACAACCGCGTCGCGCTGCAGAAGACGGCCCCGGTCCGCGCCGTGCTGCCCGCCGGGGCGGCGGCGCTGGCCCCGGCCGATTTCGCCGCCATGAGCAGCCAGGCTTTCGACCCGGGCTGGGTCGCCGGGCTCGTCTAGCGGTGGCGCACTCGATCGAACTGCTGCTCGACCCGCTCAGCGACGCCGCCATCCGGTCGCAGTGGCAGGCGCTGGCCGGCGCCGGGCTGCCCAGCCAGCTGCGGGTCAGCTCGCCGACGAACCGGCCGCACGTCACCCTGGTGGCCGCCGCCCGGATCGGACCGGCGGTCGACGAGGCGCTGCGCACGCTGGCCGACCGGGTGCCCTTCGACTGCGTGGTCGGCGCCCCGCTGATCTTCGGCCCCACATCCTCAACTGGCGGCCGGCACACCCTGGCCCGGCTGATCGTCCCCTCGGCGGAACTGCTGGCCCTGCACGCCGAGGTCTATCGCCTGGCTCTGCCGCACGTCGACGCCGAACCGTATCCGCACTGCCGTCCCGGGCACTGGACCCCGCACGTCACGCTGGGCCGCCGCATCACCGCGGCCGAGATCGGCCCGGCCCTGGCCCGGGTCGACGACGGCGACGGCGACATCAGTGCCCAGATGGCCGGACTGCGCCGCTGGGACGGCGACGAGCGGACGGACCACCTGCTCGTCGGCTGAGGCGCCCCGACTAACCTGTCCTGCGTGACCTCCGATGTGCTGACCCAGGCCCGCGAACAGGTACTGGAGCGCGGCGAGGGCCTCTCCCGCGAGCAGGTGCTCGAGGTGCTGCAGCTGCCCGACGACCGCCTTGAGGAACTGCTCGCCCTGGCCCACGAGGTGCGGATGCGCTGGTGCGGCCCGGAGGTCGAGGTCGAGGGCATCATCAGCCTCAAGACCGGCGGCTGCCCGGAGGACTGCCACTTCTGCGCCCAGTCCGGATTGTTCGCCTCTCCGGTGCGCAGCGCCTGGCTCGACATCCCCAGCCTGGTGGAGGCCGCCAAACAGACCGCCAAGACCGGTGCCACCGAGTTCTGCATCGTCGCCGCTGTCCGCGGACCCGACGAGCGACTGCTGGCGCAGGTCTCCGCCGGCATCGAGGCCATCCGCAACGAGGTCGAGATCCACATCGCCTGCTCGCTGGGCATGCTGAGCCAGGACCAGGTCGACCGGCTAGCGGCGATGGGTGTGCATCGCTACAACCACAACCTGGAGACCGCCAGGTCGTTCTTTCCCAACGTGGTGACCACCCACACCTGGGAAGAGCGTTGGGAGACGTTGCGCATGGTGCGCGACGCCGGCATGGAGGTGTGCTGCGGCGGCATTCTGGGCATGGGCGAGACGCTGGAGCAGCGCGCCGAGTTCGCCGCCGATCTGGCCGAACTCGATCCGCATGAGGTTCCGCTGAACTTCCTCAACCCGCGCCCGGGCACCCCGTTCGGCGACCTCGAAGTGATGCCGCCCAGCGAGGCTCTCAAGGCGGTGGCGGCCTTCCGGCTCGCGCTGCCGCGGACCATGCTGCGCTTCGCCGGCGGCCGTGAGATCACCCTGGGCGACCTCGGCGCCAAGCAGGGCATCCTCGGCGGCATCAATGCCGTCATCGTCGGCAACTACCTCACCACCCTGGGCCGCCCGGCCGAGTCGGATCTGGAATTGCTTGAGGATCTGCAGATGCCCATCAAGGCTCTCAACGCCAGCCTCTGATGGCTGATTATCGGCCGGCCCCGCTCAGTGCCGGCAACTACAACATCTACACCGGCAAACCGCACGGCGAGGTCGTCCCGCTGACGGCTCAACTCGGTTTGGAGCCGCCGAGGTTCTGCGCCGAGTGCGGCCGGCGAATGGTGGTCCAGGTGCGTCCCGACGGCTGGTGGGCCGAATGTTCCCGGCACGGCCGGGTGGACTCCGCTGACGTGGACACCCGGCGATGACGGCCACTGCGCCGCGCCGGTCGCACTGGTCAGCGGCGTTGACTGTCATTGCCGCACTTGCTGTTTCGGGTGCGGCACTGGGCGGGCTCTGGGCGTGGATCGCCCCGCCGATCCACACCATCACCGGCTTGACCAAGGGGGGCGACCGGATCGAGGCCTTCCTCGGCAAGGAGTCCGACAACGTTTTCGTCGCCGTCGCCATGCTGATCGGCATGCTGGCCGGCCTGGCGATCGTCTCGGCGGTCGCGGTCTGGCAGTGGCGACCGCATCGCGGGCCCGTGCTGGCCGCGGGGTTATGGATCGGGCAGATCGCCGCCGCGGCGTCGGCCGCCGGGACGGGTGCGGCGCTGGCGCACTGGCGGTACGGCACGCCGGATCGTGCGGGCGCGCAACTGAGTCCGGACAACCGGGTGGCTTACTTCACCGAGGCGCCGCCGGTTTTCCCGGGGCACAGCCCCTTTCAGATCGCGGTGACCCTACTGCTGCCGGCCGCGCTCGCGGCGCTGGTGTACGCGATGCTGACGATCGCCAACCCACGCGACGATCTGGGTGGCTGGCCCGCGCAGGAGCGCTTCGGCCACCCCGGTTACCCCTACAACCAGCCCGGACTCACAGGGGCCGGAACGGAACCCGTCCGCCCAGCATGACGCGGGTGACGATGCCGCCCAGTCGCCACATACCGGCATAGGTGATCGGGTTGAACAGCGTCGGCCACTTCGTCCGGACGAGGTGGGCGTCCAGCGGCCGGTCGGCGAAACGATCCGTCAGCCAGCGCAGCGTCATCGGCGCGGACATCGGGTGCAGCAGCATGTGTTCGCTGAACAGGTCGCGGTGGTAGGTGACCCGGGCGCCGCCCTCGGTGTACAGGTGAGCCAGGTCGTCGATGTCGTCCACGGAGATCAGCGAATCGTGGACGGCCTGCACGATCAGCACCGGCGGGGTGGGAACGGTGCCGCCCAGGCGGATGGCCTCGAAGACCTCCTGCACTGCCGGCAGCCCGAGCACCTGCTCCAGCGGCGGACGGACCCAGTGATCCATATTCGTCTTGAAGTAGCGGATCACAGCCTGCGCGGTGGTCATCCGTTCCAGGCGTGCCAGCATCGCCCGGCCCTCGTCGGTGGCGTGCTCCTCGATGACCCGAGCCAGCCCGGGGTAGCTCTTGGCCAGCGCGGCGACCACCAGCGCCGGTAGCGCTGCGTAGGTCGACCCGTTGAGCCGGCGGAATGTGTTGCCTAGGTTGCCGACCGGCGAACCGAGTACCGCGCCGACCATGTTGATGTCGGGGGCGTAGTCGGCGTGGACCTCAGCGGCCCAGGCGCTGGCCAGCCCGCCGCCGGAGTAGCCCCACAACCCCACCCTGCTGTCCAGCGCCAGGCCGAACCGTTCGAAGTTCAGGGTTGCGCGCAGGCCGTCGAGAACCCGGTAGCCCGGTTCCAGCGGGGTGCCCCACATGCCCTCCTGGCCCTCGTGATCGGGAACCGAGACCACCCAGCCCTCGGCCACCGCCGCGGCCATCAGCAGATATTCCAGCTGGGCCAGCGATCCCACCGCCTTCGCGCGGCGGCGCAGGGCATAGGAAGGGAAGCAGCGTGAGGACACCGCGTCGATGGCGCACTGATAGGACACCACGTGCCGTGGCTGACGGTGGGAATGTCCGGCCGGCACCAGCACGGTGGTGACGCTGGCCTCCGGCTCACCGTGCCGGTTGGTGGTCCGGTAGAGCAATTGGGTGGCGCGGATCTGTTGCGGGACCAGCCCCAGGAAACCGAGTTCGACATCGCGCGAGCGCAGCACGGTGCCCGGTTCGGAGTGCTGGAATCCTACGGGCGGTTCGTAGAACGGGTCCCTGGACGGCAGTACCGGCCGGGTGCCGCGGCGCGCGTCATCGTGCGGGGCCCGGCCGATCCACTCGGGACTGACGGCCCCGTCTGCGCTTGTCATCCGGATATGTTTACCTTAAGAGGGCTCTAAGAAGCTAGTCGCCGTGCCGGGTGGCCGCAACGCGGCGAACTCGTCGGTAACCCGCAAGCCCAACTCGGTGAACCGGTACAGAGCAGCCGGCCGACCGCCGCTGCGGCCGGGATGGGCGGTGGTTCCGGTGCGGGTGATCACCCCGCGACGGGCCAGCACCCGCTGCAGGTTGGTGGGGTCTACCTGGTAGCCCAGCGCGGCACCGTAGATGTCCCGCAGGGTGGACAGCGCGAATTCCTTTGGCGCCAGGGCGAATCCGATGTTGGTGTAAGACAGCTTGGCTGCCAGCCGGGACCGGGCGTAGGCCACCATGGGGCCGTGGTCGAAAGCCATCGGCGGTAGGTCCGCGACGGGATGCCACCAGGTGTCCGACGGCAGCGCCGGAACGGCGGGGGAGGGCACTAGGCCCAGGAACGTGGACGCGATCACCCGGGCGTCGGGAACCCGGTGCGGATCGGAGAACACCGCCAACTGTTCGAGGTGCGCCACCTCACGCAGGTCGACTTTCTCGGCGAGTTGGCGTCGCACGGAGTCGCTGAGATCCTCGTCGGCGCCCAGCCGCCCGCCGGGCAGGGACCATTTGCCGCGTTCGGGCGCCAAGGCGCGCTGCCATAACAGCACTTCGAGTTCGGGTTTGCCGGACGCCAGGCCGCGCACCTGGAATACCACCGCAAGAACCTCGTGCCCGGTGCTAGTATGGGTCATGTTTTCGAATCGAAAACATGA
>NZ_JBIIOV010000176.1:0-6537 GCF_044342925.1 Mycobacterium sp. | reverse complement strand
TCGGCTGCGGCGCTGGGAGCTGTGAGAACGGCTAGAGCGAGACCGACACCGCCGGCCAGCGCTGCCATTCCTTGTCGTGTGCGTTGCATGGGTGTCCTTACGTCGACAGACCGCAGTTTAGCGAGAAATTGACTCCCGGAGCGGTGGAGCGGCCGAATCCCGCTACTTTAAGCTGACGCGAACCCTATGCTGACGCGATCCATCTTTTGAGGGGGAGGGCTATGAAACCCACAACACTGCTCGGGCGTGCGGCGGTATCGGCGATCGGTGCCGGCGCTGTGGCGATGGGTTTTGCTGCGCCCGCGCCGGCCGCTCCGGCCCCCGTCGTGCCGGGCTGCACGGTCGCCGACGTCACCAGCGTCGAGACCGGGGTGGCCGCCGCGATGACGGCGTACCTGTTCACCCACCCGGACGTCAACAACTTCCTGTCCGGCCTGCAGGGCCAGTCCAAGGACGCGGTCAAGACTCAGGCCCAGGACTTTTTCGCGGCCAATCCGCAGGTCAAGGCCGAACTGGACGGTATCCGGGCCCCGGGCATCGATCTGCGCAACCGCTGCAACATCCCGGACACCGCCGTAATCCTCGGCGTTCTGTAGGGCAGTGGCGTCAGTGCGGCCGCCGGGTCTCGTAGACCAGGCCGGCGAGACCGACGGCGGCGGTGCACAGTGACACCAGCACCAGCAGCGGACTGACGTTGCCGGTCATCGCGTCGCCGAGAATCACCACGGCGGCCGTCCCGGGGAAAAGGCCGACCAGCGTCGCCAGGAAATAGGGACGGGCCTCGACCGAGGACGCGCCGGCCGCGTAGTTCAGTACGGAGAACGGCACCGCCGGGATCAGACGCAGTGACAGCACGGCCGGCCAGCCTCGCGCCCGGAGTCGGGCATCGATCGCGTCGACCCGAGGGTGGCTCACCAGGTTGCTGAGCTGCCACCCCAGCGCCCGGATCAGGTACAGCGCCAGCAGGGCGCTGATCGTGCTGGCCGTCACCGCGATCGCCACCCCCAGCCCGGGACCGAACAGCAGACCGGCGGCGAGGGTGAACGCGGTGCGGGGAAACGGCAGGACGGTCACCACGATGTGGGCGGTCAGAAACGCCAGCGGGAACCACGGTCCCAGCGACCTCGCCCAGTCGCGAAGCTGCACCGCCGTCGGCAACGGAACCAGAACGACGACGGCCACCGCCACTGCCACCGCCAGGCCGGTCAGCAGGATGCGGGTGCGGCTGACCTGCCGGGCGGTGGCCGCCGTGGCCGATACGGCATCGCGCAGGATGCTCAGGCCGCGCCTCAACACGGATGAGCTCATCCGGACCACGATATCGGGCTGCCCGCTGCGGTCTCCGGACATGACCTGATTTAGCCTGAGGGACGGTGCCCATTGCGAACGCCGCCCGACGATCACAGGAGCTGCCGGTGTCCCCAGTCACGGAGGAAGGCCTGGACCAGGCTCGCGCTCGGTGGCGTGTCGCCGTCGGCGACGTGCTGGCAAAGAGCCGTCGCGACTCGGGGGACAACTCGACGGACATCAACGAACCGGAGCGCTTGCTGGAATCGCCCACCTACGAGGGCTTTCCGATCCGTGCGCTCTATACCGCACTCGACGCGTTGCCGGAGCCGCCGCTGCCCGGCGAGTGGCCCTATATACGCGGCGCCGACCGCAACCGCGACGTGCTGGCGGGCTGGAAGGTCGCCGAGCAGTTCCCGGCGCCGGGGTTCTCCGGAGCTTCAGCCAAGGGCAACGCCGAGGTGCTCGACGCCCTGGTCGAGGGAACCAGCGCCCTGGTGCTGCGGGTCGGCGGCACCGGCATCCCGGCCGCCGAGCTGGACCGCTGGCTGGACGGCGTCTACCTGGAGCTGGCCCCGGTGATCCTGGATGCGGGGGCCGACTTCACTGCCGCCGCCGAGGCCGTCATGGGCCTGGTTGCGGGCGCCGACGACAGCCGACGCGCCCAGATGTCGGTCGACCTCGGCGCCGATCCGCTGACGGCGTCCCTGAGCGGACGACCGTCGCCCACGCTCGACGAGGTGGCCGAGGTGGCCCGGGCGGCCGCCGGCCGGCCCGGGGTGCGGGCCGTCACCGTCGACGGTCCGGCGTTCCACAACCGCGGCGCGAGCGCCAGTTGGGAACTTGCCGGTGCGATGGCCGCCGCATCGGACTATCTGCGGGTGCTGACCGAATCCGGGCTCGGGGTGGCGCAGGCCCTGCGGCAGGTCAGTTTCCGGCTGGCCGCCGACGACGACCAGTTCATGACCATCGCCAAATTCCGTGCCGCCCGCCAGCTCTGGGGCCGCATCGCCGCGGTGCTGGGCCGCCCCGACAGCGGGGCGACGCGCGTGCACGCTGTCACGTCATGGGCAATGACGACACAGCGCGACCCATGGGTGAATATGCTGCGCACCACCGTCGCGGCGTTCGGCGCCGGCGTCGGCGGAGCGGACACGGTCGCGGTCCTGCCCTTCGACGCGGCCATCCCCGGCGGATTTCCCGGTTTCACTGCCGATTTCGCCCGGCGCATCGCCCGCAACACCCAGCTGCTACTGCTGGAGGAGTCCCACCTCGGTCGGGTACTGGACCCGGCGGCCGGCTCCTGGTTCGTCGAGGACCTCACCGAAACGCTTGCTGCGCAGGCCTGGTCGCACTTCCAGCAGATCGAATCCCGCGGCGGTTTCCGGCAAGGCGGCGACTACCTCGCCGAGCAGATCGACACCGTCGCCACCCGCCGCGCCGACGACATCGCCCACCGCCGGAAAGCCGTTACCGGCGTCAATGAGTACCCCAACCTTGCCGAGGTCCCGCTGGCCACTGCCGCCGGGACGCCGGCGGCGAGCCGGTACTCCGCCGCGTTCGAGGCGCTGCGCGACCGCTCCGACGCCTACCTGCAGCGCACCGGCGCTCGGCCGAAGGCTGTGCTGCTGCCGCTGGGCCCCATGGCGGAGAACAACATTCGGGCCTCCTTCATCGCCAACCTGCTGGCCTCCGGCGGCATCGAGGCCGTCAACCCCGGCACGGTGACTCCCGATGGTCTGGCGGAGGCCATCGGGGACGCCGGCACCAGGGTGGCAGTCCTGTGCGGGACCGACGCCCGTTACGGCGAGGAGGCCGGCGAACTGGTGGCAGCCGCCCGCGCCGCCGGCCTTGAACAGATCTATCTGGCCGGGCCCGAGAAGGCCGTCGCCGGTGTCCCCGCCGAAGGGCGGCCCGACGGCTATCTCACCGCGAAAATCGATGCCGTCGAAGCACTCTCGGCGCTGCTGGCGAAGCTGGGAGCCTGACAATGACACACTCCGATGTCACGGCGGTACCGAGTTTCGCCGACGTTGCGTGGCGCGACGACGACACCGAGCCGATCTGGTCGGAGCCGACCCCGGCCGCCGCCACCGAGCACGTCGACGCGGCCGCCCGAGCCCACGGGTATGTCGCCGAGCAGCTGAACTGGCACACCCCCGAAGGGATCGTCGTCAAGCCGCTCTTCATCGGCGCCGACCGGGATGCGGCGGTAGCGGCCGGCTACCCGCTGGACAACTTCCCGGGTGAGCCGCCGTTCATCCGGGGCCCGTACCCGACGATGTACGTCAACCAGCCCTGGACCATCCGTCAGTACGCCGGCTTCTCCACCGCGGCGGATTCCAACGCCTTCTACCGGCGCAACCTCGCGGCCGGGCAGAAGGGCCTGTCGGTGGCGTTCGACCTGGCCACCCACCGCGGCTACGACTCCGATCACCCGCGGGTGCAGGGCGACGTCGGGATGGCCGGGGTGGCCATCGACTCAATCCTGGACATGCGCGAGCTGTTCGACGGGATCGACCTCGGTGGGGTGTCGGTGTCGATGACCATGAACGGCGCCGTGCTGCCCATCCTCGCGCTGTATGTCGTGGCCGCTGAGGAACAGGGTGTGCCGCCGGAGAAGCTGGCCGGGACCATCCAGAACGACATTCTCAAAGAGTTCATGGTCCGCAACACCTACATCTACCCGCCCACGCCGTCCATGCGGATCATCTCCGACATTTTCGCCTACACCAGCGCCAAGATGCCGAAGTTCAATTCCATCTCGATCTCGGGCTATCACATCCAGGAAGCCGGGGCCACAGCCGATCTCGAGTTGGCCTACACCCTCGCCGACGGTGTCGACTACATCAAAGCCGGGATCGACGCCGGCCTGGACATCGACAAGTTCGCCCCCCGGCTGTCCTTCTTCTGGGGCATCGGAATGAACTTCTTCATGGAGGTCGCCAAGCTGCGCGCCGGCCGGCTGCTGTGGAGTGAACTGGTCGCCCAATTCGGAAGCCAAAGCCCGAAATCCAGGTCATTGCGCACCCATTCGCAGACTTCCGGTTGGTCGCTCACGGCGCAGGACCCCTTCAACAACGTGGCCCGCACCTGTATCGAGGCGATGGCCGCCACCCAGGGCCACACCCAGTCGCTGCACACCAACGCCCTCGACGAGGCATTGGCATTGCCCACCGATTTCTCGGCCCGTATCGCCCGCAACACACAGTTGCTGCTGCAACAGGAGTCCGGCACCACCCGGCCGATCGACCCGTGGGGCGGTTCCTATTACGTGGAATGGCTCACCCACCAACTTGCCGAGCGGGCACGCGCCCATATCGCCGAGGTGGCCGAGCACGGGGGGATGGCGCAGGCGATCAGCGACGGCATCCCGAAGCTGCGGATCGAGGAGGCGGCCGCCCGGACCCAGGCCCGCATCGACTCCGGACAACAGCCGGTGATCGGCGTCAACAAGTACCAGGTCGACGAGCAGACCGACATCGAGGTCCTCAAAGTCGAGAACAGCCGGGTGCGCGCCGAGCAACTGGCCAAGCTGGCGAAGCTGCGGGCCGAACGCGACGAGCCCGCCGTACAGGCGGCGCTGGCCGAATTGACCAGGGCGGCCGGCACCACGGCGGACGGGCTGGCGGCCGGCACCACAGCGGACGGGCGGGCGGACGGGCTGGCGGACGGGCTGGGCAACAACCTGATGGCGCTGGCCATCAACGCCGCCCGGGTCAAGGCCACCGTCGGGGAGATCTCCGACGCGCTGGAGAAGGTCTACGGTCGCCACCAGGCCGAGATTCGCACCATTTCGGGGGTATACCGCGACGAGGTTGGGGCAGGAGGAAGCATCACCGCACTTTCCGAGGCCACCCGGCTGGTGGAGCGCTTCGCCGAGGCGGACGGCCGCCGGCCCCGCATTCTGGTCGCCAAGATGGGTCAGGACGGACACGACCGCGGCCAGAAGGTCATCGCCACCGCCTTCGCCGACATCGGTTTCGATGTCGACGTCGGCTCGCTGTTCTCGACCCCCGACGAGGTGGCCCGGCAGGCCGCCGACAACGACGTCCACGTCGTCGGAGTGTCGTCGCTGGCGGCCGGGCATCTCACCCTGGTGCCGGCGCTGCGCGACGCGCTGGCCGAGGTGGGCCGTCCAGACATCATGATCGTGGTCGGCGGGGTCATCCCGCCCGGCGACTTCGACGAGCTGTACGCAGCGGGCGCGACCGCCATCTATCCGCCCGGCACAGTCATCGCCGAGGCCGCGGTCAGCTTGGTGCACAAGCTCGCCGAGCGGCTCGGTTACGACCTGGACTGAAAGGCCCACAGGTGACGGGCCGAGAACCGTTGCACGACAGCGATATCCCGGTACTCGCCGAGGCGATCCGCCAGCGTGACCGTGCCGCGTTGGCGCGGGCGATCACGCTGGTCGAATCGACCCGAGCCGACCACCGGGCACAGGCCCAGCGGCTGCTCATGGAGCTGATGCACGGTGCCGGTACGGCCGGCTCCGCCGGCGGCGCCGGCCCGGCCATGCACGTCGGCATCACCGGGGTGCCGGGGGTGGGGAAGTCCACCACCATCGAGGCGCTCGGTATGTACCTCATCGAGAGCGGTCACCGGGTAGCGGTGCTCGCCGTGGACCCATCCTCGACCCGCAGCGGGGGCTCGATCCTGGGGGACAAGACTCGCATGGCCCGGCTGGCCGTCCAGCCGGATGCCTATATCCGCCCGTCGCCGACGTCGGGGACCCTGGGCGGGGTGGCCAGGGCCACCCGGGAGACCATCGTGCTGTTGGAAGCCGCCGGGTTCGACGTGATCCTGGTCGAGACGGTCGGCGTCGGCCAATCCGAGGTCGCGGTGGCTAACATGGTTGACACCTTCGTCTTCCTCACCCTGGCCCGCACCGGTGACCAGCTGCAGGGCATCAAGAAGGGTGTGCTGGAACTGGCCGACATCGTCGTCGTCAACAAGGCCGACGGCGCCCATGCCACCGAGGCCAAGGCTGCGGCCCGCGAACTGAGCGCCGCCATCCGGCTGATCTACCCCAGGGAAACCCTCTGGCGCCCACCGGTCCTCACCATGAGCGCTGTGGAGGGGGTCGGCCTGCGGGAACTGTGGGACACCGTGCTCCGGCACCGCGACGTCCTGACCGGCGCCGGTGAGTTCGACGCCCGCCGACGGGCACAGCAGGTGGACTGGATGTGGGCCATGGTCCGCGACGCCGTCCTCGATCGGGTAATGACCCACCCGGCGGTGAAAGGC
>NZ_JBIIOV010000026.1:0-25088 GCF_044342925.1 Mycobacterium sp. | reverse complement strand
TCGGGCAACTGGTCGATGATCGAGCGGGCGACGGTCAGTCCGCCGACCCCGGAGTCGAAGATGCCGATCGGCGCGTACCGGTCACTCATCCCAGCGGCCCCGGCGGCGTGGCCGCCCGGCGACGACGCGCTTCCCGTTCGGGTTTGGACAGCCAGTACGCGGCCAGCACGCCGGCGACCGCGCCGGTGAGGTGGCCCTGCCAGGACACCCCGCCGCAGCCGCTGAGCGACGGGACCGCCCCCCACAGGATGCCGCCGTAGACGAACAACACCACCAGGCTGATGAGGATCTGCCAGACGTGGCGGGTCAGCCAGCCGAACACCAGCAGGAACCCCAGCCAACCGAAGATCAGTCCGGAGGCGCCGATGTGGTTGGTGCCCAACGGGCAGCGGTCGATGTTGCCGAGCAGCCAGGTGCCCAGCCCGCCGAGGATCCAGATGATCGCGGTGGCCCAGACGAACCGGGACATGCCCGCGAGCGTCACCAGAAAACCCAGCACCAGGGCCGGCACGGTGTTGGCCACCAGATGCCCCCAGTCGGCGTGCAGCAGCGGCGCGAACAGGATGCCCTTGAGCCCGTCGGTGTCCAGCGGCCGGATTCCGTTGCGGTCCAGCGTATGCCCAGTCAGCAGGTCGACCAGCTCGATCAGGTAGAGCAGCGCGACGAAGGTCAGGATGGTGGCGCCGCCGACCTTCCATCCCGGCCACTTCTCGTCCCGCGTCGGAAGATCCTGACCTGGCTGACCCGGTAAGCCCATAGCGCTTCAGGCTACCGGCCGGCGCGGTGATGCCGGCGCTACGCTGCCGGACCGTCGACCAGCACGTCGCGGTAGGTGGGGATGCCGGCCACCGACTCGGCGGCCAGGACTCCGGCCAGCACCGCGCGGGCCAGGCAGTCGGCGGCCGCGATACCGACCGCGGTGGTAAGCGCCGTCTCCGGCGACATCGCCGCCGGGGTGTCGGCAGGGGGTTGGACCTGCACCGCACCGGTGGCCAGTGCGAAGACGGTGTCGCCGTCGAGGGGGGTGTGCACCGGCCGGATGGTGCGCGCCAGGCCGTCCTGCGCCGCGATCGCGACGCGGTGGCAGGCGGCTTTGCTCAGCGCCGCGTCGGTGGCGATCACCGCGATGGTGGTGTTGAGCGGGCTGGACTCGCGGTGCCGGGCCGCGTAGGCGGCGATCCGGTCGGCCGGCGGAGCGCTCAGTCCGACTTCAGTGGCCGCCGCAGCCATCCAGGGCAGGCCCGTCGCGGTGTCGGCGACCTCACCGGCGCAGTTGACCACCACGATCGCCCCGACAGTCACCCCGTTGTCCAGGACGGTCGAGGCGGTGCCCA
The DNA here is from genome assembly GCF_044342925.1 of Mycobacterium sp. GTDB lineage: Bacteria > Actinomycetota > Actinomycetes > Mycobacteriales > Mycobacteriaceae > Mycobacterium. Next base: position 23,754 of record NZ_JBIIOV010000026.1, on the reverse strand, counting down.
CCCCGCCCTTGAGCACTCCGGCCCGCGCCCCCACGCCGGCCCCGACACTGCCCACCGCGACATCGGTTCCGGCCGCGGCGACCGCGGCGTAGCCGAATTCGGCGGTCGGCCGCGCACTCCACGCCCCGACCGGCAGGTCGAAGATGACGGCGGCCGGCACGATCGGCACCGTGCCGCCGGTCATCGCCACGCCGCGGCCCTGCTCCGCCAGCCAGGTCATCACCCCGTCGGCCGCGGCCAGGCCGTAGGCGCTGCCGCCGGTCAGCACCACGGCGTCGACGTAGCGGACGGTGTTGGACGGGTGCAGCAGTTCGGTCTCCCGGCTGCCGGGGGCGCCGCCGCGGACGTCGACCGCCCCGACGGTTCCCGGCGGCGCGAACACAACCGTTGTGCCGCACGCCCACCCGCTGCCGGGCTGATCGGCCGAGCCCACGGTGGCGTCGGAGTCACACCGATGGTGGTGGCCGACGAGGATGCCGGCGACGTCGGTGATCGACCCGTATCCCGACGTGAGTCCTGAGTCGATTGCCGCACTCCTCCTCGGGCCCGGGGGCCCGCATCGTCGTCCGGCGACGCTCACCGGATCGGCTTGCCCATCAAACCCAGCACCAGGAATTCCTGCAGCACCGTCAGCCATTGGTAGACGTCGAGATGGGCGGCCATCGGGTGGCCCGACGGCAGCCGGTCCGGCAGCTCGGGACCCACACCCAGAATGGTGCCCAGCGCCAGCCGGATGTCGTTGATCGCGCCGGTCCAGGCCTGCGCGTCGTCCTCGGTGAGCTCCACCGGGCCGCCGCCTGCCGGCAGGGTTTCGACCAGCCGTTGGGCGGCAGCGATTTTCGCGTCGATGATCTGCGGCTCATGCAGGCTGCGCAGCGCGGCGTTGGAGGCGGCGTCGTCGTTGGCCTGATCCTTGAGGAAATCGGGCAACAGGCGGCTCATGGTGCCGTCCTTGGGTGGGGCGGAGTTGCCGGTGCGGATACCGGTCAACTGCTCCAGCGGGTCCGACGGTGCGGCCGACTGCCGGTCGTCGAGCATCTCCTGCACCGACGTCGCCATGTTGGTCAGCAGTGCCACCTCATGCGGCTCCAGCGCCGAGACGAACCGGGGGCCGTCGACGGTGTCTATCCGCTTCCACTTGCGCACGAGGCGGCTCAGCGGTCCTGCTGCATGGTGGCCCACAACCCGGCGGCGTGCAGTTTGGTCACGTCCACCTCCATGGATTCCCGGCTGCCGGCCGACACCACGGCCTTGCCCTCATTGTGGACCTGCAGCATCAGCTTGGTGGCGTGCGGTTCGCTGTAGCCGAACAGTTTCTGGAGCACGTAGGTCACGTAATTCATCAGGTTCACCGGATCGTCCCAGACGATCGTCACCCACGGTGCATCCGTGGCCTCGAGTTCGTCGGTCTCCAAAACACTGCTGGTACCCGGCCGAGTCGGTGCTGATGACGCGCCCATGCGAACAGGATAGCGAGCGCTGGCAAAATCCACCGCCCCTCGCCAAACCCTCTACGGTTGCCGTGTGACTGTGGCTTCCCGGACAGCCCTGCTGACCGACAAATACGAGCTGACCATGGTCTCGGCGGCGTTGCGGGACGGCACCGCCGACCGGCCGACCACCTTCGAGGTGTTCGCGCGGCGGCTACCGCAGGGCCGCCGCTACGGCGTACTCGCCGGAACCGGACGCTTATTGGAGGCCTTGGCCGACTTCACCTTCGACGACGCCACCCTGGAGACGCTGGCCGAGTTCCTGGACCCGGCCACCCAGGACTACCTCCGGACCTTCCGGTTCCGCGGCGACATCGACGGCTACGCCGAGGGCGAGCTGTACTTCCCCGGCTCACCGGTGCTCTCGGTCACCGGCACCTTCGCCGAGTGCTGCCTGCTGGAGACGCTGGTGCTGTCGATCTTCAACCATGACACCGCGATCGCCTCGGCCGCCGCCCGCATGGTCAGCGCCGCCGCGGGCCGCCCGCTCATCGAGATGGGATCGCGGCGCACCCACGAGCAGGCAGCGGTGGCCGCGGCGAGGTCGGCCTACCTCGCGGGGTTCACCGGAACCTCGAACCTGGCGGCCCACCACCGCTACGGCATCCCGGCGCTGGGCACCTCCGCGCACGCCTTCACCATGCTGCACACCACTGCCGACGGCGGCCCGGACGACTGGGAACAGGCTGCGTTCCGGGCCCAGGTCGCCGCACTGGGTGTCGGCACCACCCTGCTGGTCGACACCTACGACGTGCGGTGCGGCGTGGCCAACGCGATCGCCGCGGCCGGCACCGGGCTGGGCGCGGTCCGCATCGACTCCGGCGACCTGGGCGTGCTGGCCCGCCAGGTCCGCGACCAGCTTGACGGGCTCGGCGCGGTGAACACCGAGATCGTGGTGTCCGGGGACCTCGACGAGTACGCCATCGCCGCGCTGCGCGCCGACCCGGTCGACACCTACGGCGTGGGCACCTCGGTGGTCACCGGTTCCGGAGCGCCGACCGCCAGCATGGTCTACAAGTTGGTCGAGGTCGACGGCATCCCGGTGCAGAAACGCAGCAGCCGCAAAGAGTCCCACGGCGGCCGGAAGGCGGCGCTGCGGCTGACCCGGCCCTCCGGAGTCATCACCGAGGAGGTGGTGCACTCCTTCGGCGCCCCGCCACCGACCGACGAACCGGCCCGCGTGCTGACAACGCCGCTGGTGCGTGGCGGCGAGGTGCTGGCACAGCGCGATCTGGCCGCCGCGCGGGATCTGGTCGCCGCCGGGCTGCACAGTCTGCCCTGGGAGGGGCTGGCGTTGTCCACCGGGGAACCGGCGATCCCCACCCGCCAGGTGCGCTAGATCCGGCGTCGAGACTGCGCACAGACCGCGTTGACGGCCCGCCATAACGATCTGTGCGCAGTCCCGATGAGCATCCGCGGGCTACCTTTGCTGATGTGATGGCTGCTGCGACTCCCCCGGTGGCCGACCTGCTGGCCCGCGCCGTCGCGGCGCTGGGCGGCGCCCAGCGCCCCGGGCAGGTCCAGATGGCCGAGGCCGTCGCGCACGCCTTCGAGAGCGGCGAGCACCTGGCCGTTCAGGCCGGCACCGGCACCGGCAAGTCGCTGGCCTACCTCGTCCCGGCCATCGCCCGGGCGGTCGACGACGAGACGCCGGTGGTGGTCTCGACGGCCACCATCGCCCTGCAGCGCCAGCTCGTCGACCGCGATCTGCCGCGGCTGGCCGAGGCGCTAGCTCCCGAACTGCCCCGCAAGCCCACCTTCGCGCTGCTCAAAGGCAGACGAAACTACCTGTGCCTGAACAAGATCAACTCAAGCCCCAGCGACGACGAGCCGCCCCAGGAGGAACTGTTCAGCGCCGATTCCCGGGCCGCTGCGCTCCTGCCCTCTGGTGCGGCGGCGGCGGTGAGTGCGATGGGCCGCGACATCCAGCGCCTCACCCAGTGGGCGTCGGACACCGAGACCGGCGACCGCGACGAACTGCGACCCGGGGTGCCGGAACGTTCCTGGTCGCAGGTCAGCGTCTCGGCCAGGGAGTGCCTCGGGGCCACCCGCTGCCCGTACGGCATCGACTGCTTCGCCGAGAAGGCCAGGGCGCAGGCCGGCCAGTCCGACATCGTCGTCACCAACCACGCGTTGTTGGCCATCGACGCGATCGCCGACGCCGACGTGTTGCCCGAGCACGACGTCCTGGTGATCGACGAGGCTCACGAACTTGTCGACCGGGTCACCGGTGTCGCGACCGGTGAACTCACCCCCGGGCCGCTGGGGGTCACGCTGCGCCGGGTCGCGGCCCTCGTCGGCCCCGAACTCCTCACCCGGCTGGAGGCGGCCGTGGCCACCTTCTCCTCAGCCATCCACGACGCCGAACCCGGCCGCGTCGACTTCCTCGACGCCGAACTGGGCACCTACCTGACTGCTCTGCGCGACGCCGCGGCAGCGGCACGCGCCGACATCGACCCCAAGCCGGCCGACCCCGCCGCCGCGGCCGCCCGCACCGAGGCCATCGCGGCGCTGACCGACGTCGCCGACACCGCCGGACGGATTCTGGACTCCTACGCCGCGGCGATCCCGGACCGGACCGACGTGGTGTGGCTGGACCACGAGGAACACCGGACCGGCGCCACCATCCCGGTGCTCCGGGTGGCGCCGCTGTCGGTGGCGGGCCTGCTGGCCGAGCGGATCTTCGGCACCGCCACCACCGTGCTGACCTCGGCCACGCTGACCATCGGCGGCTCCTTCGACGCGATGGCGCAATCCTGGGGGCTGCCCGACGACACCGGAGCAGGCCCGAAGTGGCGGGGTCTGGACGTCGGCTCGCCGTTCGAGCACGCCAAGGCCGGAATCCTTTACGTCGCAGCCCATCTGCCGCCGCCGGGGCGCGACGGGTCGGGTTCGGCGGCGCAACTCGACGAGATCGCCGCGCTCGTCGAGGCCTGCGACGGCCGCACGCTGGGGTTGTTCTCCTCGATGCGGGCCGCCCGGGCGGCGGCCGAGGCCATGCGGGAGCGGCTGGACACCCCGGTGCTCTGTCAGGGCGACGACGGCACCGCCGCGCTGGTGGAACAGTTCGCCGCCGACCCGCGCACGTCCTTGTTCGGCACCCTGTCGCTGTGGCAGGGCGTCGACGTCCCCGGCCCGTCGTGCTCGCTGGTGATCATCGACCGCATCCCGTTCCCACGCCCCGACGACCCGCTGCTGACCGCGCGGCAGCGGGCCGTGGCCGCCCGCGGCGGCAACGGATTCATGACGGTAGCCGCCAGCCACGCCGCGCTGCTGCTGGCCCAGGGCGCGGGTCGGCTGCTGCGCCGCTCAGACGACCGCGGGGTGGTCGCGGTGCTGGATTCCCGGATGTCCACCGCCCGCTACGGCGGTTACCTGCGCGCATCGCTGCCGCCGTTCTGGACGACCACCGACCCGCTCGTGGTCCGGGACGCGCTGCGGCGGCTGCGGACGCCGCCACCAGACTGAGCGGCGGCTGCGGACGCCGCCACCAGACTGAGCGGCGGCTGCGGACGCCGCCACCAGACTGAGCGGCGGCTTGCGTACGCCGCCACCAGACTGAGCGGCGGCTTGCGGACGCCGCCACCGGACTGAACAGCCAATTGTCGCGGGCGATCTATTGTGGTCGCCATGGGAGTGCTGCCACGACTGATCGCCGCGGTGAGCGCAGCGGCGGTGCTCGCAGGCTGCGGCACCGCGATCACCGGCACAGCGGTGTCGGTCTACGAGGATCCGTTCAAGGTCGGCGGCCTCGAGTCCGTCGACGGCCCCACCGGGCTGCGCCCGGATGCAAAACCTGAAGCCCGTCAAGTCACCGGCACTGACGGCGGTCAGGTCGACGAACTCGCCGGCCAGTCCGTCAGCGACCTGGAGGAGTACTGGAAGTTCGCCTACCCGGACACCTTCGACGGCGAACTGAAGCCGGTCAAGGAGTTGTTCTCCTGGGACTCCGGCGACTACGACGGCACCTTCTGCGACGACACCACCGAGGGTCTGGTCAACGCCGGCTTCTGCGAAGTCGACGGCACCATCGGCTGGGACCGCGCGGTGCTCATGCCGTCGCTGCGAAAAGCCTACGGCGACATGGCGATCACCATGGTGCTCGCCCACGAGTACGGCCACGCCATCCAAAAGATGGCCACGCTCAACCCCAGGGGTGTGCCCACGCTGGTGGCCGAGCAGCAGGCGGACTGTTTCGCCGGCGCCTACCTCCGCTGGGTGGCCGAGGGCAAGTCGCCGCGGTTCACGCTGAGCACCGGCGAAGGTCTCAACAACCTGCTGGCGGCGATGATCTCGTTCCGCGACCCGCTGCTGGAGGGCAACCAGGGCTACGACGTCGGCGACGAACACGGCTCAGCCTTCGAACGGATCTCGGCGTTCCAGTTCGGGTTCACCGACGGGCCGGCCGCCTGTACGAGCATCACCCTCAAAGAGATCAACCAGCGCCGCGGCGAGTTGCCGGTGGAACTGCCCTCGAATCAGAGCGGCGAACTGCCGGTCACCGAGAAGTCGGTCAAGGCGGTGGTGGACGCGCTGAACATCCTGTTCACCCCGAAGAACCCGCCGAAGCTGACCGTCGACAGCGCCTCGGCATCGTCGTGCGCCGACGCCCGGCCCAGCCCGCCGGTGTCGTTCTGCCCGGCCACCAACACCATCGCCGTGGACCTGACAGCGCTGCAGGCCCTGGGCACGTCCACCGAGGGCGCCGACGGGCCGGCCCTGCAGGGCGACAACACCGCCTACTCGCTGGTGGTGTCCCGCTTCATGCTCGCCCTGCAGCACGAACGCGGCGTGTCCCTGGACACCGCCGAGGCCGGCCTGCGGACTGCGTGCCTGACCGGGGTGGCCACCACCAAGCTGTCGCAGACCATCACTACACCCGACGGTGACACGGTGGCGCTGACGGCGGGCGACATCGACGAGGCGATCTCGGGTCTGCTCACCAACGGTCTGGCCGCCGGCGACGTCAACGGCGAATCGGTGCCCGCGGGGTTCTCCCGCATCGACGCCTTCCGGGTCGGCGTCCTCGGGGACCAGGACCGCTGCTTCAAGCGCTTCCAGTAGACGCCCGGCGTCACACTCGTTTGGTGACGCCGTACCAGGACAGGATGGCGTCGCCGTCGGAGTTGGACTTGGCCAGCACGGCGTACGAGCGGATGAACGATTCACCCACGCAACCGTCGATCTTGATGCGCAGCTTGTTGATCGACACCCACGGGGCGTTGCTCTCGTACTGCTTCTTGGTCACCGCGACGGTGTTGATGATGCCCGGCTTGAGACCGACGGTGATGCCGCCGCCGATGTTGGCCCCGATGCCGGGAAGCAGGCCCTCGATCGGCAGGCTGGTGAAGTCCAGGCCGATGAGGCCGATAGAGGGGTTCAGACCGGCTGTGCCGGTCATCGAGACGCCGTTGGCCGTGCTCATGTCGATGCCGCAGCCGATCTGGTAGCCGACCTCGAAGATGCCTTTGGCCGTCTGGTCACCACCGCCGTCCAAGGCGCCGTTGAACACTCCGCTGACCTCGTATTCCCGCGTCGAGATCGCGGTGGTCAGCGGCGCGATCGGCGCCTGCGTCTCGTCCTTGGCCGACACCTGCATGGTCCAGCCGTCCGGTGACGTCGTGGTCACCGGCGGGCTCGATTCCACCGTCGCCGAATTCACCGGGGTCGCGGCCGCAGGTGCCGGACCCGGCGTGGCGCCGGGTGCGGCTGCAGGACCAGGAGTAGCACCAGGAGAGGCACCGGGGTCGGCTCCGGGAGCCGAAATGGGCACTACCTCGGCAGCCGGCGCCGGAGGGCCTTCGGTGGCCACCGATACCGGCCCGCCCGGAGTGATGGGATCGGGATCGGCCGCTGCCGGGACCGCGATCACCAGGGCGGTCCCCACAACAATCCCCGCAATGGTCCCGGCAGTGGCGAAGTCAGCCGAGTGACGCATGGTCCTCACGAGCGCGGCCCTACCGAGCACAGTTCTCCTACCTCCAAAGCGCTTCCCCGGCAAACTACAGGTGGACCTCAACGGGGGCCGCCCGGTCCGCCAGATCGATGTCGCCGGCAAGCTTGACCAAGCCGAATTCAGCGTCCTCGGCCAGCAGCCGGTGGCGTGGCAGCACTCGCACGGTATAGCCCATGGAGCCGGCCTGCGGCAGCGGGGTGGTCGCCGAGAACGTTGCCGTCTCCCCGTCACCTCCACCGATGCGGATCATGTCGATGTAGCGCGGGTCGCTCAGGGTGTCACCGGAATCGACCCGTCCGAGCACCGCCTGGACCACCACGTCGTCCGGACGCAGGCCGGGCAGGACGACAGCCGCTGTCAGAGTCATCTCCGACCCCAGCACCGGAGTGTCCGGCAAGCCGGAGCTGTCGACATCGGTGATCCGCACCTGCGGCCATGCGTCGGTGACGCGGTGCCGGTAGGCGGCCAGTTCGCGGGCCTGCCCGAACGGCAGACCGTCGATGGACTCCACGGTTCGGCGCAGCGAGGCAGCCGCCGGTGCGTAGTACTGCTCGGTGTAGTCGCGCACCATCCGGGAGGCCAGCACCTTGGGCCCGAGCGACACCAGGGTGTGTCGCACCATCTCGACCCAACGGCCCGGCACCCCGTTGTCGTCGCGGTCGTAGAATTTCGGCGCCACCGATTTGTGCAGCAGATCATAGAGCGCCCTGGCCTCCAGGTCGTCGCGGCGTTCCTCGCTGAGCACCTCCGCACTCGGTATCTCCCAGCCGTTCTCCCCGTCGAACCACTCATCCCACCAGCCGTCGCGGATGGATAGGTTCAGCCCGCCGTTCAACGCGCTCTTCATCCCGGAGGTCCCGCACGCCTCCAGCGGGCGCAGCGGATTGTTCAGCCAGACATCGCAACCCCAGTAGAGCAACCGGGCCATGGACATGTCGTAGTCGGGCAGGAAGACGATCCGGTGCCGCAGTTCGGGCCGGTCGGCGAAGCGAACGACCTGCTGGATGAGCGCCTTTCCGGCGTCGTCGGCGGGGTGAGACTTGCCGGCCACGATCAACTGGATGGGCCGTTGCTCGTCGAGCAGCAGAGTCTCCAGACGGTCCGGGTCGCGCAGCATCAACGTCAGGCGCTTGTAGGTGGGCACCCGCCGGGCGAACCCGATGGTCAGCACACCGGGATCGAAAGCGGTTGCCACCCAGTCGAGTTCGGCTTCGATGGCGCCGCGCTCCAGGCAGGATTTATGGATCCGCCGGCGGACGTCCTCGACCAGCTTGGCACGCAGCTGGCAGCGGATTCCCCAGATGTGGCCGGTGTCGACCTGCTGCAGGCGCTGCCACTCCGAGGCATCCCGCAAGGCTTCCGGCGAACCGGCCAGTTCGGCGGCCAGCGCCAGCCACTCCGGGGCCGCCCAGGTGGGTCCGTGCACCCCGTTGGTAATCGAACCGATCGGCACCTCAGCGGCGTCGAAACCGGGCCACAGCTCGGCGAACATCTCCCGGCTCACCCGGCCGTGCAACTGCGAGACGCCGTTGGACCGCTGGCCCAGCCGCAGCCCCATGTGGGCCATGTTGAACTTCGACGGGTCCGATTCGGCGCCGAAACCGAGCACCCGCCGTAGCGGCACACCGGGCACCAGGCCGTAGTGGCCCTCGTCGCCGAAGTACCGCTCGACCATCTCCACCGGGAACCGGTCGATCCCGGCCGGCACCGGCGTATGAGTGGTGAACACGGTAGAGGCCCGCACCACCGCCAGCGCGGTGTCGAAGTCGAGGTGGTCGGCGACCATGAATTCGCGGATACGCTCCAGGCCGAGGAAACCCGCATGGCCCTCGTTCATGTGAAAGACGTCCGGCGCCGGGTGGCCCTCGATGGCACAGAACGCGCGGATAGCCCGCACCCCGCCGATCCCGGCCAGCAGCTCCTGCTTGATCCGGTGCTCCTGGTCGCCGCCGTACAGCCGGTCGGTGACGTGACGCATATCGTGATCGTTCTCCGGGATATCGGAATCCAAGAGCAGCAAGGGGATTCGGCCGACCTGGGCGATCCATACCTTCGCGCGCAGCACGCGCGACTCGGGCATGGCCAGCTCGATCAGCACCGGCTCGCCACCGGGGTGGGACAGCAGCCGCAGCGGCAGACCCTGGGGGTCCAGCGCCGGGTAGTTCTCGTGCTGCCAGCCGTCGGAGGTCAGTGACTGGCGGAAGTACCCCGAGCGGTAGTTCAGGCCGACGCCGATCAGCGGCAAACCAAGGTCGGAGGCCGCCTTGAGGTGGTCGCCGGCCAGGATGCCCAGGCCGCCGGAGTAGATCGGCAGCACCTCGGCCACACCGAACTCCATTGAGAAGTAGCCGATGCCGTTGGGCAGGACGGAACCGTTGTGCGACTGCAGCTCCTGGTACCACCGCGGCTGGGTCAGGTACTGGTCGAGGTCCGCGGCGAGGAAGTCCAGACGCTCGGTGAAGGCTTGGTCGTCGGCGAGCTCGTCGAGCCGCGCCGTACTGACCTCGCCGAGCAGCGCCACCGGGTCGCGGCCGATCCGCGCCCATGCCTGCGGGTCGATGCCGGCGAACAATTCCTGGACGCCGACGTCCCATGACCATCGAAGGTTGGTCGATAGCCGACCGAGCGCCGCGATGCGGTCAGGGAGGTGGGCGCGAACGGTGAACCTGCGGAGAGCCTTCACCGATATGACCTTACTGAGGTTTGGGTTCGGCTGCCCTCGGTGGCCGTTACGGTGTGAACCGACGGTGATGCGGTTACCCGTGGTGTCGGGAGCGTGTCGGGCTGGAGCGGAAATGAGGTACTCGGGTGCCGGGTCGTATCGCGGTCGACGACATCGCTCCCGTGGTGTCCGGTGGGATCTATCCGGCCAAAGCGGTCGTCGGCGAACTGGTGCCGGTGTCGGCGACGGTCTGGCGCGAGGGCCACGAGGCGGTGGCCGCCACCCTGGTGGTGCGCCACCTCGGGACGGCCTACCCCATCGCTCACGGCGGCAAGGTCGCGACCAGCCCTGCCCCGCAGGAATCGTCCCGGGTGAAACCCGCGAGATACCGGATGACGCCCGGCCGCACACCGGATGTGTTCCACGGTCAGTTCTGCCCCGACCAGGTCGGGTTATGGGTCTTCCGGGTCGACGGCTGGGGCGATCCGATCACCACCTGGCGCCATGCCGTGGTCGCCAAACTCGACGCCGGCCAAGGCGAGGAAGACCTGCACAACGACCTGCTGGTGGGCGCGGACCTGCTGGAGCGCGCTGCCACCGGGGTACCCCGCGCCGACCGGGCACCGCTGCTGCAGGCCGCCGCGGAGTTGCGCCGGCCCGGTGATCCGCTGTCCCGCGCGGCGCACGCGCTGTCGCATCACGTCACCGACCTGCTCGACCACTACCCGCTGCGGGACCTGGTCACCCGCGGCCGCCCCTACGGCGTCTGGGTGGACCGGCCGCTGGCCCGGTGCAGCTCCTGGTACGAATTCTTCCCCCGCTCCACCGGCGGCTGGGACGCCGACGGCGAGCCGGTGCACGGCACCTTCGCCACCGCCACCGCCGCCTTGCCCCGCATCGTTGCCATGGGGTTCAACGTGGTGTACCTGCCGCCGATCCACCCGATCGGCAAGGTACACCGCAAGGGCCGCAACAACGCGGTGACCGCCGACGACGGCGACGTCGGATCGCCGTGGGCCATCGGCAGCACCGAGGGCGGGCACGATGCGGTGCATCCGGACCTCGGCACGATCGAGGACTTCGACTCCTTCGTCGCCGCCGCCCGTGGCCACGGCCTGGAGGTGGCGCTGGACCTGGCTCTGCAGTGCGCCCCGGATCATCCGTGGGCGCGGGCGCACCGGCACTGGTTCACCGGACTGCCCGACGGCACCATCGCCTACGCGGAGAATCCGCCGAAGAAGTACCAGGACATCTACCCGCTGAACTTCGACAACGACGCGCAAGGCCTCTACCACGAGGTGTTGCGGGTGGTCCGGCACTGGATCGACCACGGCGTCACGGTTTTTCGCGTCGACAACCCGCACACCAAGCCGCCGGACTTCTGGGCCTGGCTGATCGGTGAGGTCAAGAGCACCGACCCCGACGTGCTCTTCCTGGCCGAGGCGTTCACCCGGCCGGCCCGGATGTACGGTCTGGCGAAACTGGGCTTCACACAGTCGTATTCGTACTTCACCTGGCGAACCGCGAAATGGGAACTCGAGGAGTTCGGCCGCCAGATCGCCGAGCACGCCGACTATGCCCGGCCGAACCTGTTCGTCAACACCCCCGACATCCTGCACGAGAGCTTGCAGAACGGCGGTCCGGGCATGTTCGCCATCCGCGCGGCGCTGGCCGCGACCATGGGCGCCTCCTGGGGGGTGTACTCGGGTTACGAATTGTTCGAGCACGTCGCGGTGAAGCCGGGCAGCGAGGAGTACCTGGACTCGGAGAAGTACGAACTGCGGCCCCGCGACTTCGCTCTTGCGCTGGCGCAGGGCCGCTCGCTGGAACCGTTCCTGACCCGCCTCAACGAAATCCGCCGGGTCCACCCGGCCCTGTGCGAGCAACGCACCATCCGGTTCCACCACGTCTCCAACGACGCCCTGCTGGCCTACAGCAAGTACGACCCGGTGAGCGGCGACTGTGTCCTGACGGTCGTGACGCTGAACCCGTTCGGCGCCGAGGACGGCACGCTCTGGCTGGACATGGCCGCACTGGGTATGCAGCCCTACGACCGTTTCTGGGTGCGCGACGAGATCACCGGGGAGCAATACCAGTGGGGCCAGTCCAACTACGTGCGCCTGGAGCCGGTCAAGGCGGTGGCGCACGTCCTGAATATGCCGGTCATCCCGCAGGACCAGCGGGCCGCCCTGCTGCGCCGGGAATGAAGGCGGGAGTGATCCAATGACACGAACCCCTGACCGCACCGGCCCGGCGGCCGGGCCCGCGCTGGCGCCCGATCCCGCGGAACTGGCGCGGCTGGTGGCCGGCGCCCACCATGACCCGCACAGCATCCTCGGGGCCCACGAGTACGGCGAGCACTCCGTGGTCCGCACGCTGCGGCCGCACGCCGTCGAGGTGTCTGCGCTGGTGGGCGGCAGCCGGTATCCGATGACCCATATCGACTCGGGGTTGTTCGCGGTGGCGCTGCCGTTCACCGACCTGGCCGACTACCGGCTGGAGGTCAGCTACCCGGGTGCCGACGGCAACCCGCACGTGATCACCGTCGCCGACGGCTACCGGTTCTTGCCGACGCTGGGCGAGGTGGACCTGCATCTGTTCGCCGAGGGCCGCCACGAACGACTCTGGGAGATCCTCGGCGCGCACCCCCGTTCGTTCACCACCCCGGACGGTGTGGTGGAGGGCGTGTCTTTCGCGGTATGGGCGCCGAACGCCAAGGGCGTCAACCTGATCGGCGATTTCAACGGCTGGGTCGGCAACGACGCCCCGATGCGGGTGCTCGGCTCCACGGGGGTCTGGGAGCTGTTCTGGCCGGGGTTCTCCCCCGACGGCCTCTACAAGTTCCGGGTGCACGGGGTGGACGGCGCGGTCGCCGACCGGGCCGACCCGATGGCGTTCGCCACCGAGATTCCACCGCTGACGGCATCGCGGGTGTTCGTTTCCCACTACACCTGGGACGACGACGACTGGATGGCCGCACGAGCGCACAGCAATCCGGTGTTGGAGCCGATGAGTACCTACGAGGTCCACCTCGGTTCCTGGCGGCCCGGCCTGAGCTACCGCGAACTGGCGCAGCAGCTTACCGAATACGTTGTGGCCCAAGGTTTTACACATGTGGAGCTGCTGCCTGTCGCCGAACACCCGTTCGGCGGGTCCTGGGGCTACCAGGTCACGTCCTACTACGCGCCGACGTCGCGGTTCGGCACACCCGACGATTTCCGGTACCTGGTGGACCGGCTGCATGCCGCCGGGATCGGCGTGATCATGGACTGGGTGCCCGCGCATTTCCCGAAAGACGCCTGGGCACTGGGCCGCTTCGACGGGACCGCGCTCTACGAACACTCCGATCCACGCCGCGGCGAGCAACTGGACTGGGGCACCTACGTCTTCGACTTCGGCCGGCCGGAGGTGCGCAACTTCCTGGTGGCCAACGCGTTGTACTGGCTCACCGAGTTCCACATCGACGGCCTGCGCGTCGACGCGGTGGCCTCCATGCTGTATCTGGACTATTCGCGCCCGGTGGACGGCTGGACCCCCAATGCCTACGGCGGCCGCGAGAACCTCGAAGCCGTGCAGTTCCTGCAGGAGATGAACGCCACGGTGCACAAGAGCGCGCCGGGCGTCGTCACCATCGCCGAGGAGTCCACCTCCTGGCCGGGCGTCACCCGCGCGACCAACCTTGGCGGCCTTGGCTTTTCGATGAAGTGGAACATGGGTTGGATGCACGACACCCTGGACTACATCAGCCGCGACCCGATCTACCGCAGCTATCATCACCACGAGATGACGTTCTCGATGCTATACGCCTACAGCGAGAACTACGTGCTGCCGATCAGCCACGACGAAGTGGTGCACGGCAAGGGCACGCTGTGGGGGCGCCTGCCCGGCAACGATCACGTCAAGGCCGCCGGCCTGCGCAGCCTGCTGGCCTATCAGTGGGCGCACCCCGGCAAGAAGCTGCTGTTCATGGGTCAGGACTTCGGGCAGCGCGCCGAATGGTCGGAGGAGCGCGGGCTGGACTGGTTCCAGTTGGCCGAGAACGGCTTCTCCGGCGGCATCCAGCGGTTCATGGCCGACGTCAACCATCTCTACCGCAGTCGCCCCGCGCTGTGGAGCCTGGACACCCGGCCGGCGGGCTACTCCTGGATCGACGCCAACGACTCGGCCAGCAATGTGCTGAGCTTCCTGCGATATGGCGCCGACGGTTCAGTGCTGGCGTGCGTGTTCAACTTCGCCGGCAACGAGCACAGCCGCTACCGGTTGGGACTGCCGCATTCCGGCACCTGGCGTGAGGTGCTCAACAGCGACGCGGCGGTCTACAACGGATCGGGCATCGGGAACATGGGCGCTGTCGAAGCCTCCGACGAGCCATGGCACGGGCGGGCGGCCTCGGCACAGCTGGTGCTGCCGCCGACGTCGGCGATCTGGCTGGAGCCCGTCCCCGACTAGCGGCGAAACGAACGATTCGCCGCGAAAGTTTTAGTGAATCATGGCATTTCGTCGATCTCGGCGCGGGCTTAGTACAGTGCGTTGGCCAGATTCCGCCGCCCGGCGATGACCTCCGGGTCGGCGGGGTCGAACAACTCGAACAGTTCGATCAGCCGCGTCCGCACCCGGGTGCGGTCGTCCCCGGACGTGCGCTTCACCAGGGCGGTCAGCCGGCCGAACGCTCCGGGCACATCCTGGGTGAGCACCTGGACGTCGGCAGCCGCGAACGCCGCGTCGATGTCGTCAGGCGCGGCATCGGCGTCGGCGACGGCGGTAGCCGGATGGGCGGCTGCGCGCTGGAGGAACACGATCTGGCGCAGCGCGCCTTGGGCCTCGGCGTGACCGGGATCGGCGTCGAGGATGGCCTGGTAAGCCGCCACGGCACCGATGAAGTCGCCGGTGTCCAGCTTCTCCCTGGCGTCCGCCAGGGCCGGGTCCACCGGCGCCTGCGCCGCCGCATCGTCGTCGCCGCCGAGTTGTCCCGCGGTTGCCGACAGCAGCGAGTCGATCCAGCGACGCAACTGTTCGGGCGGTTGGGGGCCCTCGAAGCTGGCCAGCGGCTGGCCGCCGGCCAGTGCCACCACGGTGGGCACCGCCTCGACGCCGAAGATGGCGCCCACGCGGGGCGCGGAATCGACGTTGACCGTCGCCAGCGACCACTTGCCGGCGTCGGCAGCGGCCAGGGCGTCCAGGGCGTCGAGCAACGTCAGGCAGGCTTGGCTGCGCGGGGACCACAGCAGCACCACCACCGGCACTTCGCTGGAGCGGACCAGCACCTCGGCTTCGAAGTTGACCTCGGTGATCTCCACGGCGTGACTGCCGGGCGCTGAGCCGGAATCACCGCTCTGGCTGCGCTGCTTGAGACCGGACAGATCGACCGCACCGGTCATCACCGGTGCGATTCTCGGGCGGGGACGGGTCACGCCTGCCAGTTTGTCATGAAAGTCCCTATGACCGACATCACAGGACCCGCGCAAACATCAGCGACGCAGGATCAGCGCGTCACCCTGGCCGCCGGCGCCGCACAGTGCGGCGACGGCGTAGCCGCTGCCCCGCCGAGCCAGTTCGAGTGCCGCGTGCAGCGTGATGCGCGCCCCGGACATCCCGATGGGGTGGCCCATGGCGATGGCGCCACCGCTGCGGTTGACCTTCTCCGGGTCGACGCCCAGTTCGCGGGTCGAGGCCAGCGCGACCGCGGCGAAGGCCTCGTTGATCTCGATCACGTCGAGCTGGTCGACGGTGATGCCCTCCCGGGCGATGGCCTTCTTGATGGCGTTGGCCGGCTGGGACTGCAGCGTCGAGTCGGGGCCGGCGACGTTGCCGTGCGCGCCGATCTCGCACAGCCAGGTCAGTCCCAGCTCTTGCGCCTTGGCTTTATTCATCACCACAACAGCGCAGGCGCCGTCGGAAATCTGGGATGCCGAGCCGGCGGTGATGGTGCCGTCCTTGCGGAACGCCGGCTTGAGCCCGGCGAGCGACTCGGCGGTGGTGTTGGCCCGGATCCCTTCGTCCTCGGCGAATTCGATCGGGTCACCCTTGCGCTGCGGAATCTGAACGGGCACAACCTCGTCGGCGAACACGCCGTCTTTCCACGCCGCGGCCGCCTTCCGGTGGGAGGCGGCGGCGAACTCGTCCTGTTCGAGACGGGTGAACTTATCGGTGTCGTTGCGCTGTTCGGTCAGCGCTCCCATCGGCTGGTCGGTGAACACGTCGTGCAGGCCGTCGTAGGCCATGTGGTCGCGCACCGTCACGTCGCCGTACTTGTAGCCGGACCGGCTGTCCATCAACAGGTGCGGGGCTCTGGTCATGGATTCCTGGCCGCCGGCCACCACGACATCGAACTCGCCGGCCCGGATCAGTTGGTCGGCCAGGGCGATCGAGTCGATGCCCGACAGGCACATCTTGTTGATCGTCAGCGCCGGCACGTCCCAGCCGATGCCGGCGTTCACCGCGGACTGGCGGGCGGGCATCTGGCCGGCGCCGGCGGTGAGCACCTGGCCCATGATCACGTACTCGACCAGCGACGGCTCCACACCGGCCTTCTCCAGCGCCGCCTTGATGGCCACCGCCCCAAGGTCACTGCCGGAAAAGTCCTTCAGCGAACCCATCAACCGCCCGACCGGGGTGCGTGCCCCGGCAACGATCACCGACGTCGTCATTCCTGCCTCCTCCAGACTCGACCAAGACCGGTCGCCGAATGTGATCCAGCCAACACACTGACCAACCATCCGGTTGAAAGGTTACCGTGTTGTTATGACGACCGAGCACATCGATGCCCGCCGACTGCTGGCGAGCGCTCTGGTGACCGGGCTGGACCATGTGGGCATCGCTGTGCCCGATCTGGATGCCGCCATCACGTGGTACCACGACCACCTCGGCATGATCGTCGTTCACGAGGAGATCAACGCCGAGCAAGGTGTGCGCGAGGCCATGCTGGAGGTGCGCGGCGCTCCCCGCGGCAGCGCCCAGCTTCAGCTGATGGCCCCGCTGGACGAGACCTCGACCATCGCCAAGTTCATCGACAAGCGGGGACCGGGCATCCAGCAGTTGGCTTTCCGGGTCAGCGACCTCGACACGCTGTCCGACCGTCTGCGCAGCCAGGGCGTTCGGCTGCTGTACGACGCTCCGCGCCGCGGCACAGCCGGTTCGCGGATAAACTTCATCCACCCCAAGGACGCCGGCGGCGTCCTGGTGGAACTCGTCGAGCCCCGAGAGAACTGAGTCCAGAGCACTGATCTCAGCTAGGACCACCGGCGGGTGGGCCCGCGGGTGGCCCGGTTCGCCCAGCACTGGGTATGCCAATGCCGACGATGTTCGCCGGTTTCGTCCTCGGTACGCCACACCACCACATGCGGTGTGCGGCTGCGGATTTCATGGTCGCAACCCGGGCATCGATAGGCCTTGACCGCCCGGGCGCCCGGGATCGGAACCACCTCGTAGTCGTATCCGTCGGGCCCGGGCTCGATCCTGCGCATCAGAACAGCCGGAACTCGTCGCTGTCCATTCCGCGCATCACGTCGTAATCCAAAGTAAGACAACGAATTCCGCGGTCCTCGGCAAGCGTGCGCGCCTGCGGCTTTATCTGCTGCGCCGCGAACACGCCGGCGACCGGCGCCAGCAGGCTGTCACGGTTGAGCAGTTCCAGGTAACGCGTCAGCTGCTCGACCCCGTCGATGTCGCCGCGGCGCTTGATCTCCACAGCCACCGAACGGCCGTGGGCGTCACGACAGAGGATGTCCACCGGGCCGATGGCGGTCATGTACTCGCGGCGCACCAGGGTGTACCCCTCCCCCAGCAGGCCGATGTGCTCGGCCAGCAATTCCTGCAGGTGAGCCTCCACACCGTCCTTGACCAACCCCGGGTCGGTGCCCAGCTCATGGCTGGAGTCGTGCTCGATCTCGGAGATCGTGATGCGCAACTGCTCGCCGGCCTTGTTCTGCACCACCCACACCGCAACCTCGCCGTCGACGGTCTCGGTGAGCCAGCACGGCGGGCTCATCCAGTTCAGCGGCTTGTAGGCGCGGTCGTCGGCATGGATGCTCACCGACCCGTCCGCCTTGACCAGCAGCAGGCGCCGCGCAGAGGGCAGATGGGCGGTCAGCCGGCCCAGGTAGTCGACGGTGCACTGGGCGATCACGAGTCGCACCGGTTCAGCTTAGGGGGCGGGCACCGCAACTAGGCTTGCGCCACCATGAGTACCGACTCGAATCCAGCACCGAGTACCGACTCGAACCTGGCACAGCGGTTGGGCCGCGTACTCGAACGCCTCACCCGCCAGAGCGGGCGGCTCTCGCGCACACCGGTTTACGGATCGTTGCTGCTCGGCCGCCGCACCGAGAGCCCGGCGCAGCGCAGGGCCAGGGTCCAGGCGATCCTGACGGTGTTCATCTTGGTGGTCAACGCGATCGGCGTCGCCATGGCGTTTCTGTTCGCCTTGGTCGCCTTTCCGGATCCGAGCGTGTTCGCCGATGTGCCGTGGTGGCTGCCCGGCCTGGTGGCGCCGTTGTACACCGTCATCACGGTGGCGCTGGGAACCTGGCGGTTGCACATCCGCACCCTCGGGGACCTGCGCTGGGCGACGGAGGGCCGACGGCCCGACCGCGAGGATCAACGCAACACGATGTTGACGCCGTGGCGGATCGCGTTGACCCTCTTGGTGTTGTGGGGCGGGGCCACCGTGCTGTTCACCACGCTCTACGGCATTCAGGATCCGGCGTTCATCCCCCGGGTCGGCCTGGTGCTGGCCTTCTGCGGCATGGTCGTCGCGACCACGAGCTATCTGGCGGCTGAGTTCGCTCTGCGTCCAGTGGCCGCCGCAGCCCTGGCCGCCGGCAAACCGCCCCGCGGACTGGCCCCGGGCATCATGGGCCACCGAACTCGGCGAACTGCAGCGCGGCTTCAACACCATGGTCGACGGTCTGCGCGAGCGGGAACGAGTACGCGACCTGTTCGGCCGCCACGTCGGCCGGGAGGTGGCCGCCGCCGCCGAGCTGGAGATGCCGCGACTCGGCGGCGAGGAGCGCCATGTGGCGGTGTTGTTCATCGACATCGCCGGCTCCACCAAGATGGTCACCAGCCGGCCACCCATCGAAGTCGTCGAACTCCTCAACCGCTTCTTCGCCGTGATCGTCGAAGAGGTCGACAACCACAACGGCCTGGTCAACAAGTTCGAGGGCGACGCCGCGCTGGCCATCTTCGGCGCGCCCGTGGCGCTGGAATGCCCCGAGGACAACGCGCTGGCCGCCACCCGCACCATCGCGCGGCGGCTGCGCCGGGAAGTCCCCGAGTGCCCGGCCCGAATCGGTGTGGGCTCCGGTGAGGTGGTAGCCGGAAACGTCGGCGCCCGAGAACGTTTCGAGTACACCGTCATCGGCGAACCGGTGAACGAGGCGGCACGGCTGGCCGAACTGGCCCGCTCCGAACCGAGCCGGGCGATCGCCTCGGCCGGGACGGTGACGGCCGCCTCGGAGCGCGAGCAGCGGTTCTGGCGGATCGGCAAACCGGTGCGGCTACGCGGTTACGACGAGCGCGTCCCGATCGCCAGCCTCATCGGCGGCCGCTGAGGCCGACCTCACCCAGAGGGCCGGACTCACCCAGAGGCGACGTCGCGCCGGATCCGGTTCTCGTACCCGGCGCGTGCGCCGGTGTCCAGCGTGCGCAGCACCCGTTGCCGGGTCAGCCTGCCCCGGACGGCGCCGACCAGCCGGTCGGGCACCAGGGCGGCGACGGCCTCGTAGCTGCGCATCCATCCGGGAACCGCGACGATCGGGGGTCGGGTCCGGCAGGTGGCGACGATCGCCTCGGCGATGTCCTCGGGGTCGACGGTCGGCAGCACCCCGCCGAGTTTGACCCCCGACACCAGATCGGTGCGCACCGCCGACGGCAGCACGCACGTCACCGTCACACCGGACCCGTCGAGTTCGTCGCGCAGCGCCTCGCTGAACCCCACCACAGCGTGCTTGCTGGCGCAGTAAGTGGCCAGCCCGGCGGCCGGCACCTCGCCCAGGTAGGACGCCACGTTGACGATGTGTCCGCGACCGCGCTGCACCATTCCCGGCAGCACCAGTTTGGTCGCCCGCAGCACGCCGTTGAGGTTGACGTCGACGATCGCATCGGTGACGGCGTCGGACTCGTCGGCGAAGCGGCCGGCCGGCATGATGCCGGCGTTGTTCACCAGTACCTGCACGGGCGGTTCGACGCCGGCCAGGAACTCCGTCAACGACTCCCGCGAACGCACGTCGACCCGCGCACCGGTGCAACCGAGTTCGTCCGCGGCGGCTTTGGCCAGCTCACCGTCAAGGTCGCCGATGAACACCCGCGCCCCCTCGGCGACGAAAGCCCGGGCCGTCGCGTACCCGATCCCCCGGGCCGCTCCGGTGATGACGACCGACGCACCGGTGAGCACGATGGGGTTGGGCACAGGTCAGTTCCCTCCTGCTGTGGCTGGCATCATCGGGGCAACCCCGCAGCAGCCGTTCGAGACCGGCGCAGCTGCGCGCAGCCGGTCCAGCCTACGAGCCAGGACCATCGGATCCAGTGAGAAGGCGTCGGCGTCCAAGGTGCCGTCGGTGAACCGTGCCGCCATCATCTGCGCGCGGGCGGCGCACGACGAGTAGAGGTTGCCCAGCAGGCCGGGCTTGTGGAGAGGATTGGGCATGAAGCCGATGTAGTGCAGCGCGCCGGCCATTGGTGCGCACCGCATGTCCGGTGACAACATCGGCCGTCGGGCCGCAAAGATTGTTGCTTGAAAAGACCTTTCGGCTAGAAACGCCGAGACTAGGCGAAGGGAGGGTCGCCGACGCCGGAGATCATGTGAGTTCCCCACGGCGTCTGCTCGACGATCCTCGCCCCGGCGGTCCGGTCGTCGATCGTCAGCGTGAGGCCACCCGCCCGGCTTCGAGCGGTGCCGGGCAGCGCCTCGAATACCGTTCCCTGCCAGTGGTACCGGCCGTCGATGGCATCGAGGTGGCCGATCAGCCGGACCCTGCTGTCGATCGACTCTCCGTCGATGATCACCGTCGCCGGGCCGTCATACAGATCGTCCGACTCGGGCTGGGAGCCGGTCAGATAGAAGCACGGTTCGACGGGCTGCGGACGCCAGCGCCGCAGCACGATTGTGGCTTTGGCCTCGATGCGGGCGGCGCCGGAACGTTCGACTAGGCGCAGACAGCGGCTGACGTAACGGGCCTGCCGCCGGATGTCGGGACCGGGGATACGGAAGTGATTCGGGGTGCCATGGCTAGCGACGGCCGCTAAGTCCGAGGGCCGGGCGTCGACCACGATCCGCGCGGTCGCGGTCGTACCGCGGGAGTCGCTGACCGTCCAGGTTTCAGCAGCGGTGTCGAAATGCGCCGCCGCCTTGTCGGCCAGTACGGTGCAGTCCGCTAGCTCCAAGCCGGGCGGTACAGGCCCGATGACGATGACGCTCATAGGAATCCGGCCCGACGCCACAGCCGACGGCTGAGTCGGCCCATCAACCCGACCTCCTCGAAGAAGTTGGCCAGCGGAGCGAACGACTCGCGGCACTTCTGCTGGAAGTGCGGGTTGGCCCGCGCAACCTGCTGCATCTGCCGGCCATCCAGCCCTGCCCGGTTGTAGTACACCGGCAGAGTGAACAGCATCCGATAGAACGGGCCGCCGACACCGTGGATGTTGGCCATGAGGAACTTGCGGTACCACGGCATGCCGGGGGCCATCTTCCGCAGACCCTCCCGCGCGAACTGGATGTGGCGCGCTTCCTCGGTGACGTGAATACGCATCAGGCGCCGAACAATCGGCTGCAGGTCAGGGTCGTCGAGGATCTGGCGCTGCAACGCGTCGAAGATCTCCTCCCCGACCAGGGCCGCACCCCACAGCGCGGGGCCACGGAAGGTGAACGGCAGCGCATTGATGATGATTCGCTGGAAAAGACCGGGCCGCACTGGGATACCGCCGACGCGGTCGATGGTCTTGCCGAACATCACCATATGGCGGGTCTCGTCACCGAGTTCGGTGAGCATGTACTGGGTCGCCTTGGCCGTGGGGTTGGTGTGCATGATGCTGCGCAGCAAAGCCTGGTTGAGGATGTTCTCGAACCAGATGCCGGCCGAGAGCATGTTGACTAATTGCTGGCGAGACAGCTCCCGTTGCTGCTCGCGGGTCATCGCCTCCCACTCCGGCGTGCCGTACAGGGTCACCATCTGCGGGGGGAGGAAGAACTTGTCGGGGTCCAACGGGGCGGCCCAGTCGATATCGACGACCGGTTCGTAGGACCGTTTGATGGAACCGTTCAACAAGCGCTCAGAGAACTCTTCGCGGGTTCGACCGCGGTTCTGGGCGGGCGAAATCGACGTGGTCATCTGCGATGCCCCTTTCGGTGTCCGCCCCCGTGGGAAGAAAAGATAAGCCGCGGCGGCAGTCATGTCAATACCGGCGGTACCGGATACCCGAAGTGTCGCTATTTCTCACCCGAATCGCATCGTGCGACGATCGACGGCATGACGTCACTGACGTGCCGCACGGTCGACAGCCCGGTCGGTCCACTCACCCTCGCCGGCGACGGCCCGACGCTCATGCACCTACGGATGACCGGGCAGAGCCACGAGCCGGACCGGTCATCCTGGCGTGACGACGACACTGCATTCGCCGACGTGGTGGAACAACTGAACGCCTACTTCGCCGGATCACTAACCGACTTCGACGTCGATGTACGACTGGTGGGCACCGAGTTCCAGCGACGGGTGTGGGCCGCCTTGCGGACGATTCCCTACGGTCAGACCCGCTCCTACGGGGAGATCGCCGCCCAGATCGGCTCACCCGGAGCATCCCGGGCCGTCGGCCTGGCCAACGGGCGCAACCCGATAGGCATCATCGTTCCCTGCCATCGGGTCATCGGATCGACGGGCGGGTTGACGGGGTACGGCGGCGGCCTGGATCGCAAGCGCGATCTGCTGGCGCTCGAGAAGACCCGTGCGCCGGCGAACACGACGCTCTTCGAGTAATAACGAATACGCGAATGAGCAAATAAAAGGAAAACGCCCCCCGATTTCTCGGGGGGCGTTTTAAATGCCTGAGCCCCCCGATTTCTCGGGGGGCTCAGGTTTAATGTGTGTTCGGCGGTGTCCTACTTTTCCACCCTGTTGGGTAGTATCATCGGCGCTGGTAGGCTTAGCTTCCGGGTTCGGGATGGGTCCGGGCGTTTCCCTGCCGCTATGGCCGCCGTAACTTTATGTAAATTGTTGAGTTCGCCCCGTGTGTGCCCCCCCTTTTTTTTGGTGTTGGTGTGGGGGGTGTTTTTGGTGGTGGGGTGGGTGTTTGTTGGTGTTTGTGGTGTGGTTGCGAGTTTTTGTGTGTTTTTGTAAGTTTTCGGCCGGTTAGTGCCAGTTCCCTGACGTATTACTACGTTTGCAGGTCTGGTCTATCGATCCCGTGGTCTGCGGGGGGCCTTATCCCACTTGATGGGTGAGAAGCCTGGTCTTGGAGAAGGTTTCCCGCTTAGATGCTTTCAGCGGTTATCCTGTCCGAACGTGGCTATCCAGCGGTGCCCCTGGTGGGACAACTGGTGGACCAGAGGTTCGTCCGTCCCGGTCCTCTCGTACTAGGGACAGCTTTCCTCAAGCTTCTGACGCGCGCGGCGGATAGAGACCGAACTGTCTCACGACGTTCTAAACCCAGCTCGC
>NZ_JBIIOV010000173.1:0-6646 GCF_044342925.1 Mycobacterium sp. | reverse complement strand
CGACGATATTCCGCTGTCGAGGGCTTGCCTGCTGGGCTGCGGTGTCACCACGGGGTGGGGCTCCGCGGTCAACACCGCCAACGTGCAGCCCGGCGACACCGTCGTGGTCGTCGGATTCGGCGGGGTAGGCAGCGGCGCGGTGCAGGGCGCCAGGATCGCCGGCGCCGAGAAGATCGTCGTCGTCGAACTCGTCGAGCACAAACGGCAGCGGGCGATGGATTTCGGCGCCACCCACTTCGTGACCTCCATTCCCGAGGCCACCGCCCTGCTGGCCGAGCTGACCCGGGGTGTGATGGCGGACTCGGCGATACTGACCCCCGGCGTCGTGGAGGGCGCCATGATCGGCCAGGCCCTCGACATGGTCCGCAAGGGCGGTTCGGTGGTGCTGACCGGCATCGCGGCGATGGCCGATGTGACACCGACCCTCCCGATGGCGATGTTCACCCTGTTCCAGAAGCGGCTGCTGGGCAGCCTCTACGGTGAGGCCAATCCCCGCTCGGACATCCCGCGGCTGGTCAGCCTGTTCCGCGAGGGCAAGCTGCTACTCGACGAGACCGTCACCCAGGAGTACAAGCTGCACGACATCAACCCGGCCTACGACGACATGCTGGCCGGCAACATCATCCGAGGCGTGATCATCCACGATCACTGAACGAACGGGTCAGCAGCGCTCGAACTTGGTGCGCAGCTCGGCTTGGCGCTTGGATCCGCTGGAGGAGTCGTCGGCGCCGCTGCACCCGCCCATGGTGAACAGGTCGCCGTTGAAGTCGACTCGGGCCGGCTGGGGTAGCCCCTGCAGCAGGGGAAGCATCAGCCAGGCCGTCGCCACGCTCTGCTCACGCTTACGTGAGCTGGGGAAGTTCACCACGACGTTCGTCGGCGGCAGCTTGCTGGCCACCCGGGA
Source organism: Mycobacterium sp. (assembly GCF_044342925.1). GTDB lineage: Bacteria > Actinomycetota > Actinomycetes > Mycobacteriales > Mycobacteriaceae > Mycobacterium. Next base: position 5,742 of record NZ_JBIIOV010000173.1, on the reverse strand, counting down.
CATGTCGGTGTCCGCCGCGGCGATCCCGTTCTCGCCGAGCGAGGAGACGATGCGGCGCCACAACTCCCGCAACCGTTCGTCGGGCACCATCCCGGTGACGGAGTACACCTCGGGATAGTCGGCGGCCAGCGGTGACCCTTCGGTCAACGAGCCGCCCACCACCGTCCAGGTGGCCGTGGCGAGGTCGGGATGGTCGCGGACGAGTGCTTGCAGCTCGGCGTCCTTGGCGCCGCGCGCCACCGTGATTCGGACCGCCCGGGAACCGGCCGGGCCGTCCGCTGCCGGCTGGTCGAAACCCACACTCTGAACCCCCGGCGACTGCGCGATGGTCAGCCACTCGCGCAGCGCGTCGGTGACGGTTTGGACCGTCGGCCGGTCGGGCCCAGCGAAGCGGAAGTTCGCCGTCGACGTCAGTGGCGGACGGTCCCGGTCCACCACCCGATAGTCGACCGTGAGATCGACGTCGAGATCGGCGCTGCCGGCCGACTCGGTGAAGGCCTTGCCGACCGCGCCGGCTTGCTCAGCAGTGGCGGTGTTGGCGAGCACCGTCGTGAGGCGGACGTCGCGTGCCGCTCCCCACCAGGTGGTGTCGTAGCTCACCGTCGACGAGATCACGCCCGGCATCTGCTCGATACTGTCGGCCAGCGTCTGCATCGATCCCTGTCCGGAGCACCCGGCGATGACGGTCGCGGTCAGGGCCAGCGCCGCCGCACGCCGGATAGCGCGGCCCGGGTCAGGCACCAGTGCCGAACCACTTCCGCTTGAGCCGGTCGAACTCGCCGTCCTCCTGCACCGACAGCATCGCATCATCGAATTGGCGGCGCAGCTCGCTGCCGATCGGGAAGACGATGCCGTAGTCCTCGCTCTTGAAGATGGGTCCGGCCATGGCCGCTACCCCGGCGCCCTTGTGGGCGACGTAGTACTGCAGCACCGGGGCGTCGAAGACCACCGCCTCGAAGTCGCGGTCCGCCAGGCCGGTGTAACACTCATCGATTTTGGTCACCCCGGTGTACTGCACGCCGAACTTTTCCAGGCCGGCCGCCGAGGTGGTGTTGGCCACCGTGCACACCTTCTTCCCGACCAGGTCGGCCGGGGTGTTGATCTGCGAAGTGATCCGGGCGACGGTGAGGTTGGTGGTCAGGATAGCGGTGTAGTAGGCGACGAAGATGATGCTGACGAACGTCCACAGCACCGTCATCATCCGGATGGGCCAATGCCGGGGCGGGTCGAAGGGGGCGGCGGCCAGCATGCCCAATCCCCATCCGAAGGCCTGGAAGATGCCGGGGAAGTAGGACTTCGACACCATCGAGTCATCGTCGCCGCGTTCGAGGAGCCAGATGACGTGCGCCGGCAGGGTGGTCAGCACCAGCGCCGCAAACAGCCAGACCACCATCGTCTTCGAGAACAGCAGTTGCAGGAACTGCCACAGGCCGGGTTGGGCCTTCTGGGTGTTGCCCACCGGCGCGATGATCTGCAGGCCGGCGTTGAGCATCGGCTGGGAGAAGTCGAAGAGCTTGGCACGATCGGCGGTGATCGACACCGCGCTGGCACCCAGGTCGGCTTTGCCGTCCGCGACGGCTTTCAGCAGTCCCTGCACGTTGCCGCCGTCGAGGTAGTTGTAGGTCCAGCCGGTGTGCTTGGCGACCTCGTTGAGCAGGTCGATGGTGAAGCCGGACTTCACGTCGCCGTCGGTCATCACGAACGGCGGCAATTCCCGCGTCGCCACGGTGAGTTGGCGGGGAGCCGCGTCGGCCCGGGTTATCAAGCCGGGCAGGGCGCCGATGGCCGCCACCAGGAGCAGCACGGTCAGCATGGATCGCAGACGCGACAGCATCATGAGGGAGTACCGAACCATTTCTTCTTCAGCAGTTCGTAGGTGCCGTCCTCCTGGATGGACAGCAGGGCGCCGTTGGCCTCCTCGTCGAGCTTGCTGTCGATCGGAAAGACGATCCCGTAGTCCTCGTCTTTGAACACCGGGCCCGCTATGGCGGCGACGCCGGCACCCCGGTTGGCGACGTAGTACTCCAGCACTGGGGAGTCATAGACCACGGCCTGGAACTGGCCGTCTTCCAAACCTTCGTAGCAATCCTCCACTCTCGGCAACCCGGTGAACGCGACACCGAGCCTGTCCAGCGCCGCCGTCGAGGTGGTGTTGGCCACCGTGCACACCTGCTTGCCGACCAGATCGGCCGGCGTGCTGACCTGGGAGCTGATCTTGGCGACGGTGAGGTTGGTGGTCAGGATGGCGGTGTAGTAGGCGACGAAGATGATGCTGACGAACGTCCACAGCACGGTCACTATGCGGATCGGCCAATGCCGGGGTGAGTCGAAGGGGGCGGCGGCCAGCATGCCCAGACCCCACCCGAAGGCATGGAAGATGCCCGGAAAGTAGGACCTCGCCACCATCGACTCCGGGTCGCCGCGCTCCAGAGCCCAGATGATGTGGGCCGGAAGGATGGTCAGAACAAATGCCGCCAGCAACCAGACCGCCATGGTTTTGGAGAACAGCAGCTTGATGAAGTCGCCGAGGCCTGGCTGGACTCGCTGGGTGCTGGCTGCCGGAACGATGATCTGCAGGCCGGCGGAGACGATCGGCTGGGAGAAATTGAAGATCTTCTCCCGGTCGGCGGTGATCGAGATGTTGGCGGCACCGAAATCCGCACGGCCTTCTCGGACGGCGCCCAGCAGACCGGGGACGTCGACGGCGTCGAGGTAGGTGTAGTCCCAGCCGGTCCGCTTGGCGATTTCGTCGAGCAGGTCGATGGTGAAGCCGTACTTGACCGCGCCCTCGGTGATCACGAACGGTTCGACGTCATAGACGGCGACAGTGACGGCCCGCGGTGCCGCGTTCGCCCGCGGGATCAGCGCCGGCAGGGCGCCGATCGCCAGCACGAGCAGGACCGCGAGTAGCGCGGCACGCACGCGTGGCAACGCCGGTGGGCGCACCTGCGTAGCGGTCAACCTGTGCATCCACTCACCTCAAATGTTTTCGGCTAACGGGTCTCATCGACAGCCGTCAGGATAGAAGGTTGCCAGATCACCGGTGCGCTGAGGCAGGCATTGTGCGGTGCGGCGGAAATGTCAGACCGCCCTGCGACGATCGTGGCATGTTCGAGACCAGCCCGCCCGCACCACAGCCATTCCCCCCGCCGGACGGCGTCGACCTGGCCGGCCTGGATGACCCGCTGGCCGCGGTGGCCGCCGCCGAGTTGGCCAGCTGCTTCGTGCAGGTCTGTATGTGCTCCACCGAGCCGGTGGTCGCCCGCCTCGCGGAGCAGGAGGTGATGCTGCTCAAGCCGGGCGGCGTCGAGTTGTCGAGGCGGGTGTTCGCCCAGCAGTTGTACCGGCGGGTCGAGGCGGACGTGTTCGCGCTGCTGCGCAACTGCGTTCCACTGGAGAACGCCGAATTCGCGCTGTCGCGCCTCGAGGATCTCCTGCGCGAGAAGTTCGCCGACGTCGTGGCCACCGCCGCGAGCTATCTGCTCAGCGATGACCGCGACACGGCCATTCAGATGGCGTGTGTGGCGACGACGATGGCGGCCCGGGAAGTGCGCAGCCAGGTCGCCGACATCATCATCCAGACGCACGCCGTCGAGGAGGAGGTCTAGCGCGGCCCCGGGGTGGGAGCCAGATAGCCGACCGGGCCGGATGCGACGCACACCGTCAGCGCCGCGGTTGCGGCCTGCACGACGACGGCATCACCGGCGCCGGGCAGCCGGACGTACACCCGGTTCAGGCCGGGCTTCACCGGCACCCTGACCTCCGGCCCCACCGGAAGGGAAACGACAAGGCTGCCTTCGGTATTGGCCAGATAGTTCAGCTCCGCGGTCCATTCGGCGGGCAGCAGCGGGCCGTCCAGCGGCATCCGGGCCGGCTCGTCGGGCTGCACGAAATAGCCGCACTGCGGACGCGGCCCCGGCGCGGTCCGTCGAACCCAGGTCACCTGCGCATCCACCAGCCGTCCGCCGGAATCCAGCATTCGCAGCCGGTCGGTGGAGCCGCTGAACTCCGGGCGGTCGGCGATCAGCGCGAACATGTGGCTGGCCAGATTCTCTGGGCCGACCACCCGCTGCAGGATCAGCGGGTCGACTTCCTGGTCCAGCATCGGGGCGGCTGAGGCGGCCCGCGCCTGGCCCAGCGCCGCGACGGCGTTGTGCAGATAGGTCTTGGTCGGGTTGTCCTGCCAGCTGGTCAGGAACGTCCTGGTGGAGAACAGGCTGCTGGCCAGGAACCCCGCCCCGATTACCGCGACCACCGCGCGGCGGAGCGCCGAGGCGTCGAGCCACCGGGCGCCGGGCCGGTTCGGTGCGCAGAACCCCACCGCTGCCAGCAGTGCCAGCATCACCACCAGATCCGCGAGATAGCGCAGCGTCTGGGCCAGTTCCAGCGCGGTGAACGCCGAGGACCTCATCAGGTAGATCGGTACCTGACAGGCCAGCGCGTAGCCGGCCGCCGCCAGCCACACCGGCCCGATACGCCGCTTGCGGACCAGTGACACCACCAACGCGGCCCCTACGGCCAGCCAGCCGAGCAGCATCACCGCCGCCGGCGGCACCGCCCACGGCGACGCCGGCGCCCAGCGCTGCCACTCCCACGGCCCGCCCACCAGACCGGGCACAATCCCGTGGGTGACGGAGCGGCGCAACAGATCCCACGTCATGCCCAGGTCCGAACTCCACCGGCGCTGGTCCACGACGAGCAGATACAGCACCACCCACGCCGCTGTCATCGCGAGGGTGGTCAGCCACAGTGTTCTGCCGCGCCGCCACACCGTCCGCAGTGGGCCCGGCTCGGCGCGCACATGCGCCAGCAGTGCCGCGACCGCGAAAGCCGCGAACGGGATCACCGCGGACTTCTCGAAGAACAACAGGCCGCCGGCGTAGGCCAGCGCACCGGTCACGGCGTAGCGGCGCCGCCCGGTGCGAACCAGGAGGATCGCGTCGCCGCACACCCACGCCAGCGCGGCCATCATCGGCAGGTAGTTCAGCGCCGCCGCCCACCAGGCGAACGCCGGTAGGGCCAGCGGGGTGAACAGCGCGAAGCACAACGGGATCAGCAGCACCGGACGCCAGCCGAGAATCACCCACAGGGTCCTCAGCAGAGCCAGTGCGGCCAGGAGTTGCAGCACCACCAGACTCAGCGCCGGCCAGGTCCAGACCAGCGGAGCCAGCCGGGTGAGCGCCCCGCCGAGCAGAAAGGCCGCCGGCATCACATGCCCGTCGTGGTCGGTCAACAGATACGGCGCCGACAGCAGCGGCTGGGTGCCCGCCCGGCCCACCAGGATCAGGTCGTCCCAGTAGAAATAGCCGCCGAAGGCCACCGCAGCCCGGACCAGCAGGTGCAGCCCGATCAACGCGGCTGCTGCCGCGGCGACCGGGGGCACACGGGTGGCCGGCCGGACTGACATCGCCACGACTGTACGGGTGGGGTGTGCGGTCAGTGTTCGGGCGCGCGGGCGTTCTGCAGCGCCACCGCCCGGACCAGCCGGGCGTAGCGCACCTCCAGTTCCTTGAACCGCAGGTAGGGCCTCAACGTGGTGAAGAGAACGCGATCACCAGCGCGTACGTCAACAGATCGGCGCCGCGGTCCACCCCCAGCAGGTTGGCCAGCACGGTGGTGTCGGCGGGTCGCAGGATCGCGTAGACGGCCGTGATGGCGAACACCGTGTAACCGACCTTGACCCATGCCTTCGCCTTGGCGTTGGTGCGCGAGCGCAACAGGTACACCAGGAGCGAGAGCACG
>NZ_JBIIOV010000025.1:0-25648 GCF_044342925.1 Mycobacterium sp. | reverse complement strand
TGCTCACCGACGAACCTGAGGCGGCGCGCTTCGAGACCGCGGTCGCGGCCGATCCGGTCCGGTTGATGTCGACGGCGTCGTATCTCGAGGCAGCGATCGTCATCGAGACACGGTTCGGCGAGCCGGGCGGACGCGAGTTGGATCTGTGGCTGCATCGGGCCGGAGTGGACCTGGTCGCCGTCGGAGTAGATCAAGTCGAAGCGGCACGCGTTGCTTACCGCCGTTTCGGCAAGGGTCGACACCGCGCTGGGCTGAACTTCGGGGACTGCTTTGCCTACGCGCTAGCCCGGGCCAGCGGGCAACCGCTGCTGTTCAAAGGCGATGACTTCACCCACACCGATATCGGCGTGGCCGATTGAGGGGTGCGCCTGGAACACCCCGCCGGGTACCGTGCCACTAGGGAGGTACCCCGTGAGCACGAAACCCACTAAGCCCTGCGACCACGACGACGACCGCCACGAAGAAGAAGCGTTCTTCGAAGAGTGTCTCCGCGAGCACGGTCAGCTTGCCGACGAGGAGTGCACCGAGTTGCCTCCCGGCGCCACCCACCAGGTCACCACCGACGCCACCGGCGAGCGCAAGATCACCCGAAAACGGTACTCCGCCTTCTAAAGAGCCGACCAGCCGCAGGCGAACCGGACCCGCTCAAGTTCCTGCTTGGCGCCGCGCTTGCGCACCGCGTGCGTGGTGCCCAACCCGGCAGCGGTCTTGGCTTTGGCCGCGGGCGCGATGCTCTTCTTCGGCTTCTTGGCCGCAGCGTCGAACGCGATCTGGTTGTTGGTCACCAGGCTGCTGACGAAGTCCACCACCTCCGCCGACGGCGCGCCGGAGCGCGGGGCGGCCATCAGCGCCGCCGACCCGCCCGAGCTGCCGACCAGGGTGGCGGTGTTGACGGCGGCCACCACGCCTTTGAGGCGCGGGTCCACCGCGTCCAGGGACACCTCGCTGTACAGGGTGACGTTGGCCATCGGCGCACCGCCGAGTTCGACCATGCTCACGATGGCCGGCTTGCGGCTGCCCGCGGCGAACCGGCCGCGCAGATCCTGGATCGTGGACTCCTCGACGGTCACCTCGTTGCGCCGCACTTTCGGTGAGGCGCCCGCCAGCGCCATCTCGGCGGCCAGGTAGGCGTCCGCGCCCAACGCCAGGCCATGGTTGAGGAAGGCCTGGTTGATCACGCCGCGATGCTTACCGGCGTACATCTGCTCGTCGGCCAGCACCATCGCCCTGCCGGCCGCGCGGAAGAACCGTGGGACGGCCGGGGCGCTGCGGGCGGCCTCGTAGAACAGCGCCGAGGCGATCTTGGTGGCGCTCCACAGGCCGGTCTGGGTGGTCTTGCCGGACTTCACGAAGATGCCCCGCAGCACGTCCCAGAAGCATCCGCTCATGATCCGGGCGATGCTGTGCACCTCGGCGATCATCACGTTGGGCCCGCCGGTCTTCGGCATGGTCTGCGGCAGTTGCCAGGTGAACGTGTTCAGGGCCCGCCGGGGCTGGGAGGCCGAGAAGCCCGGGCCGTAGAACTGGCGGATGGCCTCGGAGAGCTCCTCGGCGGTGGCCTCGACGAAGTTGGCCTTGTCCAGTTTGGGCGCGAGCTTGAGCAGCACCTCGCGGGTCTTGCGGTCGGCCAGGGCGGTGACGATGGCCGTTACGTCGCCGAAGGCCTCGTGGAAACCGCCGACCTCGAGCAGGTTGACGGCCCACAGATCGGGCCGGAGCGCGTCGAGGATCGCGTGCCCCGCCTCGTGGGCGACCACGTCGGTGCTGGCCCCGGAGTACCAGGTGGTGTTGCCCTTCGTCGCGTGGAAGAACGACAGGGTGGCCCGGTCGTAGTAGGCGTTGAGGTCTTCGCCGGCGTCGGAGACCACCAGCATCGACGCTGGGTTGTCCGCATCCTGCGCCCATGAGGTCAACGGCGTGCCGAGCGCCTTCTCCCACGCCTCGATCGCCAGGATCGCCCCCTGCCGGGCCTGCCAGGCCACGAACTCCGGGCTGCCCGGCGGGTAGGACGCCTGCGGCGGCTCGTCGGCCAGGGTGATCCCGGCGCGGCCGGCCGGCCGGTCACGTTTCGCGGTGACCCGCCGCATCGGCATGACATCGACGACGAGTGGATCGTTGGGAATGAAGTTGATCATCGCGCTGCCGCGCCCCCTTGTTCACGTTGGATGCGGCGGCGCCGCGTGGTTCGACTCACGGTAGCGCGACGGGGTGACAAGAAGCGGCTAATAGTCCGATAGCGCCGGCTGATCGCCGGCGCTATCGGAATGCGAGCAGTGTTTAGGAGACGGTGACGTGGACGTGGTTGAAGTGAGCGGGTACCCGCCACATGGTGTAGACCACGCCGAATCGGCCGGCCTGGCTCTGGACGTCGGAGTTGATCGCGTCGCCCAGGTCCATGTCCGAGCCGATCATGATGTCGAGGGCATGGCCGCTGGGATGGTCGGGGCGCGAGTCGGCGCGCACGCCACCGATGGACTGCACACTGGGATAGGTGTCGGTGATGTACTGCAGCAGGTTCCAGGCGTTGGGGGACAGGCCGCTGGTCCCGACGAGCGGAACAGCCGACGCAGTCGCCGAAGACGTTGCAATCAGGCCGGCGGTAATCGTCGCCAGTGCAATGGTTTTCATAGTGGAGAAATTTTAACGACGTCACTTTTCAAACCAAAGCGACTGTGTCCCTGAGCAATAGTTGTTGACTATGCGTCGTGTTTGCTGAAATCAACGCTTATCCACGCCGAATTCAGTTGTTAATCAACCTATTACCGCAGGTCAAACTATAGGCGTGAAAGAGGTTAAACCGCAGGTGGGCGCGCTGCGCACCGGCAAAGTCCTAGTTGAATGCAGCCGGAGCAAGGAGATTTCGGCCGCGTGACCCCGAAATCGCTTTGCCGCCGGGCGTTCAAATTCAAAACGTGTTCTGGGACACAGTTGGGGTTTTCGGGCGGATTTGCGTGTTCGCGCGACACTCCCGACGTTCGGTCTCCAATGCCGCGAGTCTGTCCCCGCCCCGGCTTAAGGTCGAGCCATGACCGGGATGATCGTGGCGGGTGCGGATGGGCTCCAGCGCGCTCCGTCCGCGCACTTCGCGGGCGCTGTGGCGGCCGTCTCGCAGCCGTTTCGCCAGCTCGTCGCCGATCTGATCGACGGTCTCCGGGTCCACCCCGACGGCGAACGCCTGGACATCGTGCCTCGTCAGCAGAGCGCCGGCTACATCCAGCTCGTCGCCCTCGAGTGGCTGCCCCGATCGGAGCGCTGCTTCCTGATCGACATGTGGGCGCGCACCGACAGCGGCGCCGACGGTGAGTGGGACCCCCGCGGCACCCCGCGTCTTCCCGACGATGTTCTGCGCGCGGGACGCTGGCAGTTCTTCAATTGCTATGTGGCACTGCGCCAATGGGGCCGCGCGGCGCACCTGCGCGGCGAGTACCCCAAGTAGGCCGACGCTACTTTCAGTGCCGCCAGTCCGGTCCGTCGGCGATCGCGTCGTAGGCCAGCGAGAACCGGAACCAGCGGGCCGCCTCGGACAGATGGCCGGTGCGCCGCGCCAGATTGCCCAGCCGCCACATCACCCCGACGTTGGGCAGTGGCTCGGTGGTCAGCGCCCGTACATACCCGGCCCGGGCGTCCACCGCTTCGCCGGCGGCCTCGAGCTGTTCGGCGTTGCGCACGAACGAGCGGCTCGACGCCGGCACGGCGCCCCCGGTGACGGGCGGCGGGGTGAGTGTGCGCAGCTTGGGCGGCTTCCGAACGGAGGATCCGTTGGTTCTGCCGGCGGCTTTGATGCCCCGCTCCAGGGCGTCGAGCAGCTCTTCGACCACGTCTTCGACGTCCGAGCCCTGCTCGCGCCAGCCCTTGATGTCCAGGGAGACGCCGTCGGCGGTCGCGAAGTCGGCGGCCAGCGGCCACGCCGCGGCCGGGGCCGGCTGGGCGGGCGCGGAGTCCAGGCTGTCGGCGAAGGCCATGACCTCCGCGATGGACGCCCGTGGGTTGCGCTCCTGAAAGTCCATCATGGCTTGGGCTTTGGCGCCCACGGTGTCCGGATCGGGAACCGTCTCGGGCGCGGGAGTGGTTGCCGGAGTGAGCATTCCGTAGATGCGGCTGTCCTTCTCGACCACCGCCGGCAGCCCCGCGGCGGCCGCGGCGATGGGCTTGGACAGGCTGGTGCGCTGGATGTCACGGGCGGTGATGGTGGGAAGTTCGAGGTTGGGGGAGGCGTACACCGCGGCGACGCTCTCCGGAACGTAGGCGTAGGGCCGGAACGCGGCGATGACCCGGCCGTGCTTGGACACGTAGACGGTCTTGTCGGCCCGCAGGGCGTCGAAAAGCTCTTTGTGCAGCTTCTTCAGCCCCGACAGCGGCATGACGGTGTATCTCGGTTCGGTGGCCTCGGTGGTGGACCTGGTGTGTTCCCGCTCGGTAGCCATGGTGGGTGTCCTTTTCGGCTGCGGAACTGCGTGGTTGACGCCGAGTGCTTCGGCACGGTTCGTGGCTCCGCCTAATCTACCGACATATGTCGGTAGTTTCAATAGGATATCGAACATGTACAAGGACACCGCCAAGTGGCTGCTGACGTTCACGCCGATCACCGCGGTCATCACCCTGGCGCTGACTCTGGGGCCGAGACTCAACGCGATCGTCGGAATCGGCTTGGTCGGCTGGGTGCACCGGTTCCCGGTCGCCACCGCGGCGATCGTCCTGACCTTGGCCGCCACCGTCGCGGTCGTCGCGCTGTGCCGGTACGTGCTGCTCGCCGAAGCCACCCCGTGGACCGAGCTGCGCACATCGCCCACCTGGTGGTCGCGCGCCTTCAGCGACCACGCCGTCGGCATGCCGCTGTTCCCGGCGTCCACCGACTTCGAGGCGGCGGAGATCCGGGCCACCACCGACGATGCGACCTCAGCCGAGCAGAGCGCTCTGGCCGCCACCACGCTGCGCATCCAGACGCTGTCGGAGACCCTGAACGCCAAGGCCCGATTCCTGCGGTTCAGCTGGGGCTACGGCGTCTGCATGCTGCTCATCGTCGCCGGGCTGTCGGTGGCCGCGTTCAGCGTTCCCGCCACCCCGGAGGCCGTCACCAAACCCACCAAGGTGGCGATCCTGCTGCCGGACGGCGCCGAGCGCCGGTTCACCGAGACCACCGGCTGCACCACCCTGGGTGGTACTACCGCCGTCGCGGTCGGCGGGCTGTGGGACCGGCCGGCGATCCGGTTGATCGGCCCCGGCTGCCCGGCGGGCCAGTGGACGCCTCCGGAAGACATCGGGATGGTGATCACCCCGACGTGACGGCGCCTGAAACCAGGGCCGCGTTACGGTGGCCGGATGAACGTGGGCGAACAGACCATCGAGTGGCTCTACCGGGACCAGTTGCAGGTCGACGAGCAGTGGTCGGTGCGCACGGAGCGGGGGTTCACCTGGTGGGCCGATCAGAACGCCCAGACCATCGAGATCCTGGGCGAGGAGAGCCTGCCCGACGGGCCGACCGGCTACCTGATCGGCGTGCGCACCGAGGTGGTGACCGACGTCGAACTGACCGCGGCCGGGTTGACCGAACTCAACGACGGGCCGATGCGCTGCGCAGCCCTGGCCGGGCCGGTGTACGACCGCGAGCGGCGGACATTGAGTCTGTCGTCACTGGCCCTGGTGCACGACGACGAGGACAGCTGGACCGGCGTGGTGCTCGGCTCGGCGGCGGTCTCGCAGGTCGCCGAGGCCCGCATCCTCGGGCCTGATCTGGCCGCCGCACTCGGCGGTCGCCCGGCTCTGAGCGGTCACCCGGCGAACGGCCTGCGTCCCACCCCCGACGAGATGGTGGACGCGGTGCGGCTGTTCGTGGAAGCCGGTCAGGCGCCCTGCCGCTGGCCAAAGTCCGAATTCGACTCCGCAGTAAGAGAATTCATGATGCAGCCCCCCTCTATCGGCGCGACCAGTTCCGGTCAGGGATTCACCGTGGAGTTCCCCTACGGCATGCGGTCGTCGCTGTGCCAGGTGGGCGCCCAGCCGCATCCGCTGTACGGCAACGGGCTTTTCGTGTTGCAGCGCTTCCCTTTCACCGTGGACACCCCGGCCCAGGGCGCGGAGTTGGCGCTGGAGCTCAACGGTGTCGAGCTGACCCAGAACGGCACCGGCTTCGGGTTCGGCAGCTACGTCTACGACAACGGGATGCTGTGCTTCACCGGGTTTTTCCCCAACTCGCTGCACGGCCAGATCGCGCTGCCGAACCTGTACTTCGCCTGTGCGGCGCGGGCGCACGCCATCTCGGTGTGGCTGCTCGACGAGCCGTGGACCGCCGATTCTTTCTCTCTGGGAAAAAGCACACTGGGCCGAAAGATGATGTCCGCAGGGACGGAAAGTAGGCAGCGACCATGAGTGACGACCCGTACGCCAGCGCCCAGGAACTCGGCCTGATGCAGGGATTTCCGCCCCCGCCGGGCAATCGGGTCGACCGCTCCAACGGCCTGATGTTTCCGCCCTACAACCGGTGGGCCTACCTGAACATGCGCATGCTCTATCCGTCGGCCGCGGTGCGCAACGCCGATGCGGTGCTACCGCTGCGCGTCGAACTCGATTCGGGCATCGGCCAACTCAACGTCACCCGGGCGGACGGAACCGCCGCCGGCTTCCCGGCCTTCCTGCGTGAGACCTATACCGATTCGCTGCTGGTGGCCACCCCCGACCGGCTGGTCTATGAGCACTACGCCAACGGCATGCATGCCAACCAGGCCCACCAGATGATGTCGTGCACCAAGTCCTTCGCCGGCCTGTTCGCGCTGATGGCCGCCGCCGATGGTCGGCTCGACGAGTCGCAGATGGTCACCGACGTCATCCCCGAACTCGCCGGCGCCTCGGCCTTCGCCGGCGCGACCGTCGGCCAGGTGCTGGACATGGTGAACTCGACGGAGTTCGCCGAGGACTACGCCGACCCCGACTCGGGGATCTGGAGCTACGGGCGGGCGCTGGGCTGGATCGAGTCCGTGCCGGGCACCGACGCCGACACGCTGTATGAGTTCCTCGCCACGCTGAGCAAGGACCCCGCCTACGAGCACGGCGAGATATTCCGCTACCAGACGCCCAAGACCGACGTCGTCAACTGGATCACCAACCGGGCCACCGGAAAGTCGTTCCAGGACCAGATGTCCGACCTGCTGTGGCGCAAGCTGGGCACCGAGGGCGAGACCTACGTCCTGCTCGACCGCGGCGGCACCCTGGTGGCCGGCGGCGGACTCAACGCCGCCCCGCGCGATCTGGCCCGGTTCGCGATGATGATGCTCAACGACGGGGTCGCCGACGGGCAGCAGGTCGTCCCGGCAGGGGTCATCGACACCCTGGATGCCGGTGCCAGCCGCGAGGCGTTCTCCCGCGGTCCCGACGCGGTCGGCGCGGTGGGCACCGGCGACTGGAGTTACCGCGCGCAGTGGTGGATCCGGCACACCCCGGGGCGGGAGGCCATCATCGCCGTCGGGATCAACGGGCAGTGGATCTACCTCGACCGCCGCCGCGGCGTGGCGATCGTCAAGCAGTCCTCCCAGCCGGTGTCCTCGGATCCCGACACCGACCAGTTCACCCTCAACGCCTTCGATGCGGTGATCGACCGACTCGGCCGGTGAACACCGAGCATCTCTCGTTCGTGGAACTGCACACCAAGCTGGGGCTGGCCGGCCGGACGGAGCTGGCCGCCTTGGTGGGCTGAGGTCAGCCTGGATTACAGGAGGAGCCGGATGATCCCGTCGATCGGTGGGGTGGCGCGGCTCTCAGCGCCGCGGGCGGTTCAGCACGGCCAGCACCACACCGGCCAGAGCGATGATCGGGCCGAGTACGGTCCAGGTCGTCGTATTGCTCATCGGGCTGCCCTGCACCGCCCCCACGCCCTGCAGCGTGAAGAGCACGCCGCACAACACCATCACGATCCCGGCACCCAACAATCCCTGTCGCATGGGTGCCATCGTCGCCTAATGCGCGCCGGTCCGGATAAAGCAGCTGGTCAACGACGTGCTTGTGGTCCCATGACTAGGCCCTTTCGTTAATTTCCTAAAACGAGACTGAGAGGAGACTAGCGGCGAGATGGGTGTTGCGGGTTGTTGAATCTGAGAATATTTTCCTGCCGTCAGTACCGTCTTGCTGCGCGGTCGGCGGTGATCCTGTTCGAACTCGGACCGGAATTGCGCTTTGGGCGATAACCTGTTGCTCCGGAAGCCAGAATTCCCGCAAACACCAGAGGACGCTCCCATGGCAAGTCCCGCTCTGAACACCCGTCGTCCCCGCGTCGTCGTGATCGGCTCCGGTTTCGGTGGACTGAACGCGGCCAAGTACCTCAAACGAGCCGACTGCGACGTCACCCTCGTCGCCAAGACCACCAGCCACCTGTTCCAGCCGCTGCTCTACCAGCTGGCTACCGGCATCCTGTCGGTGGGCGACATCGCGCCGACGACGCGGTTGATCCTGAAGAAGGTCAAGAACTGCCAGGTACTGCTCGGCGATGTGGAGAACATCGACCTGCACAACCAGACCGTCACCTCCCGGCTGATGAACATCGACACCGTGCTGCCCTATGACTACCTGGTGGTGGCGGCCGGAGCCCAGCAGAGCTACTTCGGCAACGACCATTTCGCCTCCTACGCCCCCGGCATGAAAACCATCGACGACGCCTTGGAGCTGCGCGGTCGCATCCTCGGGGCGTTCGAGGCGGCGGAGGTCATCACCGACCCGGCCGAGCGCGCCCGGCGGCTGACGTTCGTCGTCGTGGGCGGCGGGCCAACCGGTGTGGAGCTGGCCGGCCAGATCGCCGAGCTCGCCCAGCGCACCCTGCCCGGGGCGTTCCGCACCATTGATCCCGCCGAGTGCAAAGTGATGCTGCTGGACGCCTCGCCGTTCATTCTCACGCCGATGGGCGAGAACCTGGGGCACAAGGCCCAGCACAAACTGGAGAAGCTCGGCGTGCAGGTGCATCCGAACTCGGTGGTCACCGACCTCGACTACATGGGCATCACCGTGCAGGACAAGAACACCGGCGAGACGCGCCGCATCGAGTGCGCGTGCAAGGTGTGGGCGGCCGGGGTGCAGGCCAGCCCGCTGGGCGCGATGATCGCCGAGCAGGCCGAGGGGTGCGAGGTCGACCGGGCCGGGCGGGTGGTGGTCGAACCCGACCTCACCGTCAAGGGCCACCCCAACGTATGGGTCGTCGGCGACATGATGTCGGTGCCCGGCGTGCCGGGCGTGGCCCAGGGCGCGATCCAGGGCGCCAAGTACGCCACCCAGATCATCAAGCGCTCGCTGCGGGGCAACGACAACCCGCTGTACCGTCAGCCCTTCAAGTACTGGGATAAGGGCAGCATGGCCACCATCTCCCGGCACAGCGCGGTGTGCCAAGTCGGCAAGCTGGAGTTCGGAGGCTATATCGCCTGGCTGGGGTGGCTGTTTCTGCACCTGGTGTATCTGGTCGGGTTCAAGAACCGGATCAGCACGCTGTTCAGCTGGGCCTTTACCTTCTCGACCCACAGCCGCGGGCAGCTGGCCACCACCAGTCAGATGGTCTACGCCCGGCTGGCGCTGGAGAGCATCGAGAAGCAGTTGCAGCACGCGGTCCACGACGTCGAACGAGACGCCGAGCAGCTGCCCGTCGGCCTGCGGGTCGGGCTGGCCGACTGAGCGGCGGGATCGCGCCGCTGATGCTCTAGCTTCCGGTTAGCGGGTCTCCGATGAACACCGACCCGCCAATCACTTCACGGAAGCCGTGCCGCAGGCTGTCCATCAGCGCGGCCCGGTCTCCGACGGCGGCGTCGTCGGAGCTCACGCCCACGCTGGCGGCGTTGGTATAGGTGAGCATCGTGACGTTGATCGCCGCACCGATGGTTCCCACCAGCGGGTACATCCGCTCCACCTTTGCGCCGGCCAGCCACACCGGGACCGGGATGCCCGGCACGTTCGAGGCGGTCAGATCGGAGGTCTGCGCGGCGGCCGACACCAGCTCGGGCGGCAGGAAGCGGCTGAGCTCGGCGAGGTAGTCGGCCAGCTTCAGCGCCGGCTCGGCGCGCCAGCTGCGGACCGTCTTCGCCGCGGTCTCCAGCACGTCGTCGATGACGTTGCTGATCGGGATTTCGAAGCGGGCGATCGTCACCGCGTTGCTCTCATCGGCAGAGGTGCGCAGCGAGATCGGCATGTTCATCCGCAGCTCGTCGACGGGGTGACCCATCTTCTGGTGGTAGTCGTACATACCGACGCTGATCGCGGCCAGGAATAGGTCGTTGACCGTCCGGTTGCGTTTCCTGGCCGCGGCCTTGAACTTGTCGAAATCCATGTCGATGGTCTCGAAGTGGTAATTGATGCTGCGGCCCTTGAGGATCGGCGAGAGCGGCTCGACCGACACCTTGGTGAACCGGGCCACCGACTCGGCGGTCTCCTTCACCTTGCTGAACAGCGTGCGCGGGTGGCGGATGGCGACGAGTGCCAACCCCGGCATGCCCTTGATGGCTTCCTCGGCGGTCTTGGCTACCCAGCCGACGTTGTTGCGGAGTACCGCCTGCATGAAGCCTTTAGTGTCGAGCACCACCGGGTCCGGCGCGTCCGGCATGGGACCCAGGTCGGCGCCCTCCGGGGCGAAGTCCAGCAGCGCCAGGCCGAGTTGCACCGCGCCTTGGCCATCGGCGATCGCGTGGTGCAGTTTCTGCACCAGCACCGACTTGCCGTCGGGCAGACCCTCCAGCAGCGTCACCCGCCACAGCGGACGGTCCTTGTCGAAGTCGGCCATGCTCTGCCGGCGGGCTTCCTCCAGGACGTCCTCCCACGTCGACCCCTGCGGCATTCCGAAGCGGCGCATGTGGAACGACAGATCGAAGTTGGGGTCGACGACGACGCGCGGCGTCTCAAGGCCGGTCGGGCCCTCCACCACCTTGGACCGCAGCACCGGCGCCAGTCGGGTGGCCCGCTCGTAGCGGTCGCTGAGCTGGGCCCAGTCGGGGCTGCGGTCGAGCACGAGCACGCCCAGGATGGTCGACCGCATCACCGGGTCGTCGGTGGCCATCCGCCAGGTGGCGAAATCCCAACCGCCCAGCCGCCGGGCCTCCTTGATGGTCTCGTCGCCGCGCAGGGTCTTCGGCGTCGCCTTTGTGGTGGGGGCCTTCTTCGTGGGGGCCTTGGCGGCAGCGGTTTTCGCGGCGGAAGCGTTCTTGGCCGGCGCCTTCTTCGCGGCCGCCTTCTTGGCCGGGGCCTTCTTCTGCGGGCTGTCCGCCACGTGTCCTCCCAAAGGTTCTGGTGTGAAACATCCTGTCACTTTTGGCTGCGAGGTTTCATGTCTCGGCGCTCGTCCTGTCGCGGGTTGGCGGCCAGCGGTACAAGACCAGCGGTTCGGCGGGCCCGCACCGTGATTCGGGCCCCACGATGCGGCTGCTGGAAGATGACGCCGCCGATCCGCACCCGCTCCCCGGGCGCGGTGGTGGTGTGCAACTCGGTGCCGCGCAGCACCTCGCGCAGCACGATGCGCAGCTCGGCCAGGGCCAGATTCGCGCCGAGGCAGCGCCGGGTTCCGCCGCCGAACGGCAGCCAGGTCGTTGGGCTCAGCGTGGCGCCGAGCATCCGCTCCGGCCGGAACTGTGCCGGGTCGTCGTACAGCGACTCCTCGGCATGCACCAGCCCGATCGCCGGGATGACGGTGACGCCGGCGGGCAGCCGGTAGCCGGCGATGTCGGCGGGCTCCTTGAGCACCCGCCCGACGTCGAACACCACCGGGCGCACGCGCAGGGTCTCCTTGGCGACGGCGTCGAGGTAGTCGTCGTCGCCGGAGTCGGCGGCCGTGGTGGCGCGGGCCAGCGCGTGCGGGTGGCGGGTCAGCCGTTCCAGCGCCCAGGACAGCGCGGTGGCGGTGGTGTCGTGCCCGCCGAGCAGCAGGGTCATCAGCTGATCGCGCAGTTCGGCGTCGGTCATCTGAGGGCCGTCGTCGCCGCCCGCACGCACCAGCATGGCCAGCGTGTCGGTGCGCTCGGCGAGGTCCGGATCGGCACGCCGGTCGGCGATCTCGGCGTTGAGCAGCTCGTTGGCCTCGGCGATCCGGCGGCGCAATCGTCGCCAGGGCAGCCGCCGCTGCAACGACGGGCGGGCGATGGCCGGGGTGTCGTAGGTGCCCGGTGTCAACAGCCGCGGCATCACCGCCCGCAGCGCCGCCAGCCGTTGCGGGTCGCTGGCGCCGATGACGGTCCGCAGGATCACCTCCAGGGTGATCTCGGCCATCTTCGGAGCCACCGGGAATTCGGTGCCGACCGGCCAGCCGGCGACATTGGCGGCGGCGATCTCGCCGATCAGCTGATGCTGGCGGGCCACGGCCTCCAGCCGGAACGGCGCCATCATCAGCCGGCGCCGGTCGCGGTGCCGATCCCCGTCGAGGAGCACCACCGAGCTGGGGCCGAGCATCCCGGCGAGCATCGAATACGCCTCGCCGGCGTGGTACACCCGGGCCTCGCCGGTGAAGACGGTCTTGATGTCGTCCGGGTTGGCCAGGTACACGCCAGGACCGAAACCAGCAAGCTGCACGGTGAACACATCCCCATAGCGACGCTGGCACGCTGAGGCGAACGCCGATTTCCAGCGAAGCATCAGCACACTCTGGACAGCTGCTGGCAGCGGCGGTCCGGGGGGCAGTGTGGCCATGCGCCAACGGTAACCGACACCGCGCCGGTGAAACTAATTCCCCGGTGCGCAACCATGCCCCTCGGTGCGGCGCGTTCCTGGACGTTGACCCAGCTCAGCGGCGCTTTGCGCGCACCCGGATCACCGCACCCCGGTGCGGCTGCTGGATAACCCCGCTGATCCTCGGGCGCTCGCCGGGTGCGGTGGCGGTAGCCAACTCCACCCGGCGCAGCACCTCGCCGAGAACGATGCGCATCTCGGCCATGGCGAGATTGGCGCCGAGGCAGCGGCGGTTGCCGCCGCCGAACGGCAGCCAGGTAGTGGGGGACAGGCTGGCGCCGAGCATCCGCTCCGGACGGAATCCCGCAGGGTTGTCGTAGAGGGCCGGCTCGACGTGGACGAGGCCGATCGCCGGGACCACCGTGGTGCCGGCGGGGAGCCGGTAGCCGGCGACGTCGGCCGGCTCCTTGAGTACCCGGCCGACGTCGAACACCACCGGGCGCACCCGCAGGGTCTCCTTGGCGACGGCGTCGAGGTAGTCGCCGGAGTCGGAGTCGGAGTCGGAGTCGGAGTCGGCGGCGGCGGTGGCGCGGGCCAGCGCGTGCGGGTGGCGGGTCAGCCGCTCCAGCGCCCAGGACAGCGCGGTGGCGGTGGTCTCGTGACCGGCCAGCAGCAGGGTCATCAGCTGGTCGCGCAGCTCGGCGTCGGTCATCCGGCGACCGTCGTGGCTGGCGGCGCGCACCAGCATGGCCAGCGTGTCGGTGCGCGCGGCCAGGTTCGGGTCGGCACGCCGGTCGGCGATCTCGGCGTAGAGCAGCTCGTCGGCCTCGGCGATCCGGCGGCGCAGTCTGCGCCAGGGCAGCCGCCGCTGCAACGACGGGCGGGCCATGGCCAGGGTGTCGAAGGTGCCCAGGCTGAGCAGCCGCGGCATCACCGCCCGCAGCGCGGCCAGCCGCTGGTGGTCGGTGGCCCCGATGGTGGTCCGAAGAATCACCTCCAGGGTGATCTCGGCCATTTTCGGCGCCACCGGGAAGTCGACGCCCACCGGCCAGCCGGCGATGTTGGCGGCGGCGATCTCGGCGATCAGCGCGGTCTGACGGGCGACCACGTCACGGTGGAACGGCGCCATCATCAGCCGGCGGCGATCGCGGTGCAGATCATCGTCGAGCAGGAGCACCGAACTGGGGCCCAGCATCCCGCCGAGAACCGAATTCGCTTCGCCCGCATGGAAGATATGCGGATCCCCGGCGAATACCGTCTTGATGTCGCGGGGGTTGGACAGGTAGACCGCGGCGCCGAATCCGGTCAGTCGCACGGTGAACACGTCGCCGTAGCGGCGTCGGCAGGCGAACGCATAGGCCGACCACCAGCGCAGCATCAGCGCGGTCTGCACGGCGGTCGGCAGCGGCGGTCCCGGCGGCAGCGGGTGGCGTCGCTCCGCTACGTGCCGCCGAACCCCCATAACCGACTGACGGTACCTCCGGTCAGTCCTGAATGCTCAGAGCTTGGGTGGGACAGTTCTCGCAGGCCTGCTCCAGGTCGATCCGGCGATCGGCGGGGATGTCGTCGATCAGGATCTCCAGGGCGCCGTCAGCGCCGATCTGGAAGATGTCCGGAGCGGTCGCTTCGCACAACCCGATCGATGAACACTTGCTGCGGTCGACGACGACTCTCATCGGGCTCAGGCCTTCGCCTTCTCGGGGGTGAACTCGGCGGTCATGGACATCACGGTATGGAAGAAGTTGCCGTTGCCCAACTCCGGCTCGCCGACCACATGGATATCCGGCAGCCGGGTCAGCAGCTCACGGAAGGTGGCGGCGATCTGCCGGCGCGCCAGCTGCGCACCCAGACAGTGATGGATGCCACCGCCGCCGAACGCGACGTGCTTGTTGGGAGAGCGCGACAGGTTGAGCTGCTCGGGGTGGTCGAACACCTCGGTGTCCATATTGGCCGAGGAGTAGAACATGATCACCTTGTCGCCCTCGGTGATGTGGTGCCCGCCCAGCTCGGTGTCATGGGCGGCGGTGCGCCGGAACGTCATGATGGGGGTGGCCCACCGGACGATCTCCTCGACCGCCGAGTGCATCCGCCCGTCGAGATCCCCCATCAGCCAGGCACGCTGATCGGGGAAGTCGGTGAGCGCCTTGAGCCCGTGGCTGATGGACTGCCGGGTGGTGTCGTTGCCGGCGATGATCAGCAGTGCGAAGAACGACGCGATCTCGTCGTTGGTGAGTCGTTCGCCGTCCACCTCGGCCTGCACCAGGGAGGTCATCAGGTCGTCCGCGGGCTTGCTGCGGCGGGCGTCGATGAGTTCATGGGCGATCCCGTGCACGGTGGTGACCGTCTGGAACAGCCGCACAAGCGGATCGGCGCCCTGCAGCAGCCGGGGATCGCGCCAGCCGTCGGCGAACTGCGATTCGTAGGCGATGGTCCGGCGGTGCTGCTCGGGGATGCCGATCATGTCGCAGATGTTGTGCATCGGAACCAACGCCGCGACCTCGGTGACGAAGTCGATCCGCCCCTTGTCGGCCCCCTTCTTGATCGCGCCGTCGACGATGCGACGGGCGTTGTCGACGATGTGGTCGTCGATGCGGGCCAGCTGCCTGGGGGTGAACGCCGACGCCAGCAGCCGCCGGATCTTGGTGTGCCGCGGCGGATCCAACGCGATGAAGCCCTGGGCGGCGTCGAGCACCTCCACCGGCAGCGACTCGAACGTGACGCCCTTGCCGGACAGGAAGTCGCCGGGGCGGCGGGTGACCTCGACGAGATCGGCATGCCGAACGACGGCCCAGAAGCCCTGGTCGTTGGGATCCTCGACCATCCCGTTCTTCACCGGGTGGTGCCAGGAGATCGGTCGGTTAGCGCGCAGTTCGGCGAACACCTTCTCGCGGTCCTCGGCGGTGCCCGACCAGAATTCCAGCGACGAGATGTCGGCGGGGTCGTACGGGCGTTCGGCGCGGGTCAGGGCTGGGGCGCTCATCGGATCTCCTTAGTGGCGTGCTTCACACCAGCCTCCGACAAAAATGAAAAAGTGTCAAGCAATGATGACTCAGGCGTTTTTGTGTCGTGCCCGCTAGACTTCCGCCATGCCCGTTCCCGATCTGCGTGCGGAAACCCGCGCTTACGGGCGGGCCAGACTGCGCGAACTGGCGCTCGACGCCACCCGGGAGGTGGTGCTCGACCGGGGCTGGGCGGCGGTGCGGATGGGGGCGATCGCGACGGCGATCGGCATCAGTCGGCAGAGCCTGCACGCCGAATTCGGCACCAAGGACGACCTCGGCGACGCGCTGGTGATGCACGAGACGGAGCAGTTCTTCGACGGCGTACAGGTCCGCCTGGAAAAGCACCCGGGCGATCTGGCCGGCGGAGTCTTCGAAGCGGCCGGCTACATGATCGAGGTGGCGAGGGGCAATCCGCTGCTGCAGACCATCCTGACCCGAGCCCCGGCGGGTGGGGGCGACGACGTGTCGCTGCTGCCGTTGCTGACCGTCCGCAGCGAGCCCCTGATCGACCATGCGATCACGATCGTCGGCGAGTGGGTGAACACACAGTGGCCCACGGCGGATCCGGCCGATGCGCGGGTGATGGTGGAAAGTGTTGTGCGCCTGTGCCTGAGCCACATCCTGACCTCGACGCGTTCACCGTCGGAGGTCGCCGCCGACCTCGCCTTGGTGGCGTGCCGCTGTCTGCGGCTGCCTGACCCGGACTAGGGGATCAGCGGTCCGCTGGGCACCGGCGATCAATCGATCAGGCCCAGTTCCGCCAGCAGCTCCCAGCAGGCCACCAGTGCGGCGTACCGCGGCCACCAGTGGTCGAGGTTGGGGGAGGCCGCGCGCATCGCCAGCGGGAACGGGGCGTAGGCCACGTCCCAGTGGTGGGCGTGCGCCATGGCGACGTGGGTATTCATCCCGATCGGCACCAGCGACTGTTTCTGGGTGAGTTGCATGTCGTTGTTGGCGTCATAGGAACTCAGCCGCACCGCGTCCATGAATTGGACGTTGGGCACCTCCAGCGGGCGGCCGATCCAGCCCTTGATCCATGGGTCCTTGACGGACTGCGGGTTGACCGAGACCAGCCCGCGGACACCCTGGATGACGGCAAGGTAGTCCCGGGCTTCTTCGTGCTTGGCGAGGTCGGCAGTCAGTTCGGTGATCTGCATGCCGAGATCATGCTGGGGCGAGAGCTACAGCTTCAGCGAATCGCGGATATCGGCGAGCGTTTTGGCCGAACTCTGAAGTCCCAGCAGCTCGTTGACCGATAGCGGCACCTCCAGCACCTGGCCGGCACCGGACCGCGAGACCAGGGTGGGCAACGCCAGCGCGACGTCTCTGAGTTGGTAGGCGCCGGTGCTCGCCGACGATGACGCCGTGCACGTTGCCCACGTCCACCCCGGCGCGCTGGGCGATCAGGTAGCGGAAGCGGCTGGAGTCCAGCACCGTTCCGGACCCGAAGATCCGGCCCGGGTCGATGTCGACGGAGCGCGCCGCCGCGAGGGTGACGATATCGACCGGGTTGGTGACGAAGATGAAGATCGCATTGGGGGAGTGCTCCAGCAGTTGGGGCATCATCGTCTGGACGATGCCGACGTTGGTGGCAGCCAGTTCCAGACGAGTCTGCCCGGGCTTCTGGGCGGCCCCGGCGGTGACGATGACGACCGATGAGCCAGCGGTGACATCCATGGAGTCAGAGCCGGTCACCACACAGTTGGGCACGAACTGGCTGCCGTGGTTGAGGTCGAGGACCTCGGCGTGAACCTTCTTGGCGGCCATGTCGTAGAGGGCGATCGCGCCCGCGGACCCACGGATCATGCACGCATAGGCGATGGCGGTCCCGACACTGCCAACCCCGACGATGGACACTTTACTGGTGCGCTGTTCGGACACCTAGCGGATCTTGCCGAATTCCGCTACTAGTCACAGCCGAATGGACAGCTTTGACATCAGCGACGAAGCGGCAGTGAAAACGGATCTGCGCGATTTTGCTTCTGGTCGCGCCGGAGATACCTAACCTTCCCCTATGCGGACACGCGCACTGCCCAAGCTGCCCTGGTGGAAACGCGGGCTGGTCGCCGGTGCCAGCGGCACCGCCGCGATGGCCGCCTGGTACCACCTGGAGCGCACCCTGCGGAAGGGGGAATACACCGGGGTGGCGACCCTGGCGGACGGTACGCCGGTGGAAGGTCTGTGGTCCCACGAGGGGCTGGACTACGACGACAGCGTCGTACCCGGACAGATCGTGGCCGATCTGCTGAACCTTCCGGAACCCACGGCGAAGGAGGCCGGGGCGATCACGCTGGTCCTGCGATGGACCTACGGTTCGGCGTTCGGAATTCTTCACGTCTTGCTGCGCAACAAGATTCGTGAGCCTTACTCCAGCCTGGTGTTCGGCTCGGCGTTGATGACGATGACGACGGTGGCCTTCCCGGTGCTGGGACGCACCCCATGGCCCTGGCAGTGGCCGCTGGACGCCCAGTTCAGTGCGGTCGGCAGCCACGGCGCATACATCCTCACCGCGTCGATACTCGACAACGCCCTGCGCTGACCGCCTCCCGCGGGCTCCCTTTGATCAGGCGCCAGGTTACGGCGCTGTCCGTGCTGTGCCTGGCCGTCTTCATGGTGGCCGTCGACGGCACCGTCGTCAGCGTCGCCGTGCCGTCCATCACCGAGCAGTTGCACCCCGGCTACAACCAGGTGCTGTGGATCGGCGACATCTACTCCTTCGTGCTGGCCGGTCTGCTGATCACCATGGGCAACGTCGGCGACCGGGTCGGTCGCAAGCGGTTGCTGCTGATCTCCAGTATCGCCTTCGGCGCGGCGTCGGTGGCCGCGGCTTTGGCGCCCACCGCAGACCTGCTGATCGCGATGCGGGCGGTGCAGGGTCTGGCCGGGGCGGGTCTGATGCCGTCGACGCTGGCGCTGCTACGCACGGTGTTCACCGAAGACCGGCAGCGGATGCGCGCGGTGGGTATCTGGAGCGCGGCCGGCGCGGCCGGGGCGGCCATGGGTCCAACGGTCGCCGGGGTGCTGCTCGAGCATTTCTATTGGGGCTCAGTGCTTCTGGTGAATTTGCCGGTGGTTGTTCTGATCGTCGCCGTCGGGTGGTGGGCGCTGCCCGAGGCCCGCAGCGAGGCCCGGCACCCGGTAGATCCGCGGTCAGTGGTCTACTCCACCGCCGGCATTCTCGGCGTGGTCTACGGGATCACCGAGCTGGCGCACTCCGGGCCCCGCTTCTGGCCGGGTTATCTGGCACTGGTCGTGGGGGCCGCACTGCTCTGGGTGTTCCTGCGCCGCCAGCGGCTGCTGCCGGCGCCGTTGCTGGACCTGCAACTGTTCCTTCAGCCCCGGTTCAGCGCCGCCATCGTGTCGCAGTTGGTGATCGTCTTCGCCAACATCGGGGCGCTGTTCTTCCTGCCGATCTTCCTGCGGCAGGTCGGGGACTTCTCGCCGCTGCAGTCCGGTCTGGCCACGCTGCCCGGGTCGATCGTCAGCCTCATCACCGCCTCCAACACGGCACGACTGGTCGGCCGGTGGGGGCACCGCCGCACCTTGCTGGTGGGCATGGCGGTGGGCGGTATCGGTCTGGTGTTGCTGGGCCTGGCCATCCCGCTGTCCTATGCGGCGATGGTGATTCCGCTGATGCTGCTGGGCTTTTCGTTCGGCTCAGTCGTCACCGTCGCCTCGGACCTGGTACTCACCAGCGCCAGCGCCGACCGGGTGGGTGCAGCCACCGGCATCTCCGAGACCTCGTTCGAACTGGGCACTGCGCTGGGCATTGCCATCACCGGCAGCATGGTGTCAGTGCTCTACGTGCTGTTCAGCGACGGCACGGCCAGCTTCGGCGAGTCGGCCGACCCGCGTGCGTTCACTCTGAGCCTGGGCGGCAACTGCGTGCTCACCGGTCTGCTGCTGGTCGCGGTCACCGTCGCCGTGTCGCGGGCGCTGAGCGAATCATCCTCCGCCCCAGCATGATCCCGCTACCTGCCGGCGTCGCCGCGATGGCCCTACGCGGACCCCGGTGGGCGGAGTGGGTGGTGGAGTTGCCGTCGACCGCCGAACGGCTTGCTACCCAGTGGCAGGTGCGGCCGGACGCCGCCGGGTTCGACGAGCGCCGGGCTCCCAAAGCCGTCCAGGACTAGCGGTTATCCAGACCTGTCTGCGAGCGCCGCTCAGAAGCAGGGCATACCGGCGGGCGTGTAGTACGGCTGGCCGGTCGGCAGGTAGCACGGCATCTCGCCGGGGAACGCGGGGAACGGCAGGTAGCCGGGGGGCAGGGGCGGCCACATCGGGGGCGGCGGGGGCGCGACCGGGTAGCCGTAGTACGGGCGGTCGACCGCGGCGCCGATCACCGCGGCGCCGGCGACGTCGCCGACGATGCCGGGCGTGCAGCCGCCGACACTGACGTGGCGACCGCCGACGTCGCCGCAGACCTCGGCCTGGGCGACCGGCGTGAGGGCAGCGGGCAGGGTGGCCATCGCCAGCGCGGCCAATATCGTGGCCGTCATTTTTGTTGTCATGCCGACATTATCGCCGTGATCGCGGTATTTCGTTACTTGAAGCCGGAAAGGAGACGGCCCCCGGGGAAAACCCCGGGGGCCGTCTGCCGTGCCGTGACAGGAACTACTTATTGGTAACGGTCTCCGCGAAGGTGCCGGTGCCGTCGTTCAGCCAGGTGATGGTGCCGTTCTGGAACTCGCTGATCCAGCCGCCACCCTTCACCTTGGCGCCACCGCCGGTCTCGGTCTCGTCGGCGGTCGGCCAGCCGAGCGCGCCCGCGGGGCCGCCCTGCTCGTCCAGGTAGCGCTTCAGGATCTCGCCCTGGACCATGTAGGACCCGGCCGGCGAGGTGAAGATGGTGCCGTTTTCGAACGCGGTCATGCTGCCGTCGCCGACCTTCTCCGTCATCCCGGTCGGAGCGCCGAGAGCGGTGGCGCCACCCAGACGGGTGTACGCAGCGGCGGTCGGTCCGTCGAGGGACACCTCGCCGACGCCCGGAACGTTCATCGTGGTGGGCGTGCCGTCCATCACCGACGACGCGGCGCTGGAAGCGACGCTGGCACCGCTGCTCGCCACGCTGCTGGCACCACTGGCTGCGCTGCTGGCGACGCTGCTGGCGGCACTGGCCGCGCTGCTGGCGGCACTGCCGGCGGCACCGGCGGCGCTGCTGGCGGCACTGCCGGCGGCACCGGCGGCGCTGCTGGCCGCGCTACCGGCCGCACCCGCGGCGGACGACGCGCTGGAAGCGATGTCCTTGGTGGCCTCTGTGGCCTGGGAGCAGCTCACGGCGAACGCGGCAGCGATGGCGAGGCCGCCGGCAGCGGCCGCGGCGCGGGCCATTCTGGTGTTCATTCTCTGGGTTCTCCTTTACGTGGATCGGCATGACGACATGCGTCGCCCGCCAAACTAGCAAACGCAATTTGCGTTGCGGCACCGCCTAAGATACTGGTCTCAGCCTGGTTTCCCCGTAACGGAGGCAATAACGGTTCTGCAGCGGTGATGTGAATCAGCCGCATTTTGGTCGTCGGTATCCTGGATCGAAGGCATAAGAGGGGTTACGCTCCCTCCACGGAGCGGCAACGGCGCCGCCCCGCGAGGAGCGATGATGGCACCGTCACGAGTCGGCGAACGCCAGGTCAAGGGTATGCGGGGTGCAGGTAAGGGCTCAAGCCTGCCGCCCAGCAAGACCATGATCGTGCACTCCGCCGACGGCACCCGTCTGCACACCGAGGTGTTCGGACCGACCAACGGCTACCCGATCGTGCTGGCGCACGGAATCACCTGTTCGCTGCGGGTATGGCACGAGCAGATCAACGACCTGTCCCGGGACTTCCGGGTCATCGCCTACGACCACCGGGGTCATGGCCGCAGCGGGGTGCCCGCCCCGTCCGCCTACAGCCTCAACCACCTGGCCGCCGACCTCGACGCCGTCTTGGCCGCGGTGCTGCGGCCGGGGGAGCGGGCTGTGCTCGCCGGCCATTCGATGGGCGGAATCGCGATCAGTTCGTGGTCGGACCGCTTCCGCGACCGAGTCGAGCAGCGCGTCGACGCCGTCGCCCTGATCAACACCACCCATGGCAACCTGGTCGACAAGATCCAGTTGTTACCGGTGCCCGGAGTGCTGCGGTCCACCCGTGTCGCGGCTGCCCGCACCATGATCCGTTCCCTGGGCGGCGCGCCGCTGGTCCGCGGTGTCCAGCCCGGCAGCCGCCGGTTCCTTCAGATGATGGCGGTGGGCGCACAAGCGGACCCGTCGATCTCGCACCTGCTGCACGACCTGTTCTCCGCCACCCCGCCCGCCGGCCGCGGCGCGTGGGCGCGGGTCCTGGTCGACGAACTCGGCCCCCGGGCCTACATCGACCTGTCCGGGCTGACCGTGCCGACGCTGGTGATCGGCAGCTCCAAGGACCGGCTGCTACCGATGTGCCGGTCCCACAAGATCGCTGCGGCCGCCCCCAACCTCGTTGATCTGGTGGAGATGCCGGGCGGGCACTGTGCACCCCTGGAACACCCCGAGGTGGTCAACCGGCACCTGCGCAGCCTGGTGAACGCCGGCGCCGCGGCCCAGCGGATCAGTTCCTAGAGCGTCAGCGTCGCAGCCACTTCGGCGGCGGCGCGCTGGCCCGAGCGCACCGCGCCGTCCATGAAACCGGTCCATTCGTCGGCGGTCTCGGTGCCCGCCCAGTGCAGAGGGCCCACCGGCATCCGCAGCAGCGGCCCGAACTTCGTCCACGACCCCGGCGGCACTGCGGCCGTCGGGCCGCCCGGAGCGAAAGCTTCTGCGCCCCAGCGTTGGTCGACGTAGTCGATCGGGTTCGCGGCCTGTTCGCCGAACAGGCCGGCGAAACAAGCCAGCGACTGTTCTCTGCGCTGCGCTTCGGGCAGCGCGTCGAATCCGCGCGGGTTGGTGAAGCCCAGCAGGATTCCCGGACCGTCGGGCGGGCTGACGTCGAAGGTGATGAACACCGGGCCCACGTCGGACAACGCCTGGCCGGAGAGGCCCTGCGACCGCCAGAACGGAGTGGGGTAGGCGGCATAGACCTTGGTCAGCGCGCCCAGCGGCCAGCGCTGCGCCAGCTGCTGGTACTCGATCGGCGGGGCGGGGGCGATGTCGATGTCCAGGCGCTGCATCGGGGCCACCGCCACGACGGCGCGGCGCGCGTCGACCACCCCTGCCGACGAGGTGATGGCCACCGCGTCGCCGGACCACTCGATGCGGGACACCACCGCGTTCAGCCGGACCCGCTCGCCGAGTTCGGCGGCCATCTTCGCCGACAGCTGGTGCGTGCCGCCGGGGAAGTGATCCTGCTGGGCGCCGCCGACGACGTCGAGCATGCGGTCCAAGCCGCCGGAGGTCTTGACGTAGCGCACCGCGTGCAGCATCGACACCTCGTCGGGCTCGGCACCCCAGGTGACCCTCGCCATGATCGCCATCAGATCGCGCGAGGAGGCGCTGGCCTTGATCGAGCGCAGCCAGCTGCCCAGGCTCATGTTGTCGAGTTTGCCGGCGTTCTTCGAGGTCCATGGCTCGCTGATACTCACGCCGGCGGAGAGGCGTCGGAACTGCCACTGGATGCGGCCGATATCCACCAGGCCCAGCCACCCCAGTTTCGGGATGGTGCCCTGGTAGCGGCGGACGGTGCCCCGCCAACGGATCAGGTTGGCGCCATCGCAGTACGTCGGGGTGGTGCCGCAGCCCAGATCGGCGGCCAGTTTGAGTACCGCGTCCTGGGTGGGCCCGACGAACGAGGCCCCCAGGTCCACCGGATGTCCGGCCAGCGTGGCCGGCTTGGTGCGTCCACCCACCCGGTCGCGTCCCTCCAGCACCACGGCGTCGAAGCCATTCCGGGTCAGATCCCGTGCGGCCGTGAGCCCGGCCAGACCTGCGCCGATTACCACCACGTCATGCGCCATGAATCCAGTCTTACCGATTTCGGTGCGCAAACGTGCGCCTGCCGCCGGTTACCGCACCGAAGTTTAGGGTGAGGGGTGACGTGAAAATCCTGACCGCCCTGTTCGCCCCGACCGACGCCGTGGACCGGGCGCATGCCCTGCGCGACGCCGGGGCGGCCGGGGTGTTCACCTTCGAGGGACCGCACGACGTGTTCGCGCCGCTGACCCTGGCCTCGACGGTGGGTGGCCTGGACTTGCTGACCAACGTGGCGATCGCCTTTCCGCGTAATCCGATTCAGCTTGCCCATCAGGCCTACGACCATCAGCTGCTCAGCGGTGGCCGGTTCACCCTGGGTCTGGGCACCCAGATCCGCACCCAGATCGAGAAGCGCTACGGCGCGCAGTTCGACCGCCCGGTGGCGCGGATGCGCGAACTGGTCGGCGCGCTGCGGGCGATTTTCGCCGCGTGGCAGGACGGCGAGCGGCTGGACTTCCGCGGCGACTTCTACCAGCACACGCTGATGACTCCGACGTTCAACCCGGGTCCGAATCCGTTCGGTCCGCCCCCGATTTACCTCGGCGCGCTGGGACCGCGGCTGACCCGGGCGGCGGCGGAGACCGCCGACGGGCTGCTGGTGATGCCGTTCTCCTCGACACGGTTCCTGCGCGAGGCCACCATGCCGGCGGTTCGCGGGGGGCTGGCCGCCTCAGGTCGGGATGAGGCCGGCTTCGCGGTGGTACCCGAGGTCATCGTTTCGGCCGGTTCCGAGCATGACGCGGCCCGCCGGTTGCTGGCCTTCTACGGATCCACCCCGGCGTACCGGCCGGTGCTCGACGTCCATGGCTGGGGCGACCTGCAACCGGAGCTGAACCTGCTGTCTAAACAGGGCCGGTGGGCCGAGATGGGTGAACTGATCAGCGACGAGGTGCTGCACACCATCGCCGCGTGCGGCACTCCGGCACAGATCGCCGCCCACATCCGCGAGCGGGTGGACGCCGCAGGCGGCCCGGCCGGCACCGCCGCCGCAGGCGGCTCGGCTGGCACCGCCGCCGCAGGCGGCCCGGCCGGCACCGTGTGCCTGTATCAGCCGGGGCCGATCCCGATCGGAGTGCTGGCCGAGATCGTCGACGAGTTGGCGCGCTTCAGCGCCGCTTGACGAACACGCTGACCGCGGGACTGACGAGCAGCAACGACAGCCAGGACTTCTGCGCAGCGCCCGGTCCGAAACGGTAGGCGATCGGAATCGACACCAGGAAGATCGCGGCCACCGCCACGGAGTGGACGATGAGCCCCCGCACAGGCAGCGGCTTGTCGGTGAGCCCCCGCGCGCGACCGACCAGGACGAGTGCGACCGTGGCGAGAACGATCGCCGCGACATTGACCGCGAAGACCGCCGTGGGCAACGGCAGGTCTGCCGGGTCCGGGGCGCTGACGGCCTTGGTGGTGAAGGGGATGAAGATCACCAGCGCGACCAGATAGATGCAGGTGCGGACGGTGGCGGAATCCAGTGCGCGAAAGGACGACAGCACCTGATGGTTGACCACCCACATGCCTGCTACCACAACGAAACTGATCGCGAAGGCCAGCAGCTGGTCGCCGAGGCCGGTGTCCAGAACCACCCTCACGCTCGTCCACGCGGCGGGCGGGGGAACTTCGAGGGTGGTGACCAACAGCGTCAGGGAGAACCCGAAGATCGCATCGATGAGGTTCAGGGCGCGGCCGAATTCCACGGTGTCCCTGGGGAAAACCCAGCGGTGAGGATTCATGCGTCGGTCACGGGGCGACGGTGAGCCAGTCGGCGAAGCCGGACGGGTCGTGGCGTCCGAGCGCACCGTGTTCGAACAGGCCCCAGCCTTCGGCTTGCTGTCCGCCACCGTGGCAGACCGCCCGGCCGACATGGTCGATGACGCCGAAGCCGAATCGCCCGACGACCGCCGGGTCGGTCATGTCGTAGTTGCGCCGTTCGGTGAACGCCGGACCCTTCCAGACGCCGTGCAGCCAGTCCGGGTCGCCGCCGTAACCACCGCCGACGTGGATGGGCACCGCCAGCCGGGATTCGATCTCGAAGCGAACCGGCGCACCGGCGCTGTCGGTGGCCTCGATGACCGCGCCGGTGGGAATCCTGGTGCCGGAGCGGTACTGGATCTTC
>NZ_JBIIOV010000172.1:0-6863 GCF_044342925.1 Mycobacterium sp. | reverse complement strand
CCGCCCCGGGCGATCACGACGTGTGGTTGCTGGGCCCGGCCCGGATGTCGATCAAGCTGGCCTATCAGCGCAACCTGGTGATCTCGGCGTACACCGGCTGCCGGCTGGAGGGGGAGAAGAAGCCCGGCCGGTGATAATGGGCGGCGATGGACACGACGAAGGTTTCGATGGTTCTTGCCGCCGCCCTGCTGCTGGCCGGGTGCGGGAACACCGCCGACGGGCCGGCCGCGCAGGCCCGCACGGAGATTGCCGCGCTGCCCTCGCTGGAGGACACCAAGACCCAGCTGACCGGTGCGGTGGACCAGATCGTCACCGCGGTCAAGGCGGTGCTGCCCAAGGCCGTCTGGGACGACGGCGGCAACGAGACCACCACCAGCTGCAACTCCAGCTACGCCGACACCGACGGCAAGATGTGGTTCGCGCCCAACCGGGTGGTGCCCGAGGTGCCGCTGCGCCCGGAGAAGTGGGACACGATCGCGGCGGCCGCCCGCGAGGCGGCGGGTCGGATCGGTGCCACCGAGGTCCAGGTGGAGCGCGATCTGCCCACCAACCGCAACGTGTGGTTCCGCGGCCCGGCCGGCATGGCGATCCAGCTGGCCTACCAGGGCAACCTGGTGATCGCCGGGACCACCGGCTGCCGGTTGCCGGCCTGAGGCGAAGAAGTAAGTCCTACCGGCGTCGGCTTTTGGTTGACGTCCGGGGGATGACGAACTCCGCCAGCATGGCCCGCTCGTCGTCGGCGTCGCGGCCGGGGACGGTGAGAAACGACGTGAGCACCCGCACCAGCCAGCGGGCCTGCCGCCCGGCGGCATCGACGTCGGTAGGGTCGACGGACAGCAGGAACCCGGCCGTCATCGCCTGCACCACCTCCGACCCCGCGGCGGCCTCGGCGCCGATCGCCGTGCGGGTGAACCACGCTGCCAGCGCGGGGTTTTCGCGCACCAGGCGCAGCGCGTGGGTGAGCGCGGCCAGCAGCTTGTCGCGGGGGTCGGCGATGGGGGCAACCAGGTCGGCGAGTTGCCGGTTGACCACGCGGGCGTGGCGGTGCACGTAGGCGGTGTGCAGCGCGTCGCGGCTGGGGTAGTAGCGGTACAGCGTGGCCCGCGAACACCCTGCGGCCCGGGCGATGTCGTTCATGCCCACCGCCTCCACGCCGTTGTGCGCGAACAGCTCCGCAGCGGCCTCCAGGATGCGGTCGCACGCCGCCTCGGTGCGCTTCTCGCCCAGCCAGTCGGCCACCTCAGCTCCCGATCCTGATCGGCACCGACTGCGGGCGTCGCACGTAACTGCCGCCCGCCCAGACGATTCCGGCCTCGTCGACCTCGAAGTCCGGGCAGCGTGTGAGGAGCTCGGTGAGCGCGACCCGGGACTGCATCCGGGCCGCCGCCGCACCCAGGCAGTGATGCGCCCCGTGGCTGAACGTCAGGATGCTGCGCGGGCGGCGGGTCACGTCGAGTTCGGCGGCGTCGAGGCCGTATTGGCGCTCGTCCCGATTGGCCGAGGCGTAGAGCAGCAGCACCTTGCGCCCGGCCGGGATGGTGGTGTTGTGCAGGGTGACGTCGCGGGTGGTGGTGCGGGCCAGGCCCTGCACCGGGGAGGTCAGCCGCAGGAACTCCTCGATCGCGTCGGGCATCAGGTCCGGGTCTTTGATCAAGAGTTGGCGTTGGTCGGGATTGCGGTGCAGCAGTTGCACCGCCCCGCCCAGTAGTCCGGTGGTGGTGTCGTTGCCGCCGGTGACCATGGTGAAGGTGAACGCCAGGATCGACAGCACCCCGGCGATATCGCCGTCGGCCCCGACTCCGGCCGCGACCAGATGCGAGACGGTGTCGTCGCCGGGGTCGCGGCGGCGCCGCTCGATGAGTTCGGTGAAATATCCGGTCATGCCCAGCAGCGCTTCGGTGGCGGTGAGCAGGCCGCCGGCCGCTTGTCCATTCCCCGTGTCGCTACGCTCCTGCCCGCCGGTGCTGGCGGCGACGATGGCGTCGGTCCAGCCGTCGAACCGTTGGCGGTCTTGTTCGGGGACGCCGAGGTAGTGCGCGACGACCATCGACGGCAGCGGCTTGAACAACTCGGCGACGATGTCCCCGCCGTCCTGTGCCCGCAGCCGCTCGATGCGCTCGACCACGAACTCCCGCACCGCCGGCTCCACCGCCTGTACCTGGCGGGGGGTGAACCCGCGCGCCACCAGCTTTCGGAACTCGGTGTGCGCCGGCGGGTCCTGCATGACCATCGGCGGATTGTTCTGCAGCCCAAGCAGTTCCAGCTCGGCGTAGTTGACGGTCAAGCCCTGCGCCGAGGAGAACGTCTCGTGGTCGCGGGTGGCGGCCCAGACATCGGCGTGCCGGGACAGCACCCAGTAGTCGCCGGGGATGACGTGGTGCACCGGGTCGTGGTCGCGCAGGGCGGCGTACATCGGCCACGGATCGGCCCAACTGGGCCCGCTACGCAGCTGAAACCCGACGCGAGACGCATCGATGCTCATGTCTCATCTTTAGAACGTAACGCGGTCGTTGTCAACGGGCTCTCCCGCTGGGCGGCAGCGGTTGCTAGCCTCAAGTATGGGTGTCTTGACCTCGCCGAAGACCTACGCCGGGCTCGCCGCGTTTCAGGCGGTGGACGCCATCGCCTGCGCGGCTCAGGTGCCGCCCATCAAGAAGAGCCTCGATGAGGTCGGCTGCCCGGACAGCGTTCGGCGAGTGTTGCCTCCGATCAAGGGCGCAGCGGCTATCGGGCTGCTGTCTGTGCGGTGGTTTCCGGGGCTCGCGAGGCTGACCACGGCGATGTTGACCCTCTACTTCGCACTGGCCGTCGGAGCGCATCTGCGCGTACGGGACAAGGTCGTCAATGCGCTTCCGGCAGTGGCGTTCTTGGCAACGTTTGCGGCCATGGCGGTCAAAGGCCCGTCGCCCAAGCCGTAAGACGGCAATGCCTCCGGTGGTTGCGGTCAGCGGAGGAGCTGGTAGGTGACACCTAGTGCCCGATACGTCGGCTCGGCCCGCCGGTCGCAGCTGACGAGCAGCAGGCCATGTTCGCGGGCAGCAGCCCCGACCAACCCGTCGTAGACCGCCCCGCCGGCCAGCCCGGCGGCGGCGAATTCGTGGAGCAGGTCACCGATGCGGGTAGCCGACAGAAACCGTGAATCCGGGAAGTTCGTCACCTGGAGGCGCAGCGCCGTCGCCGGATTGAGTCGCTGCGGCGGTGGCAGCCGGGTGAGAACCGACAATAACTCCACCGCCGCATGCCCGGACATCCCCCGGCGGCACGGGCGGAGTCGTTCCATGGACATCAGGTGGAACGGGTTCTCCCGCTGCACGAGTGCGAGTGCCGCGCTGGTGTCGACCAGGACATGCTCAGCGTTGGTCGGCAAGTCGCAATTCCCGCACCGCGTCCTGGTCAAGTTCGGGTCCACCACTGGGAAGCAGGAGAAGACCGTCGGACTCGACGAGTTCGTCCGCGGCGACACTCTCTATCCGGATGGCAGCGCCGTCGACGGAGATCTCCACCTCCCCGGCGGTGATGCCCAACTGCTCCCGCAGCGATTTCGGGACCACGACACGTCCCGCCTTGTCAATGGTAGTGCGCATACCACGAAGCTACCATTTGATCTACCACGCAGCGACGTCGTCAGGGGTCGCGGCTGCAGCCGCCGCTGTTCGCCGGCGGACGTTTCCCTACCTTCACCGGATTTCGGGGGCATAGGGTGGATGGACGCCTGACCGAAGGGGGTCGCGATGGATATCCGAGCAGGTGCCGGGGCGGCAGCGGTGTCGGCGGGACTCCTGTTGGGCGCCTTGGCCATTCCGGCGGTCGCCCACGCAGCCCCGGACACACCGTCGACGGCAGACGACGCACCGGCGACACGCGGGGGAGTGCGGGCTCATTCCCCGGCGGCTCCTGCGTCGCGGGGTGCGCGGGGCCGTGCTGCGGACTCGGACATCCCGGCGCTGCGGGATCGGAACTCGGCTGCACCGGCGGCGACGGTGCGGGCGTCTGCGCCCACTGTTCTCGTGCCGGATGTTGTCGAGCGGGTGCCGGTGGTTCCTGTCGTCGCGCAGGCGGTGGTGGGACCCAATGTGGTTGCGCCGGAAGTGGTACCGCCGGTGATATCCATGCCGGCGACGACCACGACCACGACGACGCCGCCGGCCGTCGTGTCGACCGTCATGATCGCGGCCCCGGTGGCGGCGCCTGATCCTCCCCCCCTTGCCGCCGCCGTGGCGCCCCGTGCGACGGGCGTCGTCGATGCGCTGGCGGTCGGGTCGGGAACCCCGCTGCCCTCGGCGCTGGCCTGGACCATGCTGGCCGCCGCCCGCAGCGAAGTCGGGCGGCGTCCGGCTTCGGTGGTCGTTCCCGCCGCCGCGGTGACGACGAGCGCCCCGGCAGACCCGGTGGGCCAGGCCGTCAGCCCGCTGGGAACGCCCGAGCAGATCGCCGCCGAGGCGGCGGCGATGGAGACCGTGCATACGCTGCCGATGCTGGTGTCCAAAGCGATGCTGAATCTGGCCTGGCGCGTCATCGGGTGCATCCAGTACAGCCAGGTCGGCGGCCCGGATCAGGAGAACCTCGACGCGCTGAGCCAAGCGGTCGACGAGTGGGCGATGGGCACGGGGTTCCAGCTGGGGATCCTGAACTCCAACGAGCCGACGATCGTCATGCAGGTCGCGCCGCCGCATCAGTGGTATGGGCTGGACGTCACCGGCTCGCGAATCCTCTACGACAACCCCGACACCATCTACCGCTTCGTCGGGGTCAACTACGCCTCGCAGTACGTCATCACCGGCAGGCTGCCCGAGCGCGATCCGCAGGCGAGCTTCAGCGTGCTGACCGGGACCACCGGCACCACCGTGGCCGTGCTCAACGGCGATCAACTGGAACTGGGGCCGGACCGCACCTTCGTCGTCACCGTCAGCGGTGACCCGGCGGCGCCGGGGGAGACCAACCACCTGCAGATCACCCCCGACACCACCCTGATCGCGATCCGGGACACGTTGTCGGACTGGAACATTGACGAGCCGATGAGCCTGGCGATCTACCGGGTGGCGGGGCCGCCGAACAGCCTGTTCAGTCAGTTCGGCGGGTTCGCGATCCCGTTCATCGGGCCGCTGGTGGCGCAGAGTCCGTTCCTGACCGCGGTGGTCTCGCTGATCCCCCCGCTGCCCGCGGTTCCGCCGTTCGTGCGGGGCAGCCTCGCCTCGCTGCTGATGCTGCGCGGAATCGGGCAGGAGTCCGAATACATCCAGGTGGCCACCGTCGACCCGGTAACGGGAAAGCCCAAGGCGCCCAACGTGTTCACCGACCCGGCGAGCAACGCCTCGTTCCTGGCGACCCAGCTGCAGAGTCCGGGCTACTTCCAGCTGGCCGACGACCAGGCGCTGGTGCTCACCATCACCCCGAACAACGCCGGCTATTTCGTGGTGCCGGTGACCAACGACTGGACCATCACCGGCAACTACTGGGATGAGCAGACCAGCCTCAATTCTTCGCAGGCTCGGGCCAATCCGGACGGCTCCTACACGCTGGTGGTCTCGCCGACCCAGCCCGTGCTGGCCGACGGCACCAGCCCGTGGAACTGGGTGTCCACCGGCGGGCTCAACCAGGGCACCATCGCGATCCGGTTCCAGGAGATCGACCTGACGGCTGCTGCGAATCCGACCGTGCGGTCCCAAGTGGTGTCGTTGAGCGAGTTGGGGTCGGTGCTGCCGGCGGGGACGGTGGTGGTCACCCCGGCCGAGCGGGCGGCGCAGATCGCGGCGCGGGGTGCGGGGTTCAACCGGCGGTTCGCGCCGTATCCGCAGACGGCATAGGTCCCTGATCAGGGGATTTGGCGTGGGAGGGCTGGCGTGGGTAGCCTTGCGAAGCACTCGACGCGGGGTGGAGCAGCTCGGTAGCTCGCTGGGCTCATAACCCAGAGGTCGCAGGTTCGAATCCTGTCCCCGCTACAGATGTGATGTCCCGAGACACCGTTGACAGGTGTCTCGGGACATCATCGTTTGTGGGGTTGTTGGTGGGCTGTTTCCGGGTTTCATGTGTGCGGTTCCGGTTGATGCTTGACGTTCGAGGTCCGGTTGCTGCTTTACGGTTCTGGGACAGTTTCCGGGTTTTACTCCTCGTGGTTGCTAGTCGCGGGTGGGGTCGAGTGTGAGTTTGCGGATGCGTTGTCCGGTGTGGCGGTCGAGGACTCGGCTGTCGAGGTCGTTGACTAAGACGATGACTTTGGTTGCCCATGAGGTCTTCTCGAAGTCGAATGTCGTAGGAGCGCGCCTTCGGCACGTCGCGCCGATCCACGACCTCGAAAACGCCCCGAAGTACCAGCGGCTGGGCTTGGGTCGACCGGTTTGGCCCCCGCAACCGCACCTCCACCGGCCGAGGGATCCCGAAGGTCGAAGCGGGGTCAAATCTGAAGTCCAAAGGGGGTCAGTATTCAACCGCGTTGATAGGCCCTTGACGATCGGGCGGATTCGAGTGGCCTGCACTTAGTCGTTCGACGTACCATTTGCTGGTGCGGGGGCTTCGGGTTGATCCGGCAGGCTTGGAAGCATGGTCGGACCTATGTACAACGGCAGCCGGGGAGTTAGCTGCTCGCGCCCCCCTTGTGGCCGATCTGCCCAGTGGGCAGGCGACTGCTGCCGCAGTGACCGCAAGTCAGACGATCGCTGCAGCTGCCGCTCAAGTACTTGCTGCTCGTGTGCGGTGCACCGGAACTAAGGCCGGCTATGCGGCCGGCAGCTACCTGGAGTGCGAACAGCAATCGGCCCAGCGACTCGCCGTGCTGGCACAGACGTCCGTAGTGGTGTAGGTGCCTGCCGTGGACATGGGGGTGCTGAGCCTCTCGCAGATCGAAGGTTGGGACACCGAACATCTCC
>NZ_JBIIOV010000171.1:0-6886 GCF_044342925.1 Mycobacterium sp. | reverse complement strand
TGGCTTTCTGGTGCTTCCTGGCGATGACGGTGTCGGGCATCGTCAACACCGTGGTGCGGGTTCGGTTGCCGGACCTGTTCGCCACCTCCTACGGGTGGCTGGTGGTCGCCAAAGTCGTCGCGCTCGTCACGCTGGGGGCGTTCGGCTGGCGACAACGCCGCACCGCGGTGGCCGCCCTGCAGGCCGACCCCAGGGCGCGGAGCCCGCTGCTTCGGCTGGCGACCGCCGAGGTTCTGGTGTTCGGGGCGACGTTCGGTATCGCCGTCGGGCTCGGTCGCACACCGCCGCCACCGCCGGCGGTGAGCGACCCGTCGCCGGCCGAGGTGGCGCTGGGTTACGACTTCGCCGGGCCGCCGACGCTGGCCCGCATTCTGCTGGACTGGCGCTTCGATCTCCTGTTCGGAACGGCTGCAATCGTTTTCGCCGTGGTTTACCTGGCCGGGGTGGTGCGGCTGCGGCGCCGCGGCGACGAATGGCCGGCGGGACGCATCGCGGCCTGGCTGCTCGGCTGCGGGCTGCTGCTGTTCGCCACGTCCTCGGGGATGGGCCGCTACTCACCGGCGATGTTCAGCGTGCATATGGCGGCCCACATGCTG
Organism: Mycobacterium sp.; assembly: GCF_044342925.1. GTDB lineage: Bacteria > Actinomycetota > Actinomycetes > Mycobacteriales > Mycobacteriaceae > Mycobacterium. Next base: position 6,290 of record NZ_JBIIOV010000171.1, on the reverse strand, counting down.
CTGTCGATGCTGATCCCGATCCTGCTGGTGCTGGGCGCTCCCACCACGCTGGCGTTGCGTGCGCTGCCGACCGCCGGGAAGGGCAACCCGCCAGGCCCGCGGGAGTGGCTGCTGGCCGGCCTGCACAGCCGGGTGTCACAGTTCTTCACCAACCCCGTGGTGGCCACCGTGGTGTTCGTGGCCGGGTTTTACGGGTTGTACTTCGGCGGGATCTTCGACGCGGCGGTCAGCCAGCACGCCGCGCACGTGCTGATGAACCTGCACTTCCTGTTGAGCGGATACCTGTTCTACTGGGTCGTCATCGGAATCGACCCCACGCCCCGCGCGGTGCCGCCGCTGGCCAAGATCGGGATGGTGTTCGCCTCGATCCCGTTGCACGCCTTCTTCGGGGTGATCCTGATGGGATCGTCGAACGTGCTGGGCGAACCGTTCTACCGGTCGCTGCAATTGCCTTGGCACACCGATTTTCTCGACGATCAGCGTCTCGGCGGATCGATTGCCTGGGCGGCCGGCGAGGTGCCGTTGGTGGTGGTGATGCTGGCCTTGCTGATCCAATGGCAGCGCAGCGATCGGCGGACGGCAACCCGGCTGGACCGGGCCGCCGATCGTGACCACGACGCCGACATGGTGGCCTACAACGCGATGCTGGCCGAGTTGGCCCACCGCGACCGCGCCGGCCACTGACCCCAGGCGCACTCGACCGGTTGGCCACCCATCCCCAGCGGCCTTTTCATCCACAGCAGGGCCGAGAGGTGTCCGTTGCGACGGCCCTCGCTGTCGGTGCGGTCGTGCCCAATGAAGGCACACATCGCACCGAAGAAAGGATCTGACAATGTTCGAGACACCCATCACCGTGGTCGGGCGCATCATCACCGACCTGCGCCGCCGGGTGGTCGCCGGCCAGGAGGTGATCAGCTTCCGGGTCGCCAGCAATTCGCGGCGGCGTACCGCCGAGGGCACCTGGGAGCCCGGTCAGACGCTCTACATCACCGTGAACTGCTGGGGGAAGCTGGTCACCGGCGTGGGAGCGGGTCTGTACAAGGGGGCGCCGATCATCGCGGTCGGCACCGTGCACACCAGCGAGTACGAGGACCGCGACGGCGTCAAGCGGTCGTCGCTGGAGATGCGGGCCAGCACGGTCGGGCCGGATCTGTCCCGTGCGATCGTCCGGATCGAGCAGCCGCCGCAGTCGCAGGGCGGCCCGGGTGAGCCGGCCGAGGAGACCGCCGCCGGGGACGGCGTCGATCACGACGGCGTCGATCAGGACGTCGATCACGACGATGCGCACGACGATGCGCACGACGAGGGGCTGGTCCTCTCGGCCTGACACAGCCGCCGGATGGGGCCGACCTAGGATGGGCGGGTGGCGGAATTCATCTACACCATGCGCAAGGTCCGCAAGGCTCACGGCGACAAGGTCATCCTCGACGATGTCACCCTGTCGTTCCTGCCGGGAGCCAAGATCGGCGTGGTCGGCCCCAACGGTGCCGGTAAGTCCAGCGTGCTGCGCATCATGGCCGGCTTGGATCAGCCCAACAACGGTGATGCCTTCCTAGCCCCCGGGGCGACCGTGGGCATCCTCCTGCAGGAGCCGCCGCTGAACGAGGAGAAGACCGTTCGGCAGAACGTCGAAGAGGGCCTCGGCGAGATCAAGGTCAAGCTCGACCGGTTCAACGAGGTCGCCGAACTGATGGCGACCGACTACACCGACGAGTTGATGGAGGAGATGGGCCGGCTTCAGGAGGAGCTCGACCACGCCGACGCCTGGGACCTCGACTCTCAGCTGGAGATGGCGATGGACGCGCTGCGCTGCCCGCCGCCGGACGAGCCGGTCACCAAACTCTCCGGCGGTGAGCGGCGCCGGGTGGCCTTGTGCAAGCTGCTGCTGAGCAAGCCGGACCTGCTGCTGCTCGACGAGCCGACCAACCACCTCGACGCCGAAAGCGTCCAGTGGCTGGAACAGCACCTGGCCGACTACAAGGGCGCGATCCTCGCCGTCACCCACGACCGCTACTTCCTCGACAACGTCGCCGAATGGATCCTCGAACTCGACCGCGGCCGCGCCTACCCCTACGAGGGCAACTACTCGACCTACCTGGAGAAGAAGGCCGAGCGCCTCGAGGTCACCGGCAAGAAGGACCAGAAGCTGCAGAAGCGGCTCAAGGAAGAGCTGGCCTGGGTGCGCTCGGGCGCCAAGGCCCGGCAGGCTAAGAACAAGGCCCGCCTGGCGCGCTACGAGGAAATGGCCATCGAAGCCGAGAAGACCCGCAAGCTTGACTTCGAGGAGATCCAGATCCCGGTCGGCCCGCGGCTGGGCAACATCGTCGTCGAGGTCGACCACCTTGACAAGGGCTACGACGGCCGGATCCTGATCAAGGATCTGTCATTCACGTTGCCGCGCAACGGGATCGTCGGGGTGATCGGCCCCAACGGCGTCGGCAAGACCACCCTGTTCAAGACCATCGTCGGTCTGGAAAAGCCCGACAGCGGCACCGTGCGCATCGGCGACACGGTGAAGTTGAGTTACGTCGACCAGACCCGTGCCGGCATCGATCCGAAGAAGACGGTCTGGGAAGTGGTCTCCGACAAGCTCGACTACATCGAAGTCGGACAGAACGAAATCCCTTCCCGCGCCTATGTGTCGGCGTTCGGGTTCAAAGGCCCCGACCAGCAGAAGCCGGCCGGTGTGCTGTCCGGTGGTGAGCGCAACCGGCTCAACCTCGCGCTGACCCTCAAACAGGGCGGCAACCTGCTGCTGCTCGACGAGCCCACCAACGATCTCGACGTCGAGACGCTGGGTTCGCTGGAGAACGCATTGGAGAAGTTCCCCGGCTGCGCGGTGGTGATCTCGCACGATCGCTGGTTCCTCGACCGCACCTGCACCCACATCCTGGCGTGGGAGGGCGACGCCGCCAACGAAGCCAAGTGGTACTGGTTCGAAGGCAACTTCGGTGCCTACGAGGAGAACAAGATCCAACGCCTCGGCGCTGAGGCGGCGCGTCCGCACAGAGTCACCCACCGCAGGCTGACGCGGGACTAGTGTCGGGGCTGTGACCGGCCCGGACTGCGGCGAACTAGCGCAGGCGTACGCGGCGACCTATCGCGGGCCGCACGGCGGAGCGCTCCACACCAGCGCTCAGATCGCCGCAACGCCGGAGGTGCCATCGGCACTGGTGCACGCCCACCAGCAGCTGGCGCACCGACGGCAGCCCGGCGAGACACTCGTCGCTGTCCGCGCCGCCGACGACCCGGGCGGGTTCGGCCCGGCACTGCAGATCGTCACCGATCAGGCCGACATGCTGATGGACTCCGTCACCGTGCTCCTGCACCGGCTCGGAGTCGCCTACGCCGCACTGATGCACCCCGCGGTGCGGGTGCGCCGGGACGCCGACGGCACCCTCACCGGTGTCGAGCCGGCCGGCGCCGAGCCTTCCTCGGCCGCCGGCGCCGACCCCGGCAGTATCGACGAGTCCTGGATCCACATCCAGCTGGCACCGACCGCCAACCAGCGGGCGGTGGACGAAGCGGTCCGGCTGCTGCCGATGGTGGTCGCCGACGCCCGTCAGGTGGCGCAGGATTCCGCGGCCCTGTCGGCCGCCCTGCTGGACCTGGCGCACGAGATCGCCGCCGACGACGGCACCCGATTCCCGGGCGACAACCGGATGGATGTCTCGTACCTGTTGCGCTGGTTCGACGGCCATTTCGTGCTGCTGGGTGCCCAGCGCTGCACCGTGCATGACGCCGACGGCACCGCCACCGCCGATGAGTCCAGCCGGCTCGGGGTGGCCAAGCTGCGCACCGAGGTGCTGCCCGAACTCAGCCGGCCCGGGGAGACGCTGGTGCTCGCCCAGGCCACCATGCCGAGCTTCCTGCGCTACGGCGCCTACCCGTACATCGTGGTGGTGCGGGAGTCCGGCGGGCAGGAGCGCAGCGACTCGGGGGATAGGACCGGCGGGCAGGAGCGCAGCGACTCGGGGGATAGGACCGGCGGGCAGGCGATCGAGCATCGCTTCGTCGGGTTGTTCACCGTCGCGGCGATGAACGCCAACGTGCTGGACATCCCGCTGATCTCCCGGCGGGTCCAGGAAGCACTGGCCCTCTCCCATGACGATCCGCGGCATCCCGGCCAGCTGGTGCTCGACATCATCCAAACCATCCCGCGCTCGGAACTGTTCACCCTGACTGCCGAGCAACTGCTTGACACCGCCGACGCGGTGATCGAGCTCGGGTCGAGCCGGCGCACCCTGCTGTTCCTTCGCACCGACCGGCTCGGTCACTTCGTGTCGTGCCTGGTGTACCTGCCGCGCGACCGCTACACCACCGGCGTCAGGCTGGCCATGCAGGACATCCTGATGCGCGAGTTCGCCGGCGCCAGCATCGACTACGCCGCCCGAGTCAGCGAATCACCATGGGCGGTTGTGCATTTCACCGTTGTGCTGCCAGAGGGGCCGACCAGCCATCACATCGACACCTCCGACGCCAACCGCGATCGGATCCGCGACCTGCTCACCGCCGCCACCCGCACGTGGGGCGACCGGCTGCTGGGTTCGGCACAGGCAGGCGCCATCGACTCCGGCATCGCCGAGCACTACGCCGAGGCGCTGCCCGAGGAATTCAAACAGGTCGTCACCGCCGACGAGGCGATCGCCGACATCGGCATCGTCGAAAGTCTGCAGCCCGATTCGGTGCAATTGCAGTTCGAGCCCGGGGAGGCCGACGGCGAGGTCTACCTGACCTGGTACCTCGGCGGGACGTCGGCGTCGCTGAGCCAGCTGCTGCCGATGTTGCAGTGCATGGGGGTCGAAGTCCTCGAGGAGCGGCCGTTCACGGTGTCGCGTCCGGACGGGCTGACGGTGTGGATCTACCAGTTCAAGATCCGCCCCGACTCGTCGATTCCGCCGCTGGGCAGCAGTCAGGAGTGGGACGACACCGCGGCCCGCTTCACCGACGCCCTCACCGCCATCTGGCAGGGCCGCGTCGAGGTGGACCGGTTCAACGAACTGGTGTTGCGGGCCGGGCTGACCTGGCAGCAGGTCATGCTGCTGCGGGCCTACGCCAAATACCTTCGTCAGGCCGGCTTTCCCTACAGCCAGGCGCACATCGAATCGGTGCTGGGGGAGAACACCTCCACCGCCCGGTCGCTCGTCGCGCTGTTCGAAGCCATCTTCGACCCGGACTCGGCGGGCAAGGGCCGCGACGCCAAGGCCGCCGCGCGCGCCGTCGCCTCTGACATCGACGCGCTGACCAGTCTGGACACCGACCGGGTGCTCCGTGCCTTCGCCTCGATGATCGAGGCCACCTTGCGCACCAATTACTTTGTCACCGAACCGGGTTCGGCTCGTGCCCGCAACGTGCTGGCGATCAAGGTCAATCCCGAACTGATCACCGAGCTGCCGTTACCCCGGCCGAAGTTCGAGATCTTCGTCTACTCCCCGCGGGTCGAAGGGGTGCACCTGCGGTTCGGGCCGGTCGCCCGCGGCGGCCTGCGCTGGTCTGACCGTCGCGAGGACTTCCGCACCGAGGTCCTCGGACTGGTCAAGGCCCAGGCCGTCAAGAACGCCGTCATCGTCCCGGTCGGGGCCAAGGGCGGTTTCGTCGTCAAACGCCCGCCCGCCGACCGGGACGCCTTCCGCGACGAGGGGGTGGCCTGCTACCGGCTGTTCGTCGCCGGCCTGCTCGACGTCACCGATAACGTCGACGCGACATCGGGGCGCATCGTGCCGCCGCAGCGGGTGGTGCGCCGCGATGGCGACGACGCCTACCTGGTGGTCGCGGCCGACAAAGGCACCGCCACCTTCTCCGACATCGCCAACGATGTCGCGAAGTCCTACGGTTTCTGGCTCGGGGATGCCTTCGCCTCGGGCGGTTCGGTGGGCTACGACCACAAGGCCATGGGCATCACCGCCAAGGGCGCCTGGGAGTCGGTCAAACGCCACTTCCGCGAGATGGGGGTGGACACCCAGAGCGAGGACTTCACCGTCGTCGGCGTCGGAGACATGAGCGGTGACGTCTTCGGCAATGGCATGCTGCTGTCCGAACACATCCGACTGGTGGCCGCGTTCGACCACCGGCACATCTTCGTCGACCCCGACCCCGATGCCGCTCGTTCCTTCTACGAGCGTCAGCGGCTTTTCGACCTGCCGCGATCCAGCTGGGAGGACTATGACGCCGCACTGATCAGCGCCGGCGGCGGGGTGTTCAGCCGGCAGCAGAAGTCCATCCCGATCAGTCCGGAGATGCACCGAGCGCTCGGCATCGACGCAGGCGTCACCGAGATGACTCCGCCGGAC
>NZ_JBIIOV010000024.1:0-26374 GCF_044342925.1 Mycobacterium sp. | reverse complement strand
AGCCGGTAACCACGCCGTCGCCGACCGGGCGGTTCTGCTGCAGGTTGAAGTTGGTGGAGCGGTGCCGGGCCAGCGCGTCGAGTTCGACGAAGGAATCGTCGTCGAGCAGCGCCAGGATGCGCTCGCGCGCGGTGAGTTTGCCCTTGGCGTGGGTCTTCTCGACAGCGGATTCACCGACCGGGTGCAGCGTCTCCTCGGCGCGCTTGCGCAGATCGGCCAGCTTGCCGGCCGTCGTATGAATATCCGCTTGGATACCGGAGTCGGTCGTCGTCATGGGTGACGATGGTAGCCCCCGGCTGCGTAACGGTGATGAGGCCGGGACTTCGACTCTGTGACTTCTACTCTTTGACCACCAGCACGGTTTCCAGCAGCGGGTCGCCGCAGTAGGCGATCCGGGTGCCGCTTTTCGCCTCGGCCTGCAGCGCGGCCAGGGTGGTGGCGTGGATCCGCTCGCCTGGGGCCAGGGCCGGCACGCCGGGTGGGTAGGGCACCGCGGTCTCCGCGGCGATCCGGCCGACCGCGTCGGCGGCCGGCACCCGCTCGTGGTCGGCGAAGAAGGCGTCGCGCGGGGTCATCGCGGTGTCCGGTTCCAAGGTCCATGCCGTGATCGGGACCATCGCGCGCGGCGCTCCGCGGTGCTGCCCGACGCCGCGGATGATCTCGGTGACCAGCAAGTCCACCGTCTCCGGGGTGTCGCCCATGGTGATGAGGGGAGCGAAGGTGTCACGGTCGGAGTACTCCAGTTGCAGCCCGCGCTGCTCCAGTTCGTCGGCGACGACCTGTCCGTCGGCTCCGGTGCCGGTGAGGGTGAGCACGATTTTGGTCGGGTCGTGCATCAATAAAGCGGGCGATCGCTGTGCGATTTCCTGCCCCACGACGCCGAGGCCCGGCACCGCGCGGAAGCGTTCCCGTGCGCTCTCGGCCAGTTCGACGGCCCGGCCGAGCAGTTCTTCGCCGCGTTCCTGCAGGATGTCGCGGGTCAGGTCGATGCTGGCGAAGATCCCGCCCGAGGGGCTGGTGGTGTGCAGGCCCTCGAACGCGGCCTCCAGCCGTTCCAGGTCGATGCGCTCACCCTGGGCCAGCACCATCGACGACTGGGTGAAGCCGGTCACCATCTTGTGGATGCTGGTCACCATGATGTCGGCACCGGCCTGGATGGCATGCGGCGGCAGGTCCCGGTGGAAGCCCAGGTGAGCGCCCCATGCGGCATCTACCGCCAGCGGGATGCCATGAGCGTGGGCCAGTTTCGCATGGGCGGCCACATCGGACACACCACCGACATAGCTGGGCTCCACCAGCATCACGGCTTTGGCGTCGGGATGCTCGTTGAGCGCCTCGGCGACCCGGCCCACCGGCATCCCGGCGGTGAGGCCGGTCTGCGCGTCGATGTCGGGGCGAATCCAGACCGGGACGAGTCCAGCGAGCACCAGGCCGAAGAACAGCGACTTGTGGATGGTGCGCGCGACGATCACCTTGTCGCCCGGCTTGCCCAGAGACAGGCAGATCGCCTCGTTGCCGTGTGAGGAACCCTGCACCGAGAAGCCGCACCAGTCCGCGCCCCACAGTTCACCTGCCAGCCGCTCGGCGGTGGCCAGGCGGCGAGTGGACACCCGACGGTTCTCCACGCCGAGGTAATGCGGGACGTCTAACGCCAAGAATTCGTCGATCAGTTCGGGGTTGTATTTGTGCCCCGGGGTGCAGAACGGCGTGCCCGGATCGGCAAGGAAACGCTTGAAAGCGTCGTAGACCGGTTTTTCGCTCATGGCGTTCCTTGCAAATTGCGATGCAGGTGGCTTACTAGAGACATCATGGGCTATCCGAACAGCGTTTTGGTCGAAGATGAGCAGGTCGTCCTGCATCGGCATCCGCACTGGAAGCGGCTCGTCGGGCCGGTGATCGCGCTGTTGATCTGCACGGCCGTGGCGTCCTTCTCTGCCGCGGCGATCAGTCGCACCGAATGGGATCCCCGCACTCGGCAAGTGGTGTCGGCCTTGATCGGGGCGATCTGGCTCGTGCTGGTGGTCTGGCTGACGCTGCGTCCGTTCTTAGCCTGGAAGACAACGCATTTCGTCATCACCGACCGGCGGGTGATGTTCCGGCACGGACTGCTGACACGGGCCGGGATCGACATACCGCTGGCGCGTATCAGCAGCGTGGAGTTCCGGCACAGCCTGCTCGACCGGATGGTCCGCACCGGAACCCTGATTATCGAATCGGCGTCGCAAGATCCCATCGAGTTCTGCGACATCCCGCGGGTGGAGTACGTGCACTCGCTGCTCTACCACGAGGTGTTCGACGACACCCGCGACCCGGAACACTAAGCGGCAGGAGGACTTCCCGGTTTCCCTAGCGGAGCCACGACTCGGCGCTGTGACTCGCGGGCCTCCAGCTCGTCTTCGAGGGCCTCCACGATCCCGCCGGCGGTCAGGGTGGATTCCAGGGCCGTGTCGGGGTTGCGGCCGAATTCGTCGGGGAACACCCAGCGGCGGAAGGCCCAGAATCGGAACCCCATCTGCAGCAGATTGCCGATGATGTAGGCCGAGACGAAGTCGGCGAGGTTCTCGACGGTGAGCGAGACGTTGGGCACGCGCAGATCCAGCACGTAGCTGGAGAACCACAGCGGGGCCATGCTCAGCACCACGCCGACGCCGCTGACACCGAAGAACAGCAGTGCCTCGTGGTGGCGCTCACGGCCGCCGCGGTCGCGGAAACTCCACTCGCGGTTGAGGATGTAGGACGCGATCACCGCGATGATGCCGGCGATCACCTTGGCGGTGACCGGCTTGGGCTCCAGAATCGTCAGCTTGAGGGCGAAGAAGATCGACGAGTCGATGACGAACGTCGTGGCGCCGACGATGGCGAACTTGATCAGCTCGTGGTGCCGCTCGGCGAAGGGCCGGATCGGACCCGGCAGCCGGGCGATCGTGGCGTCAGCGAAGGACATAAAGGCAAATTCTACGGAAATCGACTCAGGCACCGTAGCGCCGCAGGTCACCGCCGATAACGACGCGTGAGAACCGTCGTGCCACCATATTTCCTGTGGCGAACGAACCTGTGGTGGCGATGGTGGGTGGCGGACAGCTCGCCCGGATGACCCACCAGGCGGCGATCCCGCTGGGCCAGACCCTGCGGGTGCTCGCGGTAAGTCCCGATGACCCTGCCGCCCAGGTGAGTCCGGACGTGGTGATCGGCTCGCACACCGACCTGGACGCGCTGCGCCGGGCCGCCGTCGGCGCCAGTGTGCTGACCTTCGATCACGAGCACGTGCCGACCGACCTGCTGCACACCCTGGTGGCCGACGGGGTAACGGTGTACCCCGGCCCGGAAGCGCTGGTGTTCGCCCAGGACAAGCTGGCGATGCGCCGCCGGCTGTCCGACCTGGGTGCGCCGGTACCGAGGTTCGCCCCGGTGGACACCGTCGCCGACGTCGACGCCTTCGCCGCTCTGGTGGGTGGTGTGCCCGTGATCAAGACGGTGCGCGGCGGTTACGACGGCCGCGGTGTGGTGCTCGCCGATGACCTGGCCACCGCCCGGGAGGCGGTGGCCGGTTACCTGGCCGACGGGGTGCCGGTGCTGCTGGAGGAGCGGGTGCCGATGCGCCGCGAACTGGCGGTGCTGGTGGCCCGCTCGCCGTTCGGCCAGGGAGCGGCGTGGCCTGTGGTGGAAACCGTTCAGCGCGAAGGCATTTGCGTCACGGTGCTGGCGCCGGCCCCGGGACTGCCCGACGAGCTGGCTGCGCAAGCCGAGCAGCTTGGCCTGCGGATCGCCGACGAACTGGGCGTGGTGGGGGTGCTGGCCGTCGAGCTTTTCGAGACCACCGACGGCGAGTTGGTGGTCAACGAACTGGCGATGCGCCCGCACAACTCCGGGCATTGGACCATGAACGGCGCGGTCACCAGCCAGTTCGAACAGCATCTGCGCGCGGTGCTGGACTACCCGCTGGGCGACACCCGCCCGCTCGCTCCGGTGACGGTGATGGCCAACGTCCTGGGTGCGCCAACCCCCCCGGCGATGGGAATGGACGAGCGGCTTCATCATCTGTTCGGCCGGATTCCCGACGCGCACGTGCACCTCTACGGCAAAGCCGAGCGGCCCGGCCGCAAGATCGGCCACGTCAACGTGCTCGGCGACGACGTCGAGTCGGTGCGGGAGCGCGCTGAGCGGGCGGCACACTGGTTGTCTCATGCGCAGTGGCGCACCGGTGACAGCGGGTGACAAGCGACGGATGGGACGGACATTGAGCGGGATGAATGAGGCCCATCTACGGCCGCGGGTGGGCGTGATCATGGGCAGCGACAGCGACTGGCCGGTGATGCAGGCGGCCGCCGAGGCGCTCGCCGAGTTCGACGTTCCCTTCGAGGTCGGGGTGGTGTCGGCGCACCGCACACCGGATCGGATGCTGCAGTACGCCCGCGACGCGGCGGGCCGTGGCATCGAGGTGATCATCGCCGGCGCCGGCGGGGCGGCACATCTGCCCGGAATGGTGGCCTCGGCGACCCCCCTTCCGGTGATCGGTGTCCCGGTGCCGTTGGCCAAACTGGACGGTATGGACTCGCTGCTGTCGATCGTGCAGATGCCGGCCGGCGTGCCGGTTGCCACGGTGTCGATCGGGGGAGCTCGCAATGCGGGGCTGCTCGCGGTGCGTATTCTGGGCTCGGCTGATGCGGTACTGCGCGCCAAAATGGCAAACTTTCAGGACAACCTGGAAACAGAAGTGCTGGCCAAGGACCGGGCGCTTCGTGAGCGTTTACTCGGTGAGTGATTGAAGCGGTAAAGTTTTCCACAAGTAACTAGGAGGCTGACATGGCTGGTGATCCGTCGTTCGATGTGTTCCGGTTGCCCGAGGAGCACGAGGAACTGCGTGCGGCGATCCGCGCGCTCGCCGAGAAGGAGATCGCGCCCTACGCGGCGGCGGTCGACGAAGAGGCACGCTTTCCGCAGGAGGCCCTCGATGCGCTGAACGCGTCGGGCTTCAATGCCGTCCACGTGCCCGAGGAGTACGGCGGCCAGGGTGCCGACTCGGTCGCGGCGTGCATCGTCATCGAGGAGGTCGCCCGTGTCGACGCCTCGGCGTCGCTGATCCCCGCGGTCAACAAGCTGGGCACCATGGGCCTGATCCTGCGCGGATCCGATGCGATCAAGAAGCAGGTACTGCCCGACATCGCCGACGGCAAGATGGCGTCCTACGCGCTGTCCGAGCGGGAGGCGGGCAGCGACGCGGCCTCCATGCGGACCCGCGCCAAAGCTGACGGCGACGACTGGATCCTCAACGGCTCGAAGTGCTGGATCACCAACGGCGGCAAGTCGGCCTGGTACACCGTGATGGCGGTGAGTGACCCCGACAAGGGCGCCAACGGCATTTCGGCGTTCATGGTCCACGAGGACGACGAGGGCTTCACCATCGGGCCCAAGGAGCGCAAGCTCGGCATCAAGGGCTCGCCGACCACCGAGTTGTACTTCGAGAACTGCCGCATCCCCGGTGACCGGATCATCGGTGAGCCCGGCACCGGCTTCAAGACGGCGCTGGCCACTCTCGACCACACCCGGCCGACCATCGGTGCGCAGGCCGTCGGCATCGCGCAGGGCGCGCTCGACGCGGCGATCGCCTACACCAAAGATCGCAAGCAGTTCGGCCGTCCGGTGGCTGACAACCAGGGCATTCAGTTCATGCTCGCCGACATGGCGATGAAGGTGGAGGCGGCCCGGCTGATGGTCTACTCGGCCGCCGCCCGCGCCGAGCGTGGTGAGCCGGACCTGGGCTTCATCTCCGCGGCCTCGAAGTGCTTCGCTTCCGACATCGCCATGGAGGTGACCACCGACGCCGTCCAGTTGTTCGGCGGCGCCGGCTACACGGTGGACTTCCCGGTGGAGCGGATGATGCGCGACGCCAAGATCACCCAGATCTACGAGGGCACCAATCAGATTCAGCGCGTGGTGATGTCGCGCGCGCTGCTGCGCTGACCTCGGACCGGCCGATTTAGCGGCCTATAAAGATGCCGTTGTTCAGGCGTGGGCCGTGAGCACCAGCATCAGCACGTTGAGGACCGCGATGGCTAGTCCACACCGAAATGGCGTCTGACCATGCCCGGTCAACGCTCCGACAGCCAGTGCCGCTGCGAGCAGCAGTGCGACCCAACTCGTCGCCGGCGCCGGACCTGGCGGTCCCAGAACGATGACAACCGTCGCCGCCATGAGCAGGGCGGAGGCAACGCGTTGGGAGCGCGGGCCGCCGATCCGTTGCGGCAACCCCCGGATACCTGTAGCGGCGTCGTCGGCGAGGTCAGGCAAGGTGTTGAGGAAGTGGGCCGCGGCACCCAACGCCGCACTTGCTGCGACGATCCAGACCTTTGGCGCTTCGGGCGGGGCTGCGGCCAGGCTCACCACCGCCGGCAGTGAGCCGAAAGCCACGACGTAGGGCAGCCATGACCACGGCGTGGCTTTGAGTCTGAGGTTGTAGGCGATTCCCGAGCCGACCATGAGCACCAGATGTGTCAGCGCGCTCTGCCATCCCAGTCCGGCCGACAATCCGACCGCAGCGATGGCAGCGATACCCAGTCCGGCCGATACCGCTCTCGTCGACACCTCTCCGGTTGCCAGTGGCTTGTCGCCGCGGCCGACGGCGGCATCGCGGCCGGCATCGAGCAAGTCGTTGGACCAGCCGATCACCAACTGCCCGGCGAACACCGCCGCCGCCACCAGAAGCAGCCGCGGCGCGCCGAGACCACCGGCCACTGCGAGCAACGAGGCCAGTGTCGTCACCGCGATGGTCGGTTCAATGTGCGCGGCCCTGATCAGGGCTCCCGCCATCGTGGACTTCCTTGGACGCCGGTTCACAGCGCGGCACCTCCAGCCATGGATGGGCGTTCGACTGTTGCGGGGTCCTCGCGCTCCTTCACAGGGTGCAGTCGCCTCAGCCACGCCGGGGCCCACCAGTTCCAGCCGCCGGCGACGTGCATGAAGGCGGGCACCAGAACCATCCGGACCAGCGTGGCGTCGACGAGCACGGCCAGCGTCAGGCCCAGCCCGAACATCCGCATGAACGCCACGTTGGCAGCGATCAGCGCCGCGAATGAGATCGACATGATCAACGCCGCGGCCGTTACGACGCGGCCGGTGTGGGCGATGCCCAACGCCACGCTCTCGTCGTTGTCCGCCCGGAGCCGGGCCGGATCAGGGCGAACTGCGCTCCCGGATCCGGATCCGGATGCCAGCCAGAACTCACGGATGCGGGAGACCAGGAACACCTCGTAGTCCATGGACAAGCCGAAGGCGATGCAGAACAGCAGCACCGGAATGTTGGCGATCAACGTCCCGCTGACGGTCGTTCCGAGGCCACCGAGGTGACCGTCCTGAAAGATCCACACCATTGCGCCGAAGGCCGCGCTGAGGGAAAGAACGTTGAGCACCAACGCTTTCAGCGGGATCACCACGCTGCCGGTCAGCAGGAACAACAGGACCAGCATGATGACGGCGATCAGGCCCAGCACAATCGGCAGTTGCGACGTGATGGCCTTGACACTGTCGCGGTTGATCTGGGCGATGCCGCCGAACTCCACCGGCGCCGGCGCGGGTACCGCGTGTAACCGGTTGAGTTGAGCCTCGGACCGCTCGGTGAAGAGCGGTGCGGTGCTGCTGACTGTCAGAAAGACGCTGCCCTCTTGCTGCCCGGCCGGAGCCGCCGGAGGTCCGGCCAACGAGCCGGCAACGAATGACCCGGAAGGGACGGACACCGACGAGACGTCTGGTACGCGGGATAGTTCGGCTGCGTACCGCTCAAGGTCGCCACGGGTCACACCGCCGGCGTCGGGTACCACGATGGGTACCGCCGCCTCGGAGTTGTTGGCGAAGTTGGTGCGCAGCGCGTCGCCGACCTGCCGCGCGGACAGTGACTTCGGGAGGGTCCGGTCGTCGGGGTATCCCCATTTCACCCCGAGAAAAGGCAGGCCGATAGCAACCAGCAGAGTCACACCGGCCAGTCCGAGCGGCACGGCATGGCGGAGCACCGCTTTTGTCCAGCGGTACCAGAACATCTGATGGACGGGTCCCGCAGTGGGCCCCGGCCTGCCGAGTACGCGATGGGCAAGTTGCCGGACGTCCAGCGACTCGAGTCGGTCGCCGAGCAGGACCAGTGCGGTGGGGGTTACGACCAGGGCCACCAGCGCCGCGAACCCGACGGTTGCGACACCGGCGTAGGCGAACGATCTCAGGAAGTGCATCGGGAACAGCACCATCACCGCCATCGACAGCGCGACCGTCGTCGCCGAGAACACCACGGTGTGGCCCGCCGTAACCATCATGCGAAACAGGGCGGTGTCGCGATCAACGCCGTCACCGACCTCGTCGCGAAATCGGCTGATCATGAGCAGCGTGTAGTCGATGGCAAGCGCCAGTCCAAGAGCGGCGGTCAGGTTGAGGGCGAAGATCGATACGTCGGTGATTAACGAAGTGACCCGCAGCACCGCGAGGGCGCCGGCGATCGCCGCGACTCCGACGGCAACGGGAAGGGCTGCTGCCCACAGCCCGCCGAAAACCCATACCAGGACAAGGAAACTGAGCGGAATCGCGATCGACTCCATCACCAGCAGGTCCCGTTGGGACTGTTGGGTTATCTGCACTTCGAGCATCGCCAGGCCACCCGTCCGGACTTCCACGCCGTCTTGGCCATCGGTCAACTGGGTGGACAACTCCCTGGCATAGGTCTGACGATCACCTTCGCTTCCCCGGATACCCGCCACGATCAGCCCGACTTTGCGGTCTTTGCTGATCAACTCGGCAGCAGTGATCGGGGGCGCTGTCCACGGCGATGTCACGTGCACCACGTGCGGTGAGCTTTTCAGCGTGTTGACGAGTTTGGTGCCGATGGATCGAGCGGACGCGCTGTCGACACCGCCCGGAGTCGAAACCGTTACCAACATCTGCACGTCCCCCTGGCCGAACTTCCCGGTCAGGAGTTCGGAGGCCCTCGACGACTCCGATGTCGGATCCTGGAACCCGCTGGGGGACAGGCTTTGCGCGACTGGTATCCCGAGAATGGCTAGCGCCAGAGTCAGCAGCGCCGACAGGACAAGAACTTTGCGGGGTGCGGCGATTGCCAGCATTGCGATCCGATGCAGCACGACAAACCCCTTCGGTGACGTGCTGACGATACCGTCCCGGCCTGGTCCGGCCGGGGTGACTTTTACCGGACCGCGCGCTGCGCGCGACTTCGGAGAAACTTCTTATTCCGTATGCAGTCATCCCTGATACTAGGCAGCGATGAAAGACACGTCGCCAAGGCCGATCTCGGGTACAAGTCGGATCGTTGGTGTGCAAGGCGCACTGCCGACCCACCGCTACAGCCAGGACGAGATCCTCGACTGGTGTCTAAGCCGTCCGGAGTTCGCGGACTTCGAGGATGTCACCCGAAAGATCTTCAGGGCCGCCAGGGTGAACCACCGCAATCTGGTGCTGCCACCGGACGCACTTGGCGGAGTCGCCGATTTCGGGGAATCCAATAGCTTGTTCATCGAGAATGCGGTGGATCTCGGCTGCGCCGCTGTCACGGCCGCTCTGGGGGAGGCCGGACTCGCCCCCACCGACGTGGATTTGATCGTGTCCACCACGGTCACCGGGATCATGGTGCCGTCACTGGAAGCCCGCGTAGCCGACCGAGTTGGCATGCGTACCGATGTCCGCCGAGTGCCGTTGTTCGGTCTGGGTTGCGTGGCTGGCGCGGCCGGAGTGGCCCGTCTTCACGACTACCTGCGCGGTGCGCCCGACGGCGTCGCGCTCCTCCTGTCGGTGGAACTGTGCTCGCTGACCTTCCCCGCGATCCCGCCGACGATCGTCGGTCTGGTCGGCACGGCCCTGTTCGGCGACGGGGCCGGGGCAGTGGTCGCAGTGGGTCAACGGCGGGCTGAGAAGATCGGCGCCCAGGGTCCGGTCGTCGTCGACTCCCGCAGCCACCTCTATCCGGATTCGTTGCGCACCATGGGCTGGGACGTCGGCTCACGAGGTCTACAACTGGTGCTGTCGCCCGACGTGCCGGAGGTCGTTCACCGCTACCTGCCCGGCGATGTCACCGGATTCCTCGGCGACCACAGTCTGACCATCGAAGATATCTCCACCTGGGTGAGTCATCCGGGCGGCCCGAAGGTGATCGAGGCTATCGTCGAGAGCCTCGGCCTGGCCGACGACGCTCTGGAGTTGACTTGGCGCTCACTGGCTGAGGTCGGCAACTTGTCGTCGTCGTCGGTGCTGCACGTTCTGCGTGACACCATCGCCAGGCAGCCGGCTGCGGGACCCGGGGTGATGATGGCCATGGGTCCCGGCTTCTGCTCTGAACTCGTTCTTATGCAATGGGACTGACGCTCCGCCTAGTCCGACGCGGGCCGCAGGTGAGTGATATCGCCTGCGGACACCGCGACGGTTTCGTTGCCGGTGTCGATGTGTAACTGGCCCAGTTCGCTGATATCGGTTGCCACCCCGATGATTTCGCGGTCGCCCGGTAGCAGCGCCCGCACCCGGCTGCCCAGGGTGAGGCTGTGGCTGCGGTAGTCGGCGATCAGCGATGGGTCGGGGCCGCCAGCCCCGCCTGAGCCGACCTTCCACCGGTCGATGCGCGCGGTGAGTTCGGCCAGGATGCTGCCCAGCAGTGCGCTGCGGTCCAGCATCGTCGACCCCAGCATCAGCAGTGAGGTGGCGTGAGAGTTCGGTGCCGCCTCCTCGATTTCCGGGGCGGTCAGGGTCACGTTGAGACCCACGCCCACGACGATCACCGGTGCGGCCATCTCGGCGAGGATCCCGCCGAGCTTGCCCTCGCCCACCTGAATATCGTTCGGCCACTTCAATCCTGGCTCAACTCCGGTGGTCGCGCGTACCGCGTCGACCACCGCCACACCGGTCAGCAGCGGCAGCCACCCCCAGGCGGCGGGCTGCAGGCCGCCGGCGTCGATCCCGATCGAGAATGCGATCTGGGAACGTGCCGGGGTGGACCAGTTGCGGCCGTGCCGGCCGCGTCCGGCGCTTTGATGTTCGGCGACCAGAACGACGCCGCTGATGTCCTCGCCCGCGGCATGCCGCGTCAGCAGGTCGGCGTTGGTCGATCCGGTTGACTCCACCAACTCAAGGCTTCGTAGCGGGCGGTTCGGACCCACCAGGTCGCGGCGGACGCCGGTGACGTCGAGTGCCGGTCGGTCCATGATCAGCCTCCAGGGGTGGCGTGGATGGGATAGTCGCTGAAGATCAGGGTCAGCCGCAACGGAGAGACGACTGGCATTGCTGCAGCTTAAGGGCTGTGGATTTCGGACCTGACTTCCAGTTGGGTTAGTTTCTGTCGCTGTGACCATCCTGCGAACTCTCAGCACCACCCTCATCGCCGGCGCGCTGACCGCGGGCGCACTGGGATTCCCCGCCAGCGCCTCGGCCGAGGCCCCGCTGGCGCCGGGCATGCTCAACACCACCTGCTCGCTGGACCAGATCATGGCCGCCACCCGCGCTTCCGACCCGGTGGCCTACGGAAACCTGGTAGGCAGGTTCAACAGCCAGCCTCGCTGGATCCAGGGCGGGATCATCTACCACATGAACCTGCTGCTGCAGACCCCGCCGTCCCAGCGGCAGGGCGAGGCCAACCAGCTCGCGGGACGCTTCCCCGAGTTCGTCGGGCTGTTCACCGTCGACGAACCGCAGGCCAATGAGATCGCGGCCAAGTGCCCGACCTTCCCGGCCGTGGATCCGGCGATCTGGAATCCGGCCGCCCCGGCCCCGGCTCCGGTTGCGGTGCCGGAGCCGGCCACTGCCTCGGCGGCTCCCGTCGCCCCTGTGGCTCCGGTTGCCCCGGCTGCCCCCGCGGTTCCGGCGGTGCCGCCAGCGCCTGCCGCCCCCGCAGCGACTGCTGCTCCGGCTGCCTAATCCATTGTGCGGGTGACCTTCTCGGTCACCCGCCGCCGGTCGGCCATCCCGGGATCGGGATGGGCCACCTGTACCAGCGACGCGCCGGCGGCGAAGACAGCCAGCAGATTGTCGATGAGGTCGCCCGGCGTCGACCAGGTACGCGTCGACATCACCCGGTCGCCGGCGTTGAGCCCCTGCCGCTCGGCGCTGCGCCGGGCTTCGGCGAGTACGTCGTCGACCGAACGACCTTCCAGCGCAGGGCCGGGGGACCGCTCCGGCGTCACCTGGTCGCCGTGCACCCGCACGGTGGTGGCGTAGTCGGTGACTCCGATCGGCAGGTCGGGGACCGGCTTGCCGAACGCATCCAGCGAGAGCACCGCGACCTCTCCGCCGCCCGCGGCCGCGTCGGCATCGTCCAGCCGGTCGACGGTGCACAACGCCAGATCGGCGCCACCGGCTCCTCCTGAGTTCAGCACTGGGCTCAGCACCGCCTCCGCGCCGATCCACCACACCCCGAGCAGCACCGCCGCGCTCTGCCAGTGCGCAGGCAGCAACACCGCCACCCGGCTGCCGGCGCCGGCTCCGAGCTCGTCGCGCAGCAGATTGCCGGTCTTGGCCGCCCAGTTCGCCAGCGTCACGGTGGACAGTTCGATCCGCTCACCGGTCGCGTCGTCGTAGTAGGTGATTCGCGGCCCCATGCCGTCGGCGGCCAGCAGCGGCCCGAGCAGGGCGTCGGTGAGCGTCAATTCACACACTGCGTCAATTCACACACTGCGTCAATTCACACACTTGGGGTCGTCGGACCCCGCGGTGATCACCGGCGACGGCGGTGCGGCTTCCGACGGTGCCGCCTGGGCTGCCGCGTCGTGGATCGTCGCCGCGGTGGGCAACGTTCCGTCCAGACCCGAGCCGGGGCCCTGGTAATCCTCGGCCAGCACCACGCGCACGGTGCCGGCCGGAATCGACGGATCGGCCACGATCGGCAGCCCGCCGAGTTCCTGCGCGACTGCCTGCGCGCCGAGATCGTCGGCGGCGGCGGCCTGAACCTGGCTGCGATCGACTTTTGCTTTGTCGTTGTTGCCGATCGCCCCGGGCTTGAACGCCACCGCGGTCAGCCGGTCGGACACCGCACCGGCCAGGCCGTTGACCGAGCTGTCATTGGCCACGTCCACCGTGGTCTGGTCGCGGGTGTAGGCCACCTTCGCGGTCTTGCCCTCGTCCTGATCCTGCAGCAGGCTTTCGACCCACCGATGCACCGCATCCGGGTCGACGGTCACCACCGACTGGGTGCCGTCGTCGCTCCAGCCGTCCTCGGCGATCACCGGGATGGTGGCGAAGGCCACGTTGCCGCCGGCCAGCCGCTGCAACTGGTTGAGGAAGTCCATCACGTCCCAACCCGACGAGATCACCACCGAGCGCTGGATGGCGTCCTCCAGCCGGTTGAGGGTGGCCGGACTCTTCAACGTCTTGCTCGAAATCACCTGGTGGGCAAGGGAAGCCATGACCACCTGCTGACGCACCACCCGGTCGAGGTCCCCGCGCGGCAGGTCGTGGCGCTGGCGGACGAAACTCAGCGCCTGCGGTCCGTCCAGCCGCTGCCAGCCGGCTGGGAAGTCGGCGCCGGAAAGCGGCTCGCGCACAGGTTCTTTCAGGCACACCTCGACGCCGCCGAGGGCATCGGTGATCAGAGAGAAGCCCAGCAGCCCGATCTCGGCGTAGTGGTCGACCGTCACACCGGTCAGGTCGCCGACGGTCTGGATCAGGGCGTTGCGGCCGGCTTCGACGGACTGCGGCTCGGCTTGGGCGGGGTCCATGCCCTGGTTCTCGACGAGCTCCTTCATCCGGTCGAGCTTGACCTGACCGTAGACGCCGTTGATCTTGGTCTTGTCCAGGTCCGGGGCGTCGACGTAGGAGTCGCGGGGGATGGAGATGGCGGTGGCCGAGCGCCCGTTGTAAGGAATGCGCACCAAGATGATGGTGTCGGTGTTGGTCGCGGCCTCGTCGCCGGCGTGCAGGTCGGCCAGTTCCTGCGCGGACAGCGGGTTGCCATGAGCGTCGGTGCGGCTGTCCATGCCCACCAGCAGGATGTCGGTGGCGCCGTCGTCGTTGCCGTCGCGGGGGCCGAGCAGAGCGGTGGTGAAGTGGAAGATGCCGCTCTCGAAGTTGCGCACCGAACCCCAGGCCGCACCGGTCCCGAGCAGGATCATCACGGCCAGTACGGCCATCAGGGTGCGCACGACCGGCCGCCCGCCCGTCACTGGCGTCACTTCCGTCTCATCTGACACCCGATCAGGCTACTGGTGAAGCGGGCGCATCGGCGGTAGCCCGAACCGGCGTGCCAGACTCAAGGCCGTGCGGATCGTGATCACCGGCGCGGCGGGCCAGGTCGGTCGATGTCTGGCAGTGCGTTCGGCCGCCCGCGGATATGAGGTGGCCGGGCTCACCCACGCTGATCTGGATATCACCGACGCCGAGGCGGTCCGGCGCGAAGTCTGCCACGACGACCTGGTGGTCAATTGCGCCGCCTTGACCAATGTCGATGCCGCCGAAACCGATCCGGCCGCCGCCCACGCCATCAATGCCGTCGGCCCCGGCAATCTGGCATCGGCGTGCGCCGCCAGCGGGGCGCGGCTGATCCACATCTCCACCGACTACGTCTTCGGTGGCCGTCGTGAGGGCGACCCGCCCCGGCCCTATGACATCACCGACGCCTGCGCGCCGCTGAGCGTGTACGGGCGCAGCAAACTCGCCGGTGAAGTGGCGGTGCACGCGGCGCTGCCCAGCGCCCAGGTGGTCCGCACCTCCTGGGTGTTCACCGGCGCCGACGGCAGTGACTTCGTCGCCGTGATGCGCCGGCTGGCCGCCACCGACCGGACCGTTGATGTGGTGGCCGACCAGATCGGTTCGCCCACCTACGTCGAAGACCTGGTGGCGGCGCTGCTCGAAGTGGCCGCAGGTGGCGTCACCGCGCCCACCCTGCACGTGGCCAACGACGGCCCGGTGAGCCGATTCGAGCAGGCCCGGGCGGTGTTCGCGCTGCTGGGCGCCGACCCCGAACGGGTGCGTCCGGTGGACACCGAGGCGGTGCCCCGCCCGGCACGTCGGCCGGTGTACTCGGCGTTGTCCATGGCCGGCTCCGTCAGGGCCGGGCTGACGCTGCTTCGGCCGTGGCACCACGCCCTCGCGGTGGCGCTTGCGGTTCCGGTCGGACCCGGACCGATAGCCTCGACGCCGTGAGCGACGAGCCGGCCCTGACCGTGGTGACGGTGACGTACTCGTCGGGCACCCACCTCGATCGCTTCCTGTCCTCGCTTACCGTGGCCACCGACATGCCGCTGCAGGTGATCATGGCCGACAACGGTTCGGTGGACGGTGCCCCTGAGGAAGCGGTGGAACGCTATCCGGGGACCAGACTGCTGCGGACCGGCGGCAATCTCGGCTACGGCAGCGCGGTCAACCGTGCCGTCGCCACCGTTCCGGCCGACCAGGAGCTCGTTCTCGTGGCCAACCCCGATGTGGTGTGGGGCCCGGGCAGCATCGACGCCCTGCTGGAGGCCGCCGGCCGCTGGCCGCAGGCCGGCACCCTGGGGCCGTTGATCCGCGACCCCGACGGCTCGATCTATCCGTCGGCCCGGCACCTGCCCAGCTTGGTTCGCGGCGGCATGCACGCCGTGGTCGGATTCGTCTGGAAGACCAACCCCTGGACCAAGTCCTACCGTCAGGAGACCGTCGAGCCCAGCGAGCGGCCGGTCGGCTGGCTGTCCGGGGCGTGTCTTCTGGTGCGCCGGAAAGCGTTCGACGCGATCGGCGGCTTCGACGAGCGCTATTTCATGTACATGGAGGACGTCGACCTCGGCGACCGGCTCACCCGGGCGGGCTGGCTGAACGTCTACGTGCCGGGCTCGGAGATCCTGCACGACAAGGGCCACTCGACCGGCCGCAACCCGTCGCGCAACCTGCGCGCCCACCACGACAGCACCTATATCTACCTGTCGGACCGACACGCTGAGTGGTGGCAGGCGCCGTTGCGGTGGACGATGAAAGCCGCGCTGGGGGTCCGAGCGAACGCGGCGGTGCGCAAATCCCGTCGTGAATTGGAAAGAGGGTCATGACCGTGAATCCGAAGGACGTCGACGCCGTCGTGCTGGTCGGCGGCAAGGGCACCCGGCTGCGGCCGCTGACACTGTCGGCGCCCAAACCGATGCTGCCCACCGCGGGCCTGCCGTTCCTCACCCACCTGCTGTCGCGGATCGCCGCCGCCGGCATCGAGCACGTCGTGCTGGGCACCTCGTACCAGGCCGAGACCTTCGAAGCCGCGTTCGGCGACGGTTCCGAACTGGGACTGCAGATCGACTACGTCGTCGAGGAGACGCCGCTGGGCACCGGCGGCGGCATCGCCAACGTGATCCCCAAGCTGCGCAACGACACCGTGATGGTGCTCAACGGCGACGTGCTCTCCGGCGCCGATCTCGGCGCCATGCTGAACGCCCACGCCGAGCGCGATGCCGACGTCAGCCTGCATCTGGTGCGGGTCAGCGACCCGCGCGCGTTCGGCTCGGTGCCCACCGACGCCGACGGCAACGTGCTGGCCTTCCTGGAGAAGACCGAGGACCCGCCGACCGATCAGATCAACGCCGGCACCTACATCTTCAAACGCAGTGTCATCGACCTCATCCCGCGCGGCCGGGAGGTGTCGGTGGAGCGCGAGGTGTTCCCAAGCCTGCTCGCCGGCGGCGCCAAGGTGTGCGGCTACGTCGACATGTCCTACTGGCGCGACATGGGCACCCCGGAGGACTTCGTCCGCGGCTCGGCCGACCTGGTCCGCGGGATCGCCCCCTCGCCAGCGCTGGGTGGTCATCGCGGGGAGAGCCTGGTGCACGACGGGGCTTCGGTGGCGCCCGGCGCGCTGCTGTACGGCGGGACCGTGGTGGGTCGCGGCGCGGAGATCGGCGCCGGTGTGCGGCTCGACGGCGCGGTGATCTTCGACGGCGCCCGCATCGAACCCGGTGCGGTAGTGGAGCGGTCGATCATCGGCGCCGGCTGCCGGATCGGCCCCCGAGCGTTGATCCGCGACGGGGTGATCGGCGATGGCGCAGACATCGGCGCCCGCTGCGAACTGCTGCGCGGCGCGCGGGTCTGGCCGGGCGTGCTCATCCCGGACTGTGGAATCCGCTACTCCAGCGATATCTAGCGGCGGTCGGCGACGGCCGCGACCAGCCGCGCCAGCCCATCGTCGGGATCGCCGGGCAGCGCATCCATCGGCCACCACCGCAGATCCAGCGACTCATTGCTGATCACCGCGTTGGCCTGAGCCGGGGCGTGCGCGAGGAACTGCAGGTCCAGATGCCGGGTCGGCACACCCAGCGAGCAGGTGACCGGATGGACGTGGATAGCCGCCAGGGTCGGCTCCATCCGCAGACCGGCGATGCCGGATTCCTCGGTGGCTTCGCGCAGCGCCGCGGCCACGATGTCGGCGTCGCCGTCCTCGCAGTGCCCGCCCAACTGCACCCAGCGACCGATACGGGGATGCAGGGTGAGCAGCGCGCGGGTGCCGCTGTGGTCGACCACCAGCGTGGACGCCGTGACATGACCCGGGACACACGATCGCCGGCAGCCGTCGGGGCGGGCGTGCAGAAACGCCAGCACCGCCTCGCGCAGCGCGTCCTGGCTGGAGTCGGGTGGCGTCCAGGTGGTCAGCATGCGGACCGCCGACTCCCAGACCGGGTCGTTCACGTTCGCACCAGCAGGTCATCCAGCGCGGCCGGACCGCGGGGCCCGAGCTCCTCGGCGGGATAGCCGACGGCGACGGCGCCCAACGGTTCCCACTCCGCGGGCAGGTCCAGGACGTCGCGGACCACATCGGCGGCGAAGATCGTCGAGCCGATCCAGCAGCTGCCGACGCCGCGGGTGGCCAGCGCCACCAGCAGGGCCTGCACCGCCGCGCCGACGGCGACGGTGAACATGGTGTGCTCGGCTCGGGTGCGGACGGCATCGGGGTAGTGGTGAGCGCCGTCGGGCACCATGAACGGGATCAGCACCTCGGGCGCGTCGTAGAGGATCTGACCGCGCGCCACCCGGCGTTCGACGGCATCGGCCGGCTTGCCGTCGCCGGTCAGGTCCGCCCGCCAGGCATCCTTCATCCGGTCCAGCAGTTCGACGCGGCGGTCCCGGTCGGCCAACCACACGAAGCGGGCCGGCCGGGTGTGGTGCGGAGCCGGTGCGGTGAGGGCCTCGGCGACGGCTGCCTCGATCAGCTGCTCCTCGACGGCCCGGTCGGCGAAGCGGCGCACCGAGCGGCGCAGCAACTGCGCCTGACTGCGGCCCAGGTCGATGGCTTCGGCGGTGCCGAGCCAGAACAGGTCATCAGGTCCGCCGCGCAACAGGGCGGCCGCGCATGAGCCGTCGTCACGCTCGGTCAGGTTCCGCAGTCCGCGCACGACCGCCACCGCAACCCCGGTGAGCTTGCCCTTGACCAGATCCGCCGCCGCGGCGATCTCGTCGGCGACGGCGACCTCGGTGACCAGCAATTCGTTGCCGTGGCTGTCGCGGGCTCCGGCGTAGCCGTGCAGCACCGGAAGGCCGGACGATCCGATGGCGGCGTCGATCTGGCCGTTGCGCCAGGCCCGGCCCATCGTGTCGGTGACGACCACCGCGACCTCGGCGCCGGTGCGCTGCCGCAGTGCTGTGCGCAGCGCTGCGGCGCTGGCGTCCGGATCGTCGGGCAGCAGCGCCAATTCGGTTGTGCTGACGTTCGATCCATCCACACCGGCGGCGGCCTGGACAAGCCCGTGGCGGTTCTCGGTGATCAGGGTGCGGCCTTTGCGGGCCAGCACCCTGACTGCCTCCTGGTGGATCAGCCTGCGCCGCAACGCATCGCGCTCGTCGGCGTCCTCAGGTGCGGTGACGATGCGTCCCTCGCACTTGGACACCACCTTGCTGGTGACGACGACGATGTCGCCGTCGAGCAGCCACGGCGCCGCCGCGGCGATGGCGGCGGCGAGGTCGTCACCCGGCCGGAACTCGGGAAGACCTGGGACAGGAAGGATTTCGACCGGCGCGGCGGTGCCGTGCTCAATCGGCCGTTCGATGGGTCCCTGCTCGGCACTCACCAGGACACCCCGGCGAGATCCAGTCCTGCCCGGACCATCGCGGCAGTGGCATCGGGGTCCGACATCAGCAGCGGAATGGATTTCACCGTCACCCCCGGCACGTCGGCCTCGTCGGTGTCGTGGACCAGCCAGTAATCGAGCAGGCCGGTGCCCGAACGCGCGCCGTAGTGTCGACCGACACCCTGCGAGCTGCTCTGAACCCCGATCACCGACAGGCACTCGTCGGCCATGCCCCGCAACGGTTTTCCGCTGACGATCGGCGAATAGCCGACCACCGGCGCAGGAGTGGAGCGCAGCGCGCCGCGGATGCCGCCCACGGCGAGGATGGCGCCGACGCTGACCACGGGGTTCGACGGGGCGAGCAGCACCACGTCGGCACTGGTGATCGCCTCGACGACGCCCGGGCCCGCGCCGGCGGTATCGGCGCCGACGAAAGCGAAACTGTGCGTAGGGATTTTCGCCCGGTAACGCACCCACCACTCCTGGAAGTGGATGGCCTTCTGATCGCCGGTGTCCGGATCGGTCACCACGACGTGGGTTTCGCAGCGGTCGTCGCTGGCAGGCAGCAGCACCGCGCCGGGGGACCACCTGTGGCACAGGGCTTCGGTGACCTGCCCGAGCGGATATCCCGCCCGCAGCATCTGACTACGCACCAGGTGGGTGGCCAGATCGCGGTCGCCGAGCCCGAACCAGTCCGGTTGCACGCCGTAGGCGGCGAGTTCCTCTTTTGCGTGCCAGGTTTCATCGCGGTGTCCCCAGCCGCGCTCTGGATCGATTCCGCCGCCGAGCGTGTACATGCAGGTGTCCAGATCCGGGCAGATGCGGACGCCGTACATCCACGCGTCGTCCCCGACGTTGACCACGGCCGTCAACTCGTGGTCGCCGGGCACCTGGCCGGCGGACTGGCCGGCGGACTGGCCGGCGGACTGGCCGGCGGACTGGCCGAGGCCCAGAAGTCGTTGCACGCCCAGCAGGAATCGGGCGCCGCCGATGCCGCCGACGAGAACGGTCACTTTCACAATGTTGGACACTATGCGGTCGCCGCGCAGGCGCATGCACGCGGTCACAGTGACGTAACTCGCTAGACACGCCGCGGTGTCGACACGCCGTAACAGGTAACGAAAGTGGTAATGAAATCGGCCGAACGGCTTGACCCGGGCACCTCGGACCTGTCTAATCACAGCAGTGTCATTTCCCGGTCGACCTGCCGGTTTCGGTGTCGCAGACCGTGATTCGACCACATGTTCGAACAGTAGAGACCGTCGCACCACGAAAACCAGGTAAGGAGGGCGGACATGTCCTACGAGTTCTTTCTCGGGGCGCTGGGCGCACCGCAGACAGTCACCGGACCCATGGGGACGGGATCTTTCCCGCGGACCCACTTGAGCGTGGTGCCGGACCTCATGGACATGCCGCTCACCCCGGACGACCCGCAGTGGCAGGAAAAAGCCCTGTGCGCGCAGACCGATCCGGAGGCGTTCTTCCCCGAGAAGGGCGGCTCGACCCGCGAGGCCAAGCGGATCTGCCTGGGCTGCGAGGTACGCGATGCGTGCCTGGAGTACGCCCTGGCCAACGACGAGCGCTTTGGAATCTGGGGCGGCCTGTCCGAGCGTGAGCGCCGGCGCCTCAAGCGCGGCATCATCTGATCGGCTGTCGGCCCAACCACGTTCAGTCGTCGCTGTCCATAGTCGGGTCGATAACGGACGGTTCGACCCCGAGATAGGTCGCGATCTGCGCCACCAGGATCTCGTGCAGCAGATCGGTCAGATCGAGCGAGTCTTTTGCCCGCCGCTCGATCGGCTTGCGGAACAACACAATTCGAGCCCGGGTGGCGTTACCCCGGACATCGACACCGGCCGGTATCAACCGGGCCAGGGCAATCGGCCCGTCAGCGACCACTTCTGGTGGCCACTGGACGCTGTCGGGATCTCTCGGCGAGATGCGGGGTATCTCATCCACCGCCACATCCAGTTCGGTCAGCCGCTCATGCCAACGCCGCTCAATCGGCTCGTATGCCTCGAGCACCGCCATGTCGAAACGCTCCGCGCGACTTCGCCAGCCGGGAACGGTCGGTGGCAGCAGGGGGCCGCGCATCTCGCGTCCGCGACGGGAAGCGCCCCCCGACCGTCCGCCCCGCCGGGAACTGCGGCTGTCGGCCATGGAATGGAGATCGTAACGGTTCCACATCGGCGTGTTTGCGGCTGCGCGTGTCCGGCATCACCCGCTGATTCGCCGCGATAGCCTCACCGGCGTGAATGTTCCCCGTCGCTGCAGCCGGCCCGGGTGCGCCCATTACGCGGTGGCGACGCTGACGTACGTCTACTCCGACTCCACTGCCGTGGTGGGTCCGCTGGCGATCGTCCGCGAGCCGCACTCCTGGGATTTGTGCCTCGGGCACGCCAGCCGGATCACCGCACCGCGCGGCTGGGAGTTGGTGCGCCACGCCGCCCCATTGCCGACCAACCCCGACGAGGACGACCTCGTCGCACTGGCCGATGCCGTCCGGGAAGGCCGGGACGGGCGCGGGGGAATGGTCTCCGGTGGCTCGCCCATGCATGGATTCTCCGACGTCGGGGTGGTGCCGTCGTCGTCGGCGGGGGCAGGCGTCCCGGCCGGAGTGCCGCGGATCGGATCGACCGGTCGTCGGCGTGGGCATCTGAGGGTTCTTCCCGACCCCACCGACTGACGGTCGGGCTAGGCTGGCGGCCGATATGTCCCCCGCCCGCGAGGAGCCCGCCATGCCCAGGTCCGCCGCTGACGTGCGCCGCGTGATCAAGGCCTACGACGTGCGCGGACTGGTGGGCACCGAGATCGACGAAGCTCTGGTGCGCGATGTCGGCGGGGCGTTCGCCCGCTTGATGCGCGCCGAGGGCGCGGACGCCAGCTCCTCGGTGGTGGTCGGCTACGACATGCGGGAGAGTTCACCGACGCTGGCCGACGCGTTCGCCGACGGCGTCACCTCGCAGGGCCTGGACGTGGTGCGCATCGGCCTGGCCTCCACCGACCAGTTGTACTTCGCCTCCGGGCTGCTGAACTGCCCGGGCGCCATGTTCACCGCCAGCCACAACCCGGCCGCGTACAACGGGATCAAGATGTGCCGGGCCGCGGCCAAGCCGGTCGGCGAGGACACCGGCCTGGCCGTCATCCGCGAGGAGATCATCGCCGGGGTACCGGCCGGGGACGGATGGGACGGCCCGCGGGGTGCGGTGCGCGACCAGGACGTGCTCGCCGACTACGGCGCGTTCCTGCGCTCGCTGGTCAATGTCGATTCGCTGCGTCCGATGCGAGTGGCCGTGGACGCGGGCAACGGGATGGCCGGGCACACCTCGCCGGCGGTCCTGGGCGCGATTCCGGGCTTGACCGTCCTGCCGCTGTATTTCGAGCTCGACGGTTCCTTCCCCAACCACGAGGCCAACCCGCTGGAGCCGGCCAACCTGATGGACCTGCAGAAGTACGTCGGTACCGTCGGCGCTGACATCGGTCTGGCCTTCGACGGCGATGCCGACCGCTGCTTCGTCGTCGACGAACGCGGCCAGCCGGTGTCGCCGTCGGCTGTCACCGCGCTGGTGGCCGACCGGGAGTTGGGCCGGGAGCCGGGCGCGACCGTCATCCACAACCTGATCACCTCGCGGGTGGTTCCCGAACTGATCGCCGAACGCGGCGGCACCGCGATCCGCTCCCGCGTCGGGCATTCCTATATCAAGGCGCTGATGGCCGACAGCGGTGCGATCTTCGGCGGTGAGCACTCCGCGCACTACTACTTCCGCGACTTCTGGGGCGCCGACTCCGGCATGCTGGCCGCGCTGCACGTGCTGGCGGCACTCGGCAGCCAGGACCGGCCCCTGTCTGAGCTGATGGGGGACTATCAGCGCTACGCCGCCTCGGGGGAGATCAACTTCCGCGTCGACGACGCACCTGCCAGTGTCGACGCGGTGCTGGAATCCTTTGCGCCACGGACCGTTTCGACTGACCGGCTGGACGGTGTGACCGTGGACCTCGGTGACGGCGCGTGGTTCAATCTGCGCACCTCGAACACCGAGCCGCTGCTGCGGCTCAACGTCGAGGCCCGCACCCCCGAAGAGGTCGACGCCATCGTGACACAGGCCGCCGAGCGAATCTCGGCGCTCAGTGGGGCAGGCACATGAGTGCTGCCCACGGATGCGTCGACCTCGACGACACCGACGGGCTGGTCGAGGCCGACCGCGACGGCTTGCTCCGCGCCGCCGCGATGGCCGGTGCCCAGGTTCGGGCCACCGCCGCCGCCGTTGAGGAGGGTGCGCTGGAGCCGATCGCCGGCGGCCAGCGGCCCCGCACAGTGGTGTGGCTGGCCGGCCGCGGGCCGGCCGCGTCCGCCGGGGCAATGCTCGCCGGTGCGCTGGACGCGACGGCCGGTGAGCCGATCGTGCTCGCCAGCCAGGCGCTGCCCTGGATCGGGCCGCTGGATGTGCTCGTCGTCGCCGGCGACGATCCGGGAGATCCGGTTCTAGTCTCCGCGGCGGCGATGGCCGTGCGCCGAGGCGCGCGGGTGGTGATCGCCGCACCGTTCGAAGGTCCCCTGCGCGACGCCACCGCCGGCCGAGCCGCGGTGCTGGCGCCGAGGCTCTGGGTGCCCGAGGAGTTCGGGCTGTGCCGCTTTCTGGCCGCCGGGCTGGCGACGCTGGCGGCGGTCGACCCGGGACTCGCCCCACTGACGACCGACCTCGAGGCGCTGGCCGACGAACTCGACGCGGAGGCGTTGCGGAACAGCGCGACGCGCGAGGTGTTCACCAACCCGGCCAAGGCGCTGGCCGACCGGATGATGGGTCGGCGGGTGGTGCTTGCCGGAGACTGCCCGGCGAGCCTGGCCCTGGCGAGGCACGCCGGCGCGGTGCTGGTGCGAATCGCCGGCGAGCCTGTGGCGGCCGTGGGGCTGGCCGACGCCCTCGTGGCTCTGCGGCGTCCGTCGTCGACCGCCGGGTACGCCGATCCAGTGGGTGCGCTGTTCCACGACGAGGAGATCGACGGTCCGCTGCCCAGCAGGCCGCGGGTGCTGGCGCTGACCTTGGAGACCGAACGTCCGGCGCTCGGCGCTCGGGTCGCCGGTATCGATGGTGTCGACCTCGTCGGTGCCGAGGATGTCGGTGAGGCAGGATCAGTCCCGGCAAGCAACGCGCATGTCGAACAACAGCTGGCCACGTTGGCGGTGCGGTTGGAGATGGCCGCGGTTTATCGCAGATTGGCAGGGGGATAGCAGGGCCGTGCAGTTGTTACGCGGAGCCATCCGGACCTATGCGTGGGGATCGCGCGTCGCGATCGCGGAATTCACCGGACGGTCCTCCCCGACAGCTCATCCCGAAGCGGAACTGTGGCTGGGTGCCCATCCGGGCGATCCGGCCCGGGTGGAAGGACCCGGCGGCGAGCAGGCGTCCCTGCTGGATGTGATCGCGGCCGATCCCGAGGGCGAATTGGGTCATCAGGTACGCGCGCGCTTCGGTGACGTGCTGCCGTTCCTGGTCAAGGTGCTCGCCGCCGACGAGCCGCTGTCCTTGCAGGCTCATCCCAGCGCCCGGCAGGCGGTGGAGGGTTTCGATCGGGAAGAGCGCAGCGGCTTGCCGGTGAACTCGTCGGTGCGCAACTACCGCGACCGTAACCACAAGCCCGAACTGCTGGTGGCGCTCACCGAATTCGAGGCGCTTGCCGGGTTCCGGGCCGCCGCGCAGTCGGTGGAGCTGATGCGTGCGCTGGCGGTGGCCGACCTCGAGCCCTACATCGCCCTGCTCACCGACCAGTCCGATGCCGACGGACTGCGCGCGCTGTTCACCACCTGGATCACCGCGCCCCAACCCGATCTTGAAGCACTCATCGCCGCCGTTCTGGAAGGCGCCGTCGGCTATCTCCGCTCGGGCGCAAAGCAATTCAGCGGCGAAGCCAGGACGATTCTCGAGCTGGGGGAGCGCTACCCCGGCGATGCCGGCGTGCTGGCGGCGCTGCTGCTCAACCGGATCGGCCTGAAGCCCGGCGAGGGC
The DNA here is from genome assembly GCF_044342925.1 of Mycobacterium sp. Taxonomy (GTDB): domain Bacteria; phylum Actinomycetota; class Actinomycetes; order Mycobacteriales; family Mycobacteriaceae; genus Mycobacterium. The sequence goes on along the minus strand of NZ_JBIIOV010000024.1, from coordinate 1,389 downwards.
ATCTTCCTGCCCGCCGGCAACCTGCACAGCTACCTGCGCGGGGTGGCCATGGAAGTGATGGCCAACTCCGACAATGTCCTTCGCGGCGGACTGACGCCCAAACACGTCGACGTTCCCGAACTCCTGCGGGTGCTGGACTTCGACCCCGCCCCGGAGGTCCGGGTGCCCACTCGTCGCGACGGCATCGAATTGGTCTATGACACACCGGCGGTCGAGTTCGCCGCCACGGAGTTGACGCTGGACGGGCCGAACCTGGGCCACGAGGTCGATGCGCCGGCGCGCCACGAGGGCCCGCAGATCCTGGTGTGCACCGAGGGGGCGGTGATCGCGCGGGCGAAGTCCGACGAGGTACGCATCGACCGCGGTGCGGCGGCGTGGGTAGCCGCCGACGACGGGCCGATCCGGGTGGAGGCATCGGTGCCGAGCCGGCTGTTCCGCGCTACGGTCGGCCTTTAGGCGGCCGACCCGCTGGTCATCTCTTTGCTGACCGGCGTCGCCAAACCCGATTTGCTGCAGATCATCACCACCGACAGCGGTCCAATCTTCGCGCACTGCTCGCAGCGGCTGGCCGTTGCGCTGATGGGCAGCTGGGTGCATACCGAGCCCGAGGACGCCGGAGTGCTGGCCCGCGCCATCGTCCGCCTTGCCATGAGCTACGTAGCGATGCCACCGGAAGCCGACCACGACGTCGCCGCCGACCTGGCCAGGCTGTTGACCCCGTTTGCCGAGCGCCACGGAACTGTAGACCCCCGATGAGGTAATTCGGGGTCTTTGCGGTTAACGTATGCGCCATGTCTTCTGCGCTCTCCATGACTGCCGACTCCCGCAACGGGATTGATTTCAAGGTTGCCGATTTGTCTCTGGCCGAGTTCGGCCGCAAAGAGATTCGGCTGGCCGAACACGAGATGCCCGGCCTGATGGCCCTGCGTCGTGAGTACGCCGACGTGCTGCCGCTCAAGGGTGCGCGGGTCTCCGGTTCGCTGCATATGACCGTGCAGACCGCGGTGCTCATCGAGACACTGGTGGCCCTCGGCGCCGAGGTCCGGTGGGCGAGCTGCAACATCTTCTCCACCCAGGACCACGCCGCAGCCGCGACCGTCGTCGGCCCCAACGGAACCCCCGAGGAGCCCAAGGGTGTGCCGATCTTCGCCTGGAAGGGCGAGTCGCTGGAGGAGTACTGGTGGGCCGCCGAGCAGATGCTCACCTGGCCTTCCAAAGATGGTGTTGAAGCGCCGGCCAACATGATCCTCGACGACGGCGGCGACGCCACCATGCTGGTGCTGCGCGGCGCTCAGTTCGAGAAGGCCGGTGTGGTTCCGCCCGACGAGGACGACCACTCCGACGAGTACAAGGTTTTCCTTGACCTGCTGCGCCAGAGCCTCCAGGCCG
>NZ_JBIIOV010000167.1:0-7026 GCF_044342925.1 Mycobacterium sp. | reverse complement strand
GTGCGGGTAGATCTGCCTTACGAGGAGGACTCCCGCGCCGAGGTGGACATGAACGTGGTGGCCACCGACACCGGCACGCTGGTGGAGGTCCAGGGAACCGGGGAGGGTGCCACGTTCCCACGCTCCACGCTGGACAAACTGCTCGACGCCGCGCTGGCTGCCTGCGACACCCTGTTCGCCGCTCAGCGCGAGGCGCTGGCGTTGCCGTACCCCGGTGAACTGCCCGACGGTCCGCCGCCGAAGAAAAGCTTCGGAAGCTAGTTGCGGCGCAATAGGGTCAGGTTCATGACCCGACTTCTCATCGCCAGCCGAAACCGCAAGAAGCTGACCGAACTTCACCGGGTCCTCGACGGCGCCGGCATCACCGGGCTGGAGTTGCTGACCCTCGATGACGTGCCGCCGTTCACCGAGGCGCCCGAAACCGGGGCTACCTTCGAGGAGAACGCGATCGCCAAAGCGCGGGATGCCTTCGCCGCGAACGGGATTCCGGCGCTGGCCGACGACTCCGGCATCGCGGTGGCGGCACTCAACGGCATGCCCGGGGTGCTGTCGGCGCGGTGGTCCGGTGGCTTTGGGGATCCCGACAAGGATGTCGCCAACTATCGGTTGCTGCTGGCCCAGATGGGTGATGTCCCCGATGAGCGGCGCGACGCGGCGTTCGTGTCGGTGTGTGCGCTGGCGACCGGGCCCGGTGCGGACGATCTGACGGTGGTGCGCGGGGAGTGGCCCGGAGTGATCGCCCGGGAACCGTTGGGCGACGGGGGTTTCGGCTATGACCCGGTGTTCATCCCGGTGGGAGAGACTCCTGGGGACGGCCCCACGAATGGCAGAAGCGCCGCGCAGCTGAGCGCCGCCGAGAAGGATGCGGTGTCGCACCGCGGGCGGGCCCTGGCGAAGCTGGTGCCGGCGCTACGCGAACTGGCTAGAGATTGAACCGCTCTTTGATCTCGCGGGTCTGAACCTGCTCGACGATGATGCCCAGTAGCGGGATGGTGCCGGCGAGCAGCACCCCGATGGTCTTGGCGATGGGCCAGCGGATCTTGACCGCCAGGTTAGCGGTGAACAACAGGTAGACGAAATAGACCCAGCCGTGCACCACGCCGATCCAGTTCGGCGGGTTGTCCACTTTGACGATGTACTTGAGCACCATCTCGTAGACCAGAGCGATCAGCCAGATGCCGGTCATCCAGGCCATCACCCGGTAGCCCTTCAGCGCCGAGCGAATCTTCTCGACCGGGGTGATCGGGGGAGTCTCGGTCATGCGGTGGTCCTGTTCTGGTCGGCGCTACCGGCGGCCGGGGGGCCGCCCTGGTCGGATTCGGCAAGCTCGGCGAGGTAGGCGTTGTACTCGCGCATGGTGGCGTCCTGCGGTTGTGCCGCCGGTGCGGGGCGCTCGGGCAGCAGCCCGGCGGGGATCTCGGTGGGGCCGTCGGAATCCGACGGTTGCGGCGGTGTCTCCTCGTATCTGACGAACTGCCGATAAGCGTAGATGCAGAACCCCGCGAACAGCGGCCACTGCAGGGCATACCCGAGGTTCTGGAAGTTGCCGGACGTCGATTCGAACCGGGTCCACTGCCACCAGCCCAGTACCAGGCAGCCGGCGGCGGCGACGATCACCAGCAGGATCAGCGCGACGCGGCGGCGGCGGGGCACGGACACACCAAAACGGTACCTGTGATCAGCCGCGATAAGATCGACGGGCTTGCGGGCGTGGTGAAATTGGCATACACGATGGCTTTAGGTGCCATTGCTCGAAAGAGCGTGAGGGTTCGAGTCCCTCCGCCCGCACTCAGAAGATGCTGTACCCGCCGTCGATCACGATGGTCTGGCCGGTGACGTAGGCCGAACCGGGGCCGGCCAGCCATACCGCCAGCGCTTCGAAGTCCTGCGGAACGCCCCAGCGCCGGACCGGAACACGCGGCAGGATCTTGGTCTGCGCGGCAGGTGATTCCAGCAGATCCTCGGTCATCGCCGCCTTGGTCCAGCCCGGCACGATCGCGTTCGCACGGATGCCGTCGCGGGCCAGTTCCACTGCCAGGCCGCGTGCCATCGCGGCCAACGCGGCCTTGGATGCGGCGTAGTGCACGGCGAACGGCAGGCCGTCGGTCATCGACACACTGCTGGTGAACACGATCGAACCGCAATGGCGCTGCTTCATATGCCCGGCGACGGCGCGCACGGTGAAGAACTGGCCGTCGAGGTTGACTCCCATCACCCGCCGCCACTCCGCGGTGGTCATGGTGTCGATCGGGGACGGCCGGCCGCTCACCCCGGCGTTGGCGAAACAGGAGTCGATGGCGCCGAAGGTCTCCAGCGTGCGTGCGACGCCGTCGGTCACGGCGTCCTCGTCGCTGACGTCGACTCTGAACGCGGCCACCGGCGCGTCCGCGGAATCCCCGCGCAGTTCGGCGACCGCGGCGGCGTTGCGTTCCGCGTTGGTACCCCAGATGGCAACGGCCGCACCGGCTTTACGCAACCCGCGGGCCATGCCCAGGCCGATTCCGCTGTTCCCGCCGGTGACGAGGGCGACGTGTCCGGTGAGGTCCTGCCAGGTGCTCATGCGGCTGATTCTGTCACCGGCCCCGTCGCCCTCCGCGGCGACGGCGGTCTAGATTTGAGGTCATGACGCCGTCGTCTCCCTCCGTGTCGACGTCCTCGCCGACCGTCTTCATCTCCGGCGCCGCCGCGGGCATCGGCAGGGCCACCGCCGTGGCCTTCGCCCGGCGCGGATACCGGGTGGGCGCGTACGACATCGACCTGGGCGGGCTGGCGTCGTTGCGCGAGGAGGTGACCACGCACGGTGGCGACATCGCGATCGGGCATCTCGACGTCACCGACGCCGACGACTGGGCGTTGCAATTGACGGAGTTCACCGGCAGTTCGCGCCGGTTGGACATCCTGGTGAACAACGCCGGGGTGCTCAGTCACGGACGGTTTGCGGAGATTGGGCTGCAGACCCAGCGGCGGATGGTCGACGTCAACGTCTACGGCGCAATGGCCGGCCTGCACACGGCTTTTCCGTACCTGCGGGATACCCGGGGGGCGCAGGTGGTCAACCTCTGCTCGGCCTCGGCGATCTACGGACAGCCCGAACTGGCCACCTACTCGGCTACCAAGTTCGCCGTGCGCGGTCTGACCGAGGGCCTGGAACTGGAGTGGCGCCGCTACGGCATCCGGGTGATCGCGATGTGGCCGCTGTTCGTCGCCACCGCCATGGTCGACGGTGTGGAGACCAAGAGCACCAAGGCGCTGGGCGTGCGCCTGACTGCCGAAGACGTCGCCGAGGAGATCTACGCGGCTACCCACCCGAACCGGACCTGGCTGCCCAAGGTGCATTACCCGGTGGGTCGGCAGACCAAGGTGCTTGCCGGGATGGCTCAGATGTCGCCGGCCTGGATGGCCCGGCTGCTGAACAAAAGGGTCACCCGAACCTGAATCAGCCCACCGGCCGCGGTCCGCGCGGGGGCTGTTGGTTCTGGATGAAGGAATTGCACAGCCCGATATTGCTCGCGATGCAGGGCTGGCCATTGATGACCGGGGTATTCACCGGCGCCAGGCACTGGGCGGTATACGGGTTCGGCACGAATCCGGGGGCGCAGGTGTTAGCGGCTGCGACCGGCGCCGAGACGACGATTCCGACCGCCGCTCCGACGACAGCGACGCCACCGCCCAACGCGACTGCCAAGCGCCGATGGGGTGCCGCCATCGTGGTCCTCTCGCTGTGCTGTCGCCGTCGAGGATACGCGTAGGATCGCGGCCATGTCTGATCCAACCTTCGACCCTGACGAGACCTTCCGGGACTATCCGCGCACGTCAGGTCAGCCCGTCGTGACGTCGCGGCGCTCGGGGCCAGGGTGGATGGCGCCGGTCGCCCTGGCCTTGTCCGTGCTGGCCGCCGCGGCCGCCGGGTGGTCGCTGTTCAAGCCGACGCCGACCTTGGCGCCCGAGGCGCCCGAGGCCCCCGGGGCGTTCTCGGCCAACTCCGCCGCGGCGGACCCGAAAGCTGCGGCCTGCAAAACGGTCGCGCTGGTCGCCGAGGGCGTCTCATTGCAGTCGCGGACCAATCTCGGTCCGGAGCCGGTCGCGCTGGAAACCGTGGCGGCCAATACCCGGCTGTCGATGGTCGGCGGGGCGGCCTATCTGTGGCAGAACACCCCGTCGAACACTCCGGCGGAGTTGGCTGAGCCGATCGGCACGCTGGCCGCTCAATTGCAGGACGCCGCACAGTACTTCTTCGTCGGTCAGACCAGCAGCGTGCCCGAGCAGGCGGAGCGGCTGAAAGCCGCCGCCGCCACCTCCGAGAAGCTTGCGGGTCTCTGCAAGTAGGTTCCTGCTACCTGGGCCGACCCCCGCCGACCCGCTCCTGCTGCCGGTCCTTCCGCCTGGTTAACTTCACAGCAAATCGCTCCCGGTCGGGTGGGCAACGTATTACGGTGGTCGTCATGCCCGCCGACGGGAGAGGACGGATGACAGGTCTGAAGGCGGCGATCGCGCTAGTCGCGGTCGCTTTCGCGCCGATCGCGCCCGCTGCTGCCGACCCAGGTCCGCCGCCGCCCGTCCTGCCTGTGCCGGCGCCGCCGGCCGTCCCGGCACCCCCGGCACCCCCTGCACCGGGTGTTCTGGCTGCTGAGGCCCCGGGTCCGGTGGTGCCCGCGGCCCCGGGCGAGTTCGTCCCGCAACAGGCGCGGATTAGCAATCCGCTGGGCCAGGTGGGCGCCGACAGCGGCCCGCTGGGACTTCCCCCCGTGTCGTTCGCCGACGTGCTGCTGGGACAGCGCCCTCCTGTTCCGGGCCCTCCGGTCCCAGGGCCGGGCGTTCCCCCCGCGCCGGTGGCGGTGATCCCGAGTCTCAGCGCATCCAACCCGGACTATCTGCTGAATCTCAACGTCGACCCGGCCCCGCCCGGCCAGGGCACCCTCGTCCCCGGCATCGGCCCGAACGAGGAGATCGGCGGCATGGGCCGGATCGCGCTCCTGCGCCGGATCTATGGCATGTATGACGCAGGCCTGCTCAAGGGCGCGTTGCTGGGTCAGAATCCGCCGGGTGAGCTCCCGGCGCCCAAGACGGGGCCCGCGCCTGTGCCCGCGACGGTGCCCACCCCTGTGCCGAGCCCTGGGCCCGCGCCGTTGCCCGCGCCAGTGCCGAACCCGGTGCCCACGCTTTTACCCACGCCTGTGCCCACCCCCTAGCCACCCGGCTGACCGGCGTCGCGACTGTTAGCATCATCGCTCTTATGCCTGATCGGTCAGAGATCACGCCGCAGCTGATCGTCGAACCGGGCCGGAGTGAAGGTGCGGTGGGAACCGTGATCTTCGTGCGCACCGAGACCAACCCGCTCATCGTGGTGGCCGCCGCGGCGGTGCTGGGCTACTTCGGGTTCGTGTGACGATAAGTTCTAACACCGTGCGAGTCGACGGACGCGAGGTCACCGTAACCGGTGATCTGCTACAGCCGCTGACCCGGCGAACCAACGACATCGTCCGGGTGGGCCTTTCCGGGCTGTTCCTGGCGATCGTCATCTTCAGCTCGCTGATCACCCGCAGCGACTGGGTCGGCCTGGAGAAGTCGATCTCCCGGATCGTCGGGGTGCTCACCCCGGCCCAGTCCAACGCCGTCTACCTGGTCTATGGCGTCGTGATCGTCGCTCTGCCGTTCGTGATCCTGATCGGGCTGATCGCCGGCCGGCAGTGGAAACTGCTGGGTGCCTACGCGGCGGCGGGTTTCATCGCGGTGTTGGCGCTGTCGATCTCCGGTCAGGGCATCGCCGCACCGCGCTGGCATTTCGACCTCAACGACCGGCTGTCGACGATGCTGTCGCAGTTCCTCGACGACCCCCGGTGGATCGCGCTGCTGGCCGCAGTCCTCACGGTGGCGGGTCCCTGGCAGCCGGCCCGGTGGCGGCGCTGGTGGTGGGGCCTGCTGCTGGCGTTCGTGCCGATACACCTGTTGGTCAGCGCGGTTGTCCCGGCCCGGTCGCTGCTCGGCCTGGCGGTCGGCTGGTTCGTCGGCGCGGTGGTGGTGCTGGTGGTCGGCACGCCGGCCTTGGAGGTCCCACTCGACGGTGCCGTGCGCGCGATGGCGCGGCGCGGATTCGTCACCGACGCGATGACGGTCGTGCGGCCCAGCGGACGCGGTCCGCTGGAACTCAGCGCCACCGACCGGACCGGACGGCATGCGGTGGTCGAACTGTACGGGCCGAACCAGCGCAGCGGCGGGGCGGTGCGGCAGTTCTGGCGCTGGCTGGTGCTGCGCGACAAGGAGACCGCGCCGCTGCAGATGTCGCTGCACCGCGCCGTGGAACACCGGGCGCTGATGACCATCGCCGCCGGCGATCTGGGCGTCGCCAACACCAGCACGCTCAGCGTGGCCGGGCTGGAGCGCGGCTGGACCGTTTTCGCCCACACCACCCCGCGGGGCATCCCGCTGCCCCACCTCCCCGACGACAGTGCGGTCGGCCCGATCTGGGAGTCCTTCGGTGTGCTCTACAACCATCAGATCTCGCACGGAGACCTGCGCCCCAGTGAGATCAGCATCGACTCCCAGACGGCGCTGTTCGGCGGTTTCGGCTATTCCGAGTACGGCGCCTCCGACGAACAGATGCAGTCCGATATCGCCCAACTGCTGGCGACGACGTCCGATCGGTACGGTGCCCGGCCGGCGGTGCGGGCGGCCATCGACGTGCTGGGCGCCGGCACCGTGCTGGACGCCTCGCGACGGCTGACCCGTTCGGCGATGCCAGCCCGCATCCGCAGAAGCCTCTCCGATCCCAAGACAGTGATGGCCGGGGCCCGCGACGAAGTCAAACTGCAGACCGGCGCCCAGGACATCCAGACCGAAACCATCACCCGCTTCACCCGCAAGCAGGTCATCCAGCTGGTGCTGCTGGTGGCGCTGGTCTATGTGGCCTACCCGTTCATCAGCACGGTGCCGGCGTTCCTGTCCGAACTGCGTGAGGCCAACTGGTGGTGGGCGCTGCTGGGCCTCGGCGTCTCGGCCACGACGTATGTGGCGGCGGCGGCCGGGCTG
>NZ_JBIIOV010000166.1:0-7045 GCF_044342925.1 Mycobacterium sp. | reverse complement strand
ACGAAACCCCGGACGACGGGGCTGCTGATGAGCACATATTTGATGTTCAGCGCCCGCACCACCTCGGCAATCCGCGGATCGTGGTCGGCGTCGTCGGCATAGGCCCAGAACAGGAATCGGTTGCGGCCCGGCCCCTGCTGAACCGGGTAGTCGTAGTGCGTCCACAGCGGGTGCAGGCCGGCCACGGCGTACATCCAGGCGCTGCCGTCGACGTTGGCGTTGCCGATCAGGGTGTCCCGCGCGCCCGGCAGCGCAGCCAGAATCCACCGGACGGTGTTGGCATGCCAGACCGCGTCCCAGTTGCTCGGGATCGACTGCCAGTTCGGCATGCCGCGCCAGGCCGCGTAGCCGATGGCGGCGGCCCCGAACACCACGCCCGCGGCCGCCGTCAGCGCCGGCCCGTCCACTTGACTGGTGGCGGGTGTGCGGGCCGATTCCGCCGGGGTTGCGTGGCGGGCCAGCAAAACGCGGCCGGCGGCCAGCAGTGCCGCCGTGACCGCCAGGGCGCCGACTGCGGAGATCGCATTCCACCGGATGCCCAGTGCGTCGAGCGGGACGATGGTCAACCCGACGACGCCGTAGGTCAGCGCCGGCCCGACCGCCAGCGCCGGCAGCCAGCGCAATCCGCCGGCCCGGCCGACCACGGCGCCCGGGAGTATCAGCAACACGGCTGCGGCCAGGACGCCGAGGCCGAAGTTCACTGGCCTAGTATGGTGTGCGGTCCCGGGCCGGTCGGGTCGGTTGCCCGGCTTCGGCGGGGCCGACGCAGTTCGGGGAACCTTCGAAGGTGGTGCGATGGCATACGACGTCGCACGCGTGCGCGGGCTGCATCCGGCGCTCGGGGACGGCTGGATGCGCTTCGACGCCCAGGCCGGGATGGCGGTTCCGGAGTCCGTAGCTACCACCGTTTCAACGGCGTTCCGCAGCGCTGCGGCTAACACCGCGAGTCCCCATCCGGCGGCCCAGCGCAGCGCGGCACTGCTCGACGCCGCCCGCCAGGCGGTGGCCGATCTGCTCAACGCGGACCCGGCGGGCGTGGTTCTGGGATCCGACCGGGCGGTCTTGCTGGCCTCGCTGGCCGACGCGTCCTCCACCCGGGCCGGGTTGGGCAGCGAAATGGTGGTCAGCCGGCTCGACGACGAGGCCAACATCGCCCCGTGGTTGCGTGCGGCCGACCGCTTCGGCGCCAAGGTGAAGTGGGCCGAGGTCGACATCGAGACCGGTGAGCTGCCGGTGTGGCAGTGGGACGACCTGCTGAGCGCCGATACCCGGCTGGTGGCGATCCCGTCGGCGTCGTCGGCGCTGGGCACCGTCATCGACGTCGCCGCGGTGAGCAAGCTGGTGCACAACAACGGCGGCCTAGTGGTGGTCGACCATTCGGCGGCGGCGCCGTACCGGCTGCTCGACATCGCCGAGGTCGAGGCCGACGTGGTGGCGATCAACGCCGCAGCCTGGGGCGGCCCCCCGATCGGCGCGCTGGTGTTCCGCAACCCTGGGCTGACCGACACGCTGGGGTCGGTGTCGACCGACCCGAACGCCACCGGCGCGGCCCGCCTGGAACTCGGCATGCATCAGTACGGACTGCTGGCCGGTGTGGTGTCCAGTGTGGAATACCTGGCCGGCCTGGACGAGGACGCCCGGGGGAGCAGGCGCGAAAGGCTTGCGCAGTCAATGCAATCCGCGCACACCTATCTCGATGGGCTGTTCGACTACCTGCTCAGCTCGCTGAGCTCTTTGCCGCTGGTCACGGTGATCGGCGAACCGCCGGTGCGTATCCCGCTGATCAGCATTGCGGTGACCGGCGTCCCGGCCGAGCGGGTGGTGCAGCGACTCGCCGACAACGGCGTCCTGGCCATCGGTAACCCGAACTCCCGGGTTCTGGAACTACTCGGCGTGGAGGAGATCGGCGGCGCGGTGACCCTGGGCCTGGCGCACTACTCCACGATGGCCGAGGTGGACCACCTGGTCCGTACGCTGGCGTCGCTGGGCTAGAGAGTCAGCAGCACTTTCCCGGCGACCTCGCCGGCGGCCAGCGCACGATGCGCCTCCGCGGCCCGGTCCATGGGGAAGCGGGCACCGATGACCGGCCGCACCGTCCCTGCCGCGATCATCGGCCACACGAAAGTCCTTACTGCCTCCACGATTTCGGCTTTGCCGTGCGGGCCGTCCACCGGCCGGCCGCGCAGGGCGGTGCCCAGCACCGTCAGTCGGTTGCCGATCAGCGTGCCGATGTTGAGCTCTGCTTTGACCCCGCCCTGCATCCCGATGATCACCAGTCGCCCGTCGAGGGCCAGGGCGGACAGATTGCGGTCCAGGTAGGACGCACCCATAAGGTCCAGGATCACGTCGGCGCCGCGGCCGCCGGTGACCGCCCGAATCCGCTCAACGAAATCCTCGTCGCGGTAGCAGATCGCGACGTCGGCACCCAGTTCGGTGCAGAACCGCAGTTTGGCCGGTGATCCGGCCGTCACCGCGACGCGGGCCCCCACTGCTGTGCCGACCTGGATGGCGTGGGAGCCGATGCCGCTGGCCCCGCCGTGCACCAGCAGCGTCTCGCCCGGGCGCAGACCGGCGGCCATCACCAGGTTCGACCACACCGTGCAGGCGGTTTCCGGTAGGCCGGCGGAATCGGTAACCCCGACCCCGTCGGGAACCGGCAGTACCTGCGCCGCCGGAACCGCTACGTATTCGGCGTAACCACCGCCTGCCAGCAGCGCGCAAACATTTTGGCCGACAGACCAATTCGTCACACCATCGCCGAGCTGCCTGATCACCCCGGCGACTTCGAGGCCCAGGATGTCGCTCGCTCCCGGCGGGGGCGGATATCTCCCGGCGGCCTGCAACAGGTCGGCCCGGTTCACCCCGGCGGCACGAACCTGGACCAGAACCTCCCCCTGGCCGGCCGACACGTCCGCGACCTCCCGCCACGCGAGGTTGCCGGATTCGGAGACGACGGCGCGCATGGTGCCGACGTTACTAGCGCGCGAAACCACCGGACTAAATCGACTGATCGCCTAACATTGCCAGCATGGGCGGGAGTTCACTGGAGACTGCTGTTAGTCGAATGCCGGGTCTGGACCCCGCCGAGGCTTGCGCGTGGGAGAGCTTTATCGATGCGACGCTGCGGGTCTACGGCTCGCTGAATCGGACTTTGTCCGAGCAGCACCGGCTGACTTTGCTCGATGTGCGGCTGCTGGAGATTCTGTGCAATTCGGCGACCGGCTCGGCGCGGATGGGGGACCTCGCCGAGCAACTGGTGTCGTTGCCCAGCCGGGTGACGCGGCAGATCCGCCGCCTGGAAGAAGCCGGCCTGGTGCATCGCGAGGCCAGCCCGGAAGACGGGCGTGGCGTGCTCGCGACCATCACCGATCGCGGCCGGGATGCCTTCTCCGAGGCCATCGTGACCTACGCCGAAGCGGTGCGGCAGCGGTTCGTGGCGCCGATGACCCGGGCGCAGGTGTCGGCTGTGGGCGAGAACTGCCGCCGCATCAGCACGGGCTTGAGGAGCAACGGAAACGGCAAGGCCGCTCGGGCCTGACCGTCTCCTCCGCTCGCCGGGGTGCCTGATGCGCCGCCCGCTACGCTTGTCGGCGGTATCGGATGCGCCGCCCGCTACGCTTGTCGGCGGTATCGGATGCGCCGCCCGCTACGCTTGTCGGCGGTATCGGATGCGCCGCCCGCTACGCTTGTCGGCGGTGGCGTGGCAGAGCGGCCTAATGCACTCGCCTTGAAAGCGAGAGACGGCTAACACCGTCCGGGGGTTCAAATCCCTCCGCCACCGCAGCTTCGCAGCGATCGCGGACCGAGCTATCTGCCTGACGACGTGGCCTGCGGCCCGGCCAAGATCCAAAAACTGAGCGACTTCCTCCCTATTTGCTGAGCTAACATCCCCACGGATGGTAAAAACTCGCTGAGAACGCGGACAGTCCGCGGATGATCAACTCAGGAGGGGCAGTGTCGGTCTCTAGGTGGTTTACGGCGGAAAACACTGATCGCGTCGCGGCGACGCCGGCGGTGCGTTCGGCGAAGCATGTGGGTCGGGTTGGCGCTTTGGCGGTGGCTTTGGGCGTCGGTTCGGCCGTGTTCGCGATGCCGTGGGCTCACGCTGACCGGGCTGGCTCGGACAGTGCAGGTGGGTCGACTTCCTCGGATGCGGGAGCATCGTCCGAGCGGGCTACGGCCCGCCCGGCACAAGGGAACCGGCGCGGAGCGAACGTCGACCGGTCCCAGGCCGGCTCGGACAATGACACCCCGGACGCCGCAGCGTCATCGGCGGGCAACGAGTCGCCGGCCGCGTCCGATGACGAGACCGGGCCCGATATCGAAGCACCCGTCCAGAACAAGCCTGCGCCGGCTGCCGCAGTGCCGGCGCCGCGGGCTTCGGCGGCCTCAGCGGTGGGTGGTGCCGCGGTACCCGTCACGATCGCCTCACCGTCGGCGAATGCGATTGCAGTCCCGTCGCTCGACTCGATGCTCAAGGCGGCCGCTCCCGGACTCTTCGGTGACGGCACTGCTGAGAACCCCGACGCGGGCCTGCTCGGTGGTAACGGTTTCTCGTGGGATGCCACGACATGCACCAGCGGGGCGGCATGCCGGGGCGGGCAGGCCGGTCTGCTGTTCGGCAACGGCGGCAATGGCTGGAACGGCGGGTTCGGCGGTTCCGCCTTCCTGATCGGTGACGGAGGCACTGGCGGCGCGGGTCTTGCGGGCCTCAACAGCGGTGCCGGCGGCAACGGCGGTCTGGGCGGTGTGCTGTTCGGCAACGGCGGCAACGGCGGTGCCGGCGCGACGGCTGCCTCCGGCGGTAACGGCGGTGCCGGCGGTGCCGCCGGCTTGTTCGTGCTGGTCGGACGCGGCGGTAACGGCGGTGCCGGCGGCGTTGCGACTGGCGCCGGTGGGGTCGGCGGTCGCGGTGGTGACGGCGGTGGTGGCGCGGGCTTGGCCCTGACGCGATCGGCCGGAGACGGCGGTGCTGGTGGTGCGGCGACTGGAATCGGCGGAATCGGCGGTGCCGGTGGCAACGGCGGGCGGGCCGCGATCTTCGCGCTGCTCATCCCGGGCGGACGCGGTGGTGACGGCGGCGCCGGCGGCGCCGGCGTTGCCACGGGCGGCGACGGCGGCACCGGCGGTGGTGGCGGCGGAACGAACGGCTTCGGCGGCACCGGCGGCGCAGGCGGCGCGGTCACCAACACAGACGGTGACGGCGTTGCCGGCGCCGGTGGTACCGGTGGCGACTCTGGACCGCTGTCCTTCGGCGGCGGTGGCGGCGCCGGCGGCGCTGGTGGCGCCGGCGCCCTGGCGAGCGGCCTCGGTGGTCGCGGTGGTGACGGTGGGGCCGTGGTTGGGCTCTCGCCGATCGGCAATGGCGGCGCGGGCGGTCTCGGCGGCGCCGGCGGAACCGGCGGCGGTGCCGGTGGCAATGGCGGCAGTGCCGGGATCTTGTTCGGCAACGGCGGCGACGGTGGTAACGGTGGGGCGGCGCTGCTCAGCGGCACCGGCGGAGCCGGCGGCGACGGCGGCGCAGCGGCTCTGATCGGCAACGCCGGGATGCCGGGCACCGACGGGGCCACCCCGTAGGAATCAGTTCATCAAGCCGCGGCGAGGCTGAGGGCGTACCCCGCCCCAGCCTCGCCGTGGCTTATCCGGAGTGCTTAATCCCCGGTGAAGTTCGGCGGCCGCTTCTCGAACATCGCGGTGATGGCTTCCTTGAGGTCGTGCGACGGCAGAAACGCCGCGTTCCAGGCCGCCACGTAGCGCAGGCTGGCCGCCACCTCGTCAGTGCGCTGTTCATCGAGTACGTCCTTGATGCCGCGGACCGTCAACGGTGAGTTCGCGGCGATCTCGGCGGCGGTCGTATGCGCGGCGGCCAGTGCTGCGTCGGCGTCCGGTAATACCTCGTTGACAAGGCCGATCTTCTCGGCGCGTGCGGCGTCGATGTCCTTGCCGGTCAAGGCGAGTTCGCGCAGATGGCCGTCGGACAGGATGTAGGGCAGCCGGGCCAGGCTGCCGACATCGGCGACGATGGCCAGTTTCACCTCGCGGACCGAGAACTTGGCGTCGGCGCTGGCGTAGCGGATGTCCACCGCGCTAATCAGATCCACCCCGCCGCCGATGCACCATCCGTGGATGGCTGCGATGGTGGGTGTTCGGCAGTCGGCGACGGCGGTGATGGAATCCTGCAGACGCTTGACCTCGGTGTGGAACTTCGCCCGGGGGCGCGCCGAGCCGTCGGAATCGCCGCCCACGGACGGCAGCATGCCGCCCATGGCCAACAGGTCCAGCCCGAAGCAGAAGTTCTTGCCCGAGCCGTTCAGGACGATCGCCCGCACCTCAGGGTCGGCGTCGAGCTCGCCGAACGCCACCGGCAGTTCTTTCCAGAACGCCGGGCCCATCGCGTTGCCCTTGCCCGGACCGAGCAGGGTGACCTGGGCGACGCTGTCCTTGACCTCGACGGCCAGAGATTCGTAGGTGCTCATGGCCACCAAATTACGGCGGACCGGACTCAGATGTACATCGCGGGGTCGATGTAGCAGGTCGCGTCGACCAGCGGTTCGCGCTGCTTCTCGCTGCGCGGCCGGATCACCGCGGGAATTCCAGTGGCGATCGATTCAGCCGGAACATCATGGGTGACAACGGCATTCGCACCGACCGCGCTGCCGTCGCCGATGCGGACCGGCCCCAGGACCTTGGCGCCCGCGCCGACGGTGACCCGGTCGCCCAGGGAGGGATGGCGCTTGCCGTGCTCCAGGGAACGCCCACCCAGGGTGACCCCGTGATAGAGCATCACGTCGTCGCCGATCTCGGTGGTCTCCCCGATCACCACACCCATACCGTGGTCGATGAAGAAGCGCCGCCCGATCGTCGCCCCGGGGTGGATCTCGATGCCGGTGAGGAACCGGGTGAACTGGCTGAGCCCACGGGCCACTCCGCGCAGCGCCGGCACCGCCCACAGCCGGTGGGCCAACCGGTGCGACCAGATCGCGTGCAACCCCGAGTAGACCAGGGCGTTCTCCACGTCCCCGCGGGCGGCGGGGTCGTGGAGGCG
>NZ_JBIIOV010000023.1:0-26957 GCF_044342925.1 Mycobacterium sp. | reverse complement strand
TTGACGTAGCGGTGGCCGTGGCCGTCGGGAACGTCGACGGCCACCGCCATGTCGGCGGCGACCTGAAGGAAGGTGACCACCGGGATCCAGTTCATGTCGCCCGATACGTCGTACCCGCGCGGCTCCCGCAGCCAATCAGGCTGTGCGAACAGCAATTCCGGCGTCCACCAGGCAATCGGATCGGAGGCGTGCTGCAGGTAGGCGACCCGCGGGTTGCCCCACGGCGCGTCCGGACGCCCGAGGTTTTCGGCCCGGGCGGCGAACCGCACGTTGGCGCCGTCGTCGAAAATCGGCAGCCATTCCGGGGAGCCGGCGTCGCGGTTGTCGGTGATGAAGTCGCGCATGGTGTTGTTGAACGTCGGCCCGGAGAACAGCGCCCCGTCGGTGCGGGCGATGATGTTGTTCGGGCTCAGGAACGGCGCCTCGCCGCCGAACGATCCGAGGCTCTCGCCGAACACCACGATCTTGGGCCGCTGCGCTTCCGGCAGTGCGCGCACCTTCTCGTCGACCGCCTCGAACAACGCCTGGCCGGCCTGCCTTGCGTTTTCCTTGTCGACCAGGAACGACAGCCAGCTGGGCAGGTACGAGTACTGCATGCTGACAATCGCGGTGTCGCCGTTGTACATGTACTCCAGCGAGTCGGCCTCGGCGGCGTTGATCCAGCCGGTGCCGGTGGTGGTTGCCACCGCGATCACCGTGCGCTTGAGGCCGCCTTTGCGTTCCAGTTCAGCGGCTGCCAGTTCGGCGGTGGCGCGAATCCCATTGGCGGAGTGAAGTCCTGCGTAGGCGCGGATGGGCTCGGTCGCCGGGGCCTTGTTGAACTCCGTGAGTTGCGCGACGGTGGGGCCGTTGCCCACGAAGATGCGGCCCTGGTGGCCCATGGAGGACCAGGACACCTGGGAGCCCGGTCCGCCGGAACGCAGCGCCGACGTCGGCACAGGTTGTTTGGGGTCCAGTTCGTCGTTGACCTTCGAGAACGTCTTGTTCAGCAGGCTCATCGTGCCGCGCACCACGACACCATTGAGGACCGCGATGAATACGGCCAGCACGGCGATGAGTGTGACGACGAATGAAACCCGCTGTGGCGCAACGCGACTGAGCTGACGGACCAGGAACCGGACCAGTCTGCCGATCAGCTGGCCGAACTCGACGAACAGGAACAACACCACCAACGACAATGCGCCGGCCGTGATGTAGTCGTACCACTTGAGCCGTGGCACGCCGAACAGGTCGCGGACGTGGTCCTGCCAGTAGTGGAAGTAGACGATGCCGAGCACGAGTGCCAGCGCCCCGACCGCGACCAGAACGGGCCACGCCCAGCGCGGTGCCGGCGGGCTGCTCGGCCGCGACCGCATGAAACGGACCAGCCAGACCGCGAACACTCCGAGCATGTAGCCGATGGCGCCTGCGGCGCCGCTGACGATGCCCTGGAACAGCGGGCCGCGCGGCAACAGCGACGGCGTCATCGACAGCAGCATGAACAGGAACCCGACCGCGGTGCCGGTGAAGGTATACCGGCGTTGCCACCAGTCCGGTTTCCGTTCCGCGGTGGGTGAAGGTGCCGGTGCGGCCTCAGTGACGGTCACGGACGCCCACCCTAGCGGTTAGCGATGGGTGAAATTCGGTGCGCGTTTCTCGGTGAAGGCGGCCATGCCTTCGGTCTGGTCATCGGTGGCGAACGCGGAGTGGAACAGCCTGCGCTCGTAGAGCAGACCCTCTTCGAGGGTGGACTCGAACGCCCGGTTGACCGCCTCCTTGGCCATCCGCGCCGCCGACCGCGACATCTGCGAGATGGTGGTGGCCACTGCGTTGGCCTCGTCGAGAAGCGTGGCGGCGGGCACCACCCGCGACACCAGGCCGCTGCGTTCGGCCTCGGCGGCGTCGATGGTGCGTCCGGTCAGGATCAGGTCCATGGCCTTGGCCTTGCCGATGGCCCGGGTCAGCCGCTGTGAGCCGCCCATGCCCGGCAGCACTCCCAGCTTGATCTCCGGCTGACCGAACTTGGCGGTGTCGGCGGCGATCAGCACATCGCACATCATCGCCAGTTCGCAACCGCCGCCGAGCGCGTAGCCGGCGACCGCGGCGATCAGGGGGGTGCGTACCGCGCCGAGCTTGCCCCAGCCGGCGAAGAAGTCGGAATCGAAGACCTCGGAGAACGACAGCGACGCCATCTCCTTGATGTCGGCGCCGGCGGCGAAGGCCTTGTCGCCCGCGCCGGTGATGATGATGGCGCCGATGCCCGGGTCGGCGTCGAACTCGGCCGCGGCGGCGGTGACCTCGTTCATCACCTGGCTGTTGAGGGCGTTGAGCGCCTGCGGGCGGTTCAGCGTGATGGTGCCGACCCGCTCCGAGCGGCTCACCAGGATGGTCTCGTAACTCATTTCTCGACTCCTTCGAAGGTCAGGTCCGGATCAGCAGGGGCGAAATAGGCGTCGACGTCCTGTTCGGTCACCGCCGCAAGGGTCGACGGGGACCACTGCGGGTTGCGGTCCTTGTCCACCAGTTGGGCGCGGATGCCCTCGACCAGGTCGTGGGAACGCAGCGACGCGCACGACACCCGGTACTCCTGGACCAGCACCTCCTCGAGGGTGTCCAGCGTGGCGGCCCGGCGCACCGCGGCCAGCGTGACGGCCAGGGCGATGGGGGACCGGGTCGAGATGAGGTTGGCGGCGTGGGCGGCGGACAGGGCGGCCGGGCCCTCGCCGCGGGCGCGCAACGCCGCGAGGATGTCGGCGACGGTGTCCCCCGCGAAGCATTCATCGATCCAGTCGCGCTGAGCGGCAAGCGGGCTTGCCGGTGGTTCCTGGGCGAAGGCCGTCACGGCGGCCTCGGGCCCTTCCGCGACGACCATGGCGGTGAACGGCTCGAGATCGGCGCGGGGGACGTAGTGGTCGGCGAACCCCATCGCGATCGCATCCGGGCCGTTGAACGGCGCGCCGGTGAGGGCGGCATGCAGGCCCAGCAACCCGGGTGCGCGGGACAGCAGGTAGCTGCCGCCCACATCCGGGATGAAGCCGATGCCGACCTCGGGCATCGCGATCTTTGAGGTCTCGGTCACCACGCGGACGCTGCCGTGCGCGCTGACGCCCACACCGCCGCCCATGACGATGCCGTCCATCAACGCCACGTAGGGCTTGGGATAGCGCCCGATCCGCGCGTTGAGGCGGTATTCGTCGAACCAGAATCGCCGGGCTTCGGGGTCTGCGGCCGTGGCGCTGTGGTAAATCGCCACCACGTCGCCACCGGCGCACAAGCCCCGCTCGCCGGCGCCGTTGACGACCACCGCCCGGACGTCGTCGTCGTTTGCCCATTTCGCCAGCGCGGCGTCAATGGCGGTGACCATGTTCTGGTTCAGCGAGTTGATGGCCTTCGGGCGATTGAGCGTCAGGAAACCCACTCCACACTCGACCCGGACCAGCACTTCATCGGTGTCAGCGCTCACCGTCGGAGTTTTACCAGGAGCAATGCCACTGGCACACACCGGGATGGCAGGTAAGGTTGTCCTACGACGGCAAAATTCCGACGCGTTCCCCGGAACAATCGGCCACCGCCGCTCGTTGATGAAATGTTCACTAGTCTCCTGAGAGGATCCCGCGGTGCGGCAAAGCAGCAACCCGGTATTTCGCTCGTTGCCCCAGCAACCTGGCGGATACGCGCAGTTCGGTACCGGTATCGCCGGTGCCCAGCAGATGGGCCAAATGGCCCAGCCCCACACTCAATACCCGCCGCAGACCGGTGTCTCGCGGCCGCTGACCATCGACGACGTCGTCACCAAGACTGGCATCACCCTGGGTGTGCTTTCGGTGGCCGCCGTCATCTCCTACTTCATGGTGTCGGCCAACCTGGCGCTGGCAATGCCGTTCACCCTCGTCGGTGGGCTGGGCGGGTTCGTCCTGGTGATGATCGCGACCTTTGGTCGCAAGCAGGACAACCCGGCCATCGTGCTCAGCTACGCGGCGCTCGAAGGGGTGTTCCTCGGCGCGATCTCCTTCCTGCTGGCGAACGTCACCGTCTCCGGTGCTTCGGCCGGTGCGCTGATCAGCCAGGCCATCCTCGGGACCATCGGCGTCTTCTTCGGCATGCTCGTCGTCTACAAGACCGGCGCTATCCGAGTAACTCCGAAGTTCACCCGCATGCTGGTGGCCGGCATGATCGGCGTGCTGGTGCTGATGCTCGGTAACCTGGTGCTCGGCATGTTTGGGGTCGGCGGCGGCGAGGGCATGGGCCTGCGCTCCGGTGGAACGCTGGCGATCATCTTCTCGCTGGTCTGCATCGCGCTGGCCGCGTTCAGCTTCCTGGTCGACTTCGACTCGGCTGATCAGATGATCCGGGCCGGCGCGCCCGAGAAGGCCGCCTGGGGCATCGCCCTCGGCCTGACCGTGACGCTGGTCTGGCTGTACCTGGAGATCCTGCGGCTTCTGAGCTACTTCCAGAACCGCTAGTCGCTCGACGAGAAAAGCCCCGCTTCGGCGGGGCTTTTTTCGTTGGGGGCATCGACAGTGCGCACAGATCGCTGAAACGCGAAGATTCGCGATCTGGGCGCAGAGTCGATGCAATGAAATTCAGCTCAGCCGCTCGACCACCATCGCCATGCCCTGGCCGCCGCCGACGCACATGGTCTCCACGCCGAACGTCTTGTCCTGGGTGGCAAGGTTGTTCAGCAGCGTTGCGGTGATCCGCGCACCCGTCATCCCGAACGGATGGCCCAGCGCGATGGCCCCGCCGGACACGTTGAGCTTGTCCTCGTCGATGCCCAGCGTCCGCGCCGAGCCGAGAACCTGCACCGCGAACGCCTCGTTGATCTCGAACAGGTCGATATCAGAGACCGACATCTTGGCGTACCCCAGCGCCTTCTTGACGGCCTCGATCGGGCCCAGGCCCATGATTTCCGGGGACAGCCCGGACACTCCGGTGGACACGATGCGGGCCAGCGGGGTCAGCCCCAGCTCCTTGGCCTTCACCTCGGACATCACGACCACCGCCGCCGCGCCGTCGTTCAGCGGGCAGGCATTACCCGCGGTGACCGTGCCGTTGGGCCGGAACACCGGCTGCAGCTGGCTGATCTTCTCGTAGGTGGTGCCGGCGCGGGGTCCGTCGTCGCATGAGACGACGGTGCCGTCGGGCAACGTCACCGGCGAGATCTCGCGGGCGAAGAAGCCATTGTTGATGGCCTCCTCGGCACGGTTCTGGCTGAGCACGCCCCAGCGGTCCTGGTCTTCGCGGCTGATGCCGGTGTTCAGCGCGACGTTCTCCGCTGTCTGCCCCATCGCGATGTAGACGTCGGGGAGCTGTCCGGCCTCGCGGGGGTCGGCCCAGGCGTCCGCCCCGCCGGCAACGGCCGCGCTGCGGGCCTCGGCGTCGGCGAAGAGCGGGTTGCGGGAGTCGGGCCAGCCGTCGGACGTGCCGTGCGGGAACCGGGACACCGTCTCGACACCGGCGGAGATGAAGGCGTTGCCTTCGCCGGCCTTGATGGCGTGGAAGGCCATCCGGGTGGTCTGCAACGACGACGAGCAGTACCGGTTGACCGTCACCCCGGGCAGGAAGTCATAGCCGAGTTCGACGGCCACCACCCGGGCGATGTTGAACCCGGCCTCACCGCCGGGCTGGCCGCAGCCCAGCATCAGGTCGTCGATGTCGCGCGGGTTCAGGGCGGGCACCTTGTCGAGGGCGGCGCGCACCATCTGCGCGGCCAGGTCGTCGGGGCGCATGCCGACCAGGGAGCCCTTACCGGCCCGGCCGATCGGCGAGCGGGCGGTAGCGACGATGACGGCTTCGGGCATGACGGACTCCTGGTTGCGTGGGCGTGTTACCCCGAACCTAACCCGTGGGCTGCTCCTCGGTCACCGCAACCCCGGCGGGTCGCCGACGCAGCAACCTGGTTAGCCGATCGAGCGGTGTTGCGGCAGCCGTCACCGGGTCCCGGGCCCAGACCAACTCGGGCATGCTCTCCCCGAGTGCATCGCAGACGGCGGGTAAAAGGTGACCGGCGATGAGCGCGTACCCGGCTGCCGACGGGTGGTAGCGGTCCTCGGAGAAGAGGCGCTCCGGTTCTTCGAGAAAGTGCGAATGCAGCAGCGCGGCGATGGGTACCGGCAGGCCACCGGCGGCCCGGGTCTCCGCGGCCTGCGCGCCGGCCAGCCGAAGCCCGAGCGAGCGGGCCGTCCAGCGCAGCGGCTGCGGGATCGCGGTGACGACCCCGAAGTCCGGGCAGGTTCCGACGACCACAGCGGTGCCGCTGGCCCGCAGTCGGCGGACCGCCGCCCCGAGCCGCCGGGCCGACGGGCCGATGCCGTTGAGGGCGGTGACGTCGTTGGCGCCGATCATGATCACGGCCACATCGGGGGGCGCTCCGGCGACGAGCACGGCGTCGACCTGGCTGGTCAGCCCCTTGGACGTGGCGCCGACGATCGCCTTGGTGGACAGCCGCACCAGGTGACCGGACCGGTCGGCCAGGTCGCGGGCGATCAGCGCGCCCGGGACGTCGTCGGCGTCGCGGCAGCCGTATCCGGTGGCCATGGAGTCGCCGAAGACCATCACGTGCAAGCCCACTTCGACGCCGCGTTCCCACCGGCCCACCGGGGCGCCGCCGGGAGCGTAGACACCGTCCGCGCGGGGCGGAATGTCGAGGGCCTTCGGGATCACGCTGCGGGCTTGCTCGGCCTGACCGGTGAGCAGATTGCGGGCACCGACGACCGCGCCTCCGGTGGAGGCGAGTACCCCTGCCACGGCCAGCGTTCGCGCGGAGCCGAACCATATGCCCACCGGGTCAGTTTAGGGACGTGATAGGTGGGAAAACCAGCGATCAACAGGGCTTTGCGGTTACGGACCGGTATCAGATCCGGCAACAATCGCTATCACGGGTTGTGGTGTGGATCACAGCTGCCATCCTTGAGGCCCAGGGGTCGACAAAGCGGCCCCATCGGCACACCGCTACAACGGCGTAGGGAGTGTTGACATGACCGCACCCAGCAAGGTCGCACCGTCCTTCGCGCGGCGCGCACCGCGGCGCTACCCGGTCAGTGACGGGGTGCCGGTCGAGGTGATCGAGGACGGGCCGAGTCTGCCCGCGCGTCTGGTCACCCTGGGCACCCGGATGACGATGCGGCCGGCGCTGGCGGTGCTCAGTCACGTCCCGCACCTGCCCTGGCCGTTCGGTCTGGTGGACGTCGTCGCCCGCGCGGTGCTGCCCACGCCGGGAACCGTGCGGGCCACCGTCGGACTGCCCAACGCCTCGGCGCAGCTGGTCCGGGCGCCGGGCGTACTGCCTGCCGACGGCCGCCGCCGGGTGGTGCTCTACCTGCACGGCGGGGCCTTCCTCACCTGCGGGATCAATTCGCACAGCCGAATTTCGGTGTCGTTGTCGAAGTTCGCCGACTCCCCGGTGCTCGTGGTCGACTACCGGCTGATTCCCCAGCACAGCGTCGGCAAGGCCGTCGACGACTGTTACGACGGCTACCGGTGGCTGCGGTCGCGCGGCTACGAACCGGATCAGATCGTGCTGGCCGGTGACTCCGCCGGCGGCTATCTGGCCATGGCGTTGGCCCAGCGGCTGCAGGCGGAAGGGGAGACCCCGGCAGCGATGGTCGCGATCTCCCCGCTGCTGCAACTGGAGAAGGAATCCAAGTGTGCGCACCCCAACATCGACACCGATGCGATGTTCCCGCCCAAGGCTTTTGACGCGCTGGTTGCGCTGGTGGCCCGGGCTGCCGCGAGGAACGTCGTCGACGGCATTGCCGAGGACGTCTACGAGCCGCTGGATCACATTGTGCCTGGACTGCCCCAGACGCTGATCCATGTGTCCGGCTCGGAGGTGCTGCTGCATGATGCCCGCCTGGCGGCCCGCCGCCTGGCCGCCGCAGGGGTGCCCACCGAGGTGCGGATCTGGCCGGGCCAGATCCACGATTTCCAGATGGCCGCGCCGCTGATCCCGGAGGCCACCCGGTCGCTGCGCCAGATCGGCGAGTACATCCGCGAAGCAACCGGCTGACGAGCGCGGACGCGGCTGCACGCGTTCGTCTGCGACCATAGAGCCATGCGAATCGCGCCGCACGTCAGCGAGCTGATCGGCAACACCCCCCTGGTCCGGCTCAACTCGGTGGTGCCCAAGGGCGCCGGGGTGGTGGCCGCCAAGGTCGAATACCTCAACCCCGGGGGCAGCTCCAAAGACCGCATTGCCGTCAAGATGATCGACGCGGCCGAGGCCAACGGAGAGCTGCGGCCCGGCGGCACGATCGTCGAACCCACCTCCGGCAACACCGGGGTGGGCCTGGCTCTGGTGGCGCAGCGGCGCGGCTACAAGTGCGTGTTCGTCTGCCCGGACAAGGTCAGCGAAGACAAGCAGAACGTGCTGCGGGCCTACGGCGCCGAGGTCGTGGTCTGCCCGACGGCGGTGGCGCCGGATGACCCGGACAGCTACTACAGCGTGTCCAATCGGCTGGTCCGGGAGATCGACGGCGCCTGGAAGCCCGACCAGTACTCCAACCCCAACGGCCCGGCCAGCCACTACGAGACCACCGGCCCGGAGATCTGGGCCGACACCGACGGCAAGGTCACGCACTTCGTGGCCGGAGTGGGCACCGGCGGCACCATCACCGGCGCCGGCCGCTACCTCAAAGAGGTGTCCGACGGCCGGGTTCAGATTATCGGCGCCGACCCGGAAGGATCGGTGTACTCCGGCGGTACCGGACGCCCCTACCTGGTAGAGGGTGTGGGGGAGGACTTCTGGCCGAGCGCCTACGACCCCGCCATCGCCGACCGCATCGTCGCGGTGTCCGACGCCGATTCGTTCGATATGACCCGCCGGCTCGCCCGCGAGGAAGGGCTGCTGGTCGGCGGATCCTGCGGGATGGCGACGGTGGCCGCTCTGCGGGTGGCCGAGGAGGCCGGCCCCGACGCGCTGATCGTGGTGCTGCTGCCCGACGGCGGCCGCGGCTACATGTCGAAGATCTTCAACGACGCCTGGATGTCGTCGTACGGGTTCCTGCGTCGTCCGCTCGACGAGTCGCTGCCCGAGCCGACGGTCGGTGACGTGCTGCGGGGGAAGACCGGCGGTCTGCCGGATCTGGTGCACACCCATCCGTCCGAAACGGTGCGTGACGCCATCGGCATCCTGCGCGAGTACGGGGTGTCGCAGATGCCGGTGGTGGGCGCCGAACCGCCGGTGATGGCCGGTGAGGTGGCGGGCAGCGTCTCCGAACGCGAACTGCTCTCGGCGGTGTTCGAGGGCCGGGCCAGTCTGGCCGATGCCGTCGCTGTGCACATGAGCCCGCCGCTGCCCCTGATCGGCGCCGGCGAGCAGCTCAACGAAGCGGCCACGATGTTGCGCGATGCCGATGCGGTGATGGTGGTCGAGGGTGGCAAACCGGTGGGTGTGATCACGCGCCACGACTTGCTCGGCTTCCTCTCTGAAGGGCCGCGACGGCGTTGACGCGGTAGGGTTGGGCCGGCCCCGACCCTGATGGAGACCGATGACCAGCCCGCCCGAGCCGCCGCCGGGAAGCTACCCTCATCCGCCGGGCCACTATCTGCCGCCACCGCCGGGCTACTACCCGTACCCCCCGGCGGACTACTCCTACCCGGCGCCGCTGCCGCAGCAGGCCTATACCCCGTGGCTCACCCGGGCCGCCGCCTATCTGATCGACTCAGTGCCGATTGCACTGCTTGTCTTCGCCGGCCAGATGAGTGTGCTGGGCACGGCGACCACGGCTGACTGCGCCGACACCAGATACAGCGGGACCTGCACAGCGCAGCCGTCGGGGGTGGGGGTCACCTTGATGGTGCTGTTCTCCTTCGCCGCGCTGGCCTTCTGGATCTGGAACTACGGCTACCGGCAGGGCGGTACCGGCTCCAGCGTTGGCAAATCGATCATGAAGTTCGTGGTGGTCGACGAATCCACCGGCCGCCCAATCGGATTCGGGATGTCGATGGTGCGCCAGTGCGCGCACTTCCTGGACAGCGTCGTGTGCAACCTCGGCTATCTGTTCCCGCTCTGGGATGCCAAGCGGCAGACCATCGCCGACAAGGTGATGTCCACCGTCTGCCG
The DNA here is from genome assembly GCF_044342925.1 of Mycobacterium sp. Taxonomy (GTDB): domain Bacteria; phylum Actinomycetota; class Actinomycetes; order Mycobacteriales; family Mycobacteriaceae; genus Mycobacterium. The sequence goes on along the minus strand of NZ_JBIIOV010000023.1, from coordinate 16,915 downwards.
GCCCCTGTAGACCTGGCTTTTTCCTAACGCGTTCAACGAAGGAGTTCGATGACCCAGCCGCCCAACCCCGGTGAGTTCCCGCCGCCGGGAGGCTATCCTACCCCGGCCAGGTGCCGCAGCCGCCGCAGTACGGCGCCCAGCCGCAGTGGGGAGCGCCGCAGCCGGGGGTTTACCCGCAGGGCGGCTACCCGCCGCCCGGTGGCTACCCGCCCCCCGGCGCCTACCCGCCGCCTCCGCCGGCGGAAGGCGGCTACTTCCCGCCGCCTCCCGGTGCGGGCCGGCCGGCCTTCACCATCACTGAGGGCATCTCGTGGGCTTGGAGCAAGTTCACCAAGAATGCCATCCCGCTGTTGGTGGGAACCTTTGCGCTGACCCTCATTCCGCTCGCGCTGGCATTTGTGTCCCAATGGGTGCTGGGCAAGATCTCCCCGGAGACGATCACCGTCTACGAGACCGGCGACGACATCGTTGAGATGACGTCCCAGACCCTCACCGGTGCGGGCCTGGCGGTATCGATCGTCGGCTGGTTCGCGATGGCGATCGTCGGGGCGGCGCTGGCGTCGGCCTTTTTCGGCGGGCTGCTCGACATCGCCGACGGCCGGCCGGTCACGCCTGCGTCGTTCCTGCGGCCCCGTAACGTCGCCGCCGTCGTGATGGCGACATTGCTGGTGAGCCTGCTGATCTTCATCGTCAATGTGATGACGGTCTTCCTGGTCGGCCTGCTGGCTTCGGTCAGTCCCGTGCTGGGACTTGCCGGCTCGTTGGTGCTGGCCCTGCCCGCCGTGATCCTCGGCCTGTTCGCGCTGTTCGCCACGGTCGCCATCGTCGACCGCAACCTCTCGGCCGTCGACGGCCTCAAGGAGAGTTTCCGGATCACCAAGGCGCACTTCGGGCAGGTTGTGGCGCTCTGGCTGGTCAGCGCCGCCATCCTGTTCCTGGGCCTGCTGTTCTGCGGTGTCGGTCTGCTGGTGGCCATCCCGGTCACCTACCTGCTGCTGGTGTACGCGTACCGGAAGTTGAGCGGCGGCCAGGTCGCTCCGGCGCACGCCTAGCAGCGCCGTAGGCTCGACGGCGATGAGCGACACGCACGGCGGGCACGGTTTCGCCACCAGGGCTATCCACGCCGGCTTCCGGCCGGACCCGGCGACCGGGGCGGTCAACGCCCCGATCTACGCCAGCAGCACCTTCGCCCAGGACGGGGTGGGCGGGCTGCGCGGCGGGTTCGAGTACGCCCGGACCGGCAACCCCACCCGGGCGGCGCTGGAGACCGTGCTGGCCGCCGTCGAGGAGGGTCGCTACGGTCGGGCGTTTAGTTCCGGGATGGCGGCCACCGACTGCGCCCTACGCGCGGTGCTGCGTCCCGGCGACCACATCGTGATTCCCGACGACGCCTACGGCGGCACCTTCCGGCTGATCGACAAGGTGTTCACGCAGTGGGGCGTGGCCTACACCGCGGTCCATCTGGCCGATCTGAACGCCGTGCGGGCCGCGATCACCGACCGCACCCGGATGATCTGGGTTGAGACGCCCACCAACCCGCTGCTGTCCATCGCCGACATCACCGCGATCGCCGAAATCGGCCACAGCGCCGGTCTGACGGTGCTGGTGGACAACACCTTTGCCTCACCCGCTCTGCAGCAGCCGCTGACCTTGGGCGCCGACATCGTGCTGCATTCCACGACCAAGTACATCGGCGGCCACTCCGACGTGGTGGGTGGGGCGCTGGTGACCAACAGCGAGGAACTCGACGCGGCGTTCGCCTTCCTGCAGAACGGTGCCGGCGCGGTGCCCGGGCCCTTCGACGCCTACCTGACCATGCGGGGCCTGAAGACACTGGAACTGCGGATGCACCGGCACAGCGACAACGCCGCGCTGGTGGCCGCCTTCCTGGCCGGGCATCCCGCGGTGAGCACGGTGCTCTACCCCGGCCTGCCCGATCACCCCGGACATGCCGTCGCGGCCCGCCAGATGCGCGGCTTCGGCGGCATGGTCTCGGTGCGGATGGCCGGCGGCGTGCAGGCTGCGCGCGACTTCTGTGCGCGCACGGAAATTTTCATCCTGGCCGAGTCATTGGGCGGGGTGGAGTCGCTGATCGAGCACCCCGGCGCGATGACGCACGCCTCGACCGCCGGTTCCCAACTGGAAGTGCCCGACGACCTGGTGCGGTTGTCGGTGGGAATCGAGGATTCCGCGGACCTGCTGGCCGACCTGCGCCAAGCCCTGGGTTAGCGGGCGTCAGCCCAGCGCAGGCAGCACCGCGGCGGCGGTCAGCTCCAGATTCGCCTGCGCGGTGTCGGACCTGTCCACCCACTCGCCGTAGCCGATCTCGGCGGCACGCAGGCCGGCCTCTTCGACACCGGCGTCGTTGAGTTCGAGCACAGCGCCGAACCCGCCGACCGCATGCAGCAGGGCGATGACCGCCGCTGTCACCGGCGCCGCGCTTCGCCGCCCGAATAACGCCCCGAGCAGTTCCGAGCGGGCCACCGACAGCCGGGCGCGGTTCTTCACCGGCCACCGGTAGTGGTTGCGGCGGAACTTGTGTTCGGTCAGGCCGATCTGGTGAATCTGCCCGGTGCGCAACAGTTGGTCGAGCACGTCGTCTTCGGCGTGTTTGCCGATCTTGGCCACCGCCGCCTCCGGGCTGAGCGCCCGCTGCTGCAACAGCTGCAGCGCCGGCCGCACGGCGGGATCCATCGGCACCGGGCTTTCCAGGGCGATCAGGTGCCCGGGGGTGACGGCGTCCTGCGCCAGGGCCGGCCGGATGCGGCAGTCGTAGGCCAGATCGAGAATCAGTCCGCCGGCCAGCACGCGACCCAGGCGGGAGCGGTCCAGCTGAGGCTGCGCCTGTGGGTTGTCGAGCAGCAGCAGCAACAGGTCTTCGGCGATGCGCGCCATGACCCCAGACTCAGGAGTGGTAGGGCTCGGCGCTGACCAGAGTGACTTTGACGGTGCTGCCGCTGGGCACGGTGTAGGTGCGGGCCTCACCGACCTTGGCGTTGAGCAGCGCGGCGCCCAGCGGCGAGTTGGGCGAGTAGACCTCGAGCTTGCCGTCGCTGATGATCTCCTGGCGGGTGGCGATCAGGAAGGTTTCGGTGTCGGACTCGTCGCCGTCGTAGTAGACCTTCACCACCGACCCGGGCAGCGCGACGCCGGACTGCTTGGGCGCCTCCCCGACCTTGGCGGTGTTCAGCAACTCCTGGAGCTGGCGGATGCGGGCCTCTTCCTGGCCCTGCTGCTCGCGGGCGGCATGGTAGCCGCCGTTCTCCCGCAGGTCGCCCTCTTCTCGGCGGTCGTTGATCTCCGCGGCGATGATCGGGCGGTTGGCGATCAACTGGTCGAGCTCGGCTTTGAGACGGTCGTAGGACTCCTGCGTCAGCCAGACCACCTGGTTGTCAGTCATCTCGTCGCGCTCCTAGCTCGTTCGTCCCGCAAGCGGTGTGTTGTCGCTGCCGGGAAGGCGCGGCCGTTGCCGCGTGCGTGCCACCCCCCGGGCGGCGAGCTATCCCGCCAATTAGCAATACACGGCTCCCAGCAGGAACCGTGTACCTGGAAAGTGTAGCACCGGGGCTGGCGGCGCCACCTGCGTTTTCCTGTCCCGAAGTTTGCTACGGGTCAGGGCGCGGTCAGGTAGGCGGGCACCTCGGTGCCGCACCCGTAGAGATCGCCGCCCAGCGGCCGATCATAGGCGGTGACGTTCGCGGTGACCTGGACGGTGCGCTCCTCGGAGGGGCCGACGAGGATCTCGCGGCGGCCGGTCTCGACGGCGTCGCGGGAGCGTGCCCGCACGATGCAGACCACCGGCACCGCCGGGTCTTTTCGCGTCACGGTGATCGTTACGGCCACCGTCCGGTCGTCGAGGAGCTCGTAGGAAGCCGCCTCGCCTTCCACGTCCTTGCTCTCGAAGCGCAGGTAGGCGACGACGGCCAAGCTCAGCCCGGCCAGGACGGTCAGCGCTCCCAGCGCCTTGACGATCCGGCTGCGGGTCTGTGCCGACATCGGCTGGCGGCCGTAACGCGACGCTGGATCCGGCCGCCCGGCCGGGGAGTCGGTCATGCCTTTCAGTGTGCCTTCCGGCGGCAGCCTCTGTTGCGGGTACCCCTACCCGGGATGGGACGATGTGGCAGCGGCGAACCCGCACAGGCATCCAGTGGGACATATAGAGGAAGACGTGACCGAACGGCGCTTGATGGCGATCCACGCCCATCCGGACGACGAGTCCAGCAAGGGTGCGGCGACGTGTGCGCGGTACGTCGACGAAGGGCACCGCGTCATGGTGGTCACCCTGACCGGAGGTGAGCGCGGGGACATCCTCAACCCGGCGATGGACATCCCCGAGGTGCACGGCCGCATCGCCGATGTCCGCCGGGAGGAGATGGCCCGGGCCGCTGACATTCTCGGCGTCGAGCATCACTGGCTGGGATTCGTCGATTCCGGCTTGCCGGAGGGCGACCCGCCGCCGCCGCTTCCGGACGGTTGTTTCGCGCTGGTGCCGCTGGAGGAGCCCGTCGCCCGGCTGGTGCGGGTGATCCGGGAATTCCGCCCGCACGTGATCACCACCTATGACGAGAACGGCGGCTATCCGCACCCGGATCACATTCGCTGCCATCAGGTTTCGGTGGCCGCCTTCGAGGCCGCCGCCGACCCGCTGGCCCATCCGGACGCGGGCCCGCCGTGGGAGGTCAGCAAGCTCTACTACATCCACGGCTTCGTGCGCCGGCGCATGCAGTTGCTGCAGGACGAGTTCGCCGAGAACGGGCAGGAGGGGCCGTTCGCCCGCTGGCTGGAGAACTGGGACCCGGACAACGACGTGTTCGCCAATCGGGTCACCACCCGGGTTCCCTGCGCTCCTTACTTCGCCCAGCGCGACGCTGCCCTCAAGGCGCACGCCACCCAGATCGACCCCGACGGCTTCTTCTTCGCCACGCCGTTAGAGTGGCAGCAAAGGCTTTGGCCCACCGAGGAGTTCGAGCTGGCCCGTTCGCGGGTACCCGCCGTGTTACCCGAGGATGACCTGTTCGCCGGAATCGAGGTCTACGAGTGAACGCTTTGCCCGTCAGCGATGTGCTGATCACCGTGCTGGCCGAAGGCCCGACCAACACCGGTCCCGACGTCGGCAAAGCCAGCCCGGTCGGTCTGTTCATCGTCGTACTGCTGTCGATCGCCGTGCTCGTGCTGGTGTGGTCGATGAACCGCCATCTGAAGAAGGCGCGGGACCATTTCACCGCCATCGAGGACGGTCCCGCAGCCGGTCCCGCCGGTCCCGCAGCCGGTCCCGCCGGTTCCGCAGCCGGGAAGGCCGCCACCCGGAAGCCCTCTGGTGAGCCCAGCGGGTAACCAACTCGCCGGGGCGGGTAACCAACTCGCCGGCGCGACAAGCCCCTACCTGCGCCAGCACGCGGACAACCCGGTGCACTGGAAGCAGTGGAGCCCCGAGGTGCTCGCCGAGGCGGCCCGCCGCGACGTCCCGATCCTGTTGTCGATCGGTTACGCCGCCTGCCACTGGTGCCATGTGATGGCCCACGAGTCGTTCGAGGACGACACCGTCGCCGCCGCGATGAACGAATTCGTCTGTATCAAGGTCGACCGCGAGGAGCGCCCCGACCTCGACGCGGTCTACATGAACGCGACGGTCGCGATGACCGGCCAGGGCGGCTGGCCGATGACGTGCTTCCTCACCCCGGACGGCCGGCCATTCTTCTGCGGCACCTACTTCCCCAAACCACAGTTCCTGCAGCTGCTTTCGGCGGTGACCCAAACCTGGCGGGAGCGCCGCGGCGATGTGGAGCAGGCCAGCGACCACATCGCCGGCGAACTGCGCCGGATGTCCGCGGGGCCGCCGTCCGGCGGGCCGGAGGTGTCGGCCTCCTTGTGCGACCACGCGGTGTCGGCGGTGCTGCGCGACGAGGACACCATCCGCGGCGGGTTCGGCGCGGCGCCGAAGTTCCCGCCGTCGGCGCTGCTGGAGGCGCTGCTGCGCAGCCACGAACGCACCGGATCACCGGTTCCGCTGGGCAGTGTGCGCCGCACCTGTACGGCGATGGCCCGCGGCGGCATCTACGACCAGCTGGCCGGCGGTTTCGCCCGCTACAGCGTCGACGCCGAGTGGGTGGTCCCGCACTTCGAGAAGATGCTCTACGACAACGCCCTGCTGCTGCGGGTGTTCGCGCACTGGGCGCGTCGCACCGGCGTCCCGCTGGCCGTCCGGGTGGCCGCCGAGACCGCGGCGTTCCTGATCGACGACCTCGCCGACGGCGCGGTCTTCACCTCCTCCCTGGACGCCGACGCCGCGGGGGTGGAGGGTTCCACCTACGTCTGGACGCCGGAGCAGCTGCGCGAAGTGCTCGGCGACGACGACGGTGCCTGGGCCGCAAAGGTTTTCGGCGTCACCGCGCAGGGCACGTTCGAGCACGGGTCATCGGTGCTGCAATTGCCGGCCGACCATGACCCGCTGCCGGCCGACGCCGAGCGGTTCGCCCGGGTGCGGGCGGCGCTGCGGGCTGCCCGCCGGGATCGGCCGCAGCCGGCCCGCGACGACAAGATCGTCACCGCGTGGAACGGTCTGGCGATCACCGCGCTGGCCGAAGCCAGCGTGGCACTGGACGATCCGGGCCTGCTGGACGCCGCGCAGCGGTGTGCCCAAGCCCTGTTCGAGGCGCACCTGGTGGACGGACGACTGCGCCGGGCCAGCCTCGGCGGCCGGGTGGGGGAGAGCGCGGCGATCCTGGAGGACCACGCCATGCTGGCCACCGGCCTGCTCGCGGTGTACCAGCTGACCGGCGAGCAGCGCTGGCTGGACCACGCCACCGTGCTGATCGACCTGGCGCTGCGACACTTCGCCGACCCAGATCGCCCAGGCCGGTGGTTCGACACCGCCGACGACGCCGAGGCGCTGATGGTCCGTCCCGCCGACCCGCTGGACGGGGCCACCCCGTCGGGGGCGTCATCGATCGCCGAGGCGCTGCTGACGGCCGCCCACCTCGTCGACGCCGATCGGGCGCCGCGCTACGCACAGGCCGCCGCCGAGACGCTGCTTGCCCACTCCCCGCTGCTGGCGCGGGCACCCCGATCCGCTGGGCATTGGCTGGCCGTCGCCGAGGCGGCGGTGCGCGGTCCGCTGCAAGTGGCTGTTTCCATCGAGACTGGGGCGTCGGATTCCGATCTGCTGGCCGCCGCCCGCCGGATCGCGCCGGGCGGCACGATCGTCGTCGGCGGCGAGGTGGACTCCATCCCGCTGCTGGCCGGCCGGGACCGGGTGCGCGGCGCCGACGCCGCCTACATCTGCCGGGGGATGGTCTGCGACTTGCCCGTCACCGGCGCCGAGGAACTTGCCGAAGCCCTCGGCGTGCGCGTGTAGCGTCGCCGTCATGCCGAACTCCCGGGACATGACGCAGGAGATCACCGACACCGTCCACCGGTACCTGGGCCTGGTGGCCAACGGCACCGCGGAGCAGATCGCCGAGATGTTCGCCGACGACGCCACCGTGGAGGACCCGGTCGGTGGCGGCGAGTTGCACATCGGCCGGAAGGCGATCCGCGGGTTCTACGCGACCATCGAAAGCCTGCCGCGGGCAACGGAATTGCTGACCCTGCGGGTGGCCGGCCATGAGGCGGCCTTCCAGTTCGCCATCATCGTGGGTCCTGAAGGCGGTCGGGTGCGGATCGAACCCATCGACGTCATGGTCTTCAACAGCGACGGCAAGGTGGCCTCGATGAAGTCCTACTGGTCGCCGGCGAACATCACCCCGGCCTAGCACCTACCGAGGCGCCGTCTACCAGAAGACCGCGAACCACATCGCGACGTAGTGGCAGATCGCCGCCACCGCGGTGCAGGCGTGGAAGAACTCGTGGTGACCGAAGGTCGTCGGCCACGGATTGGGCCACTTCAGCGCGTACAGCACGCCGCCGACGCTGTAGAACACGCCGCCGACGATCAGCAGCGTCACGGCCGCCACCCCCGCGCCTTCGGTGATCGGGCCGATGAACCAGACGGCCACCCAGCCCAGCAGCATGTACAGCGGCACCCCGACCCAGGCCGGCGCCGTCGGCCAGAACATCTTGAGCAGCACGCCGGCCAGCGCGCCACCCCAGACGATCCAGAACAGCAGCCAGCCGTCGCGTTCGGGTAGCGCGAGCAGTGCGAACGGGGTGTAGCTGCCCGCGATGAAGACGAAGATCATCGAGTGGTCGAGCCGCTTCATCCACTTGTGGGTGGTCGGCGACTTCCAGTTCACCCGGTGGTAGGTGCCGCTGACGGCGAACATGGCCACGATGGTGATGGTGTAGGTCAGGGTGGCCAGCCCGGCCCGGGTGCCCTGCAACGACCAGGACACCGACACCAGCGCGGTGCCGGCGATGGCCGCGACCGCGGCGGCGTAGACATGGATCCAGCCGCGGGCGCGGGGCTTGCCCAGGAACTGGCTGACCTGGTCGACGACGGCTTCGGGGAAGTCCTCGGCTTGGCCGTCCTCGGCCTGGCCGGCGCGACGGGGTTCCTCGATGTCGGCATCTGCAGTCATGTCCACCTCCCGTGACCTGACGTAGCGGGTGTTCTCCCCGGTATCGGCTCGCACGCCACAGTAGTCTTGATGGTCGTGGAGATCATTCCCCCGCGTCTCAAGGAGCCGGCCTACCGGCTTTACGAGATGCGGTTGCGGCAGGAGCTCTCCGATTCCAAATCGGCACTTCCCCGCCATATCGCCGTGCTGTGCGACGGTAACCGGCGCTGGGCGCGTGATGCCGGTTACTGCGACGTCAGCTACGGCTACCGGATGGGCGCGGCCAAGATCGCCGAAATGCTGCGCTGGTGCGCCCGCGAAGGCATCGAGATGGCGACGGTCTACCTGCTGTCCACCGAGAATCTGCAGCGCGACCCCGAGGAGTTGGCGGCGCTGATCGAGATCATCACCGACGTCGTCGAGGAGATCTGCGCTCCGGCCAACCGGTGGAGCGTGCGCACCGTCGGCGATCTGGAACTGCTCGGCGACGAGCCGGCCCGACGCGTTCGTGACGCGGTGGACGCCGCCACCTCCGCCGCTCCGTCGGGTTCGTTCCACGTCAACGTCGCCGTCGGCTACGGCGGCCGCCGGGAGATCGTCGACGCGGTGCGCGGACTGCTGGGCAAGCAACTCGCCAACGGGGCCACCCCTGAGCAGATGATCGAGGCCGTCACCGTCGAGAGCATCGGGGAGAACCTCTACACCTCGGGCCAGCCCGATCCCGACCTGGTCATCCGCACCTCCGGTGAGCAGCGGCTCAGCGGGTTCCTGCTGTGGCAGAGCGCCTATTCGGAGATGTGGTTCACCGAGGCGCACTGGCCCGATTTCCGGCGGGTGGATTTCCTGCGGGCGCTGCGCGACTACAGCCGCCGGCACCGTCGCTTCGGGCAGTAGGGCGGTAGAGCTTCAGCTAGCCACGCCGCAGCAGGCGCCAGCCGCCGGTGCACCACAGCGCCCAGGCGATGAGCGCCGGCTGGAAGAACAGTCGCACCAGGCGCTTGGCGTCGCTATCCAGCCCGAATGCGTTCCGGTGGTGCAGCCACTGGGCGATGTTGCCGGGGAAGATCAGAACGAAGAAGACGGCCAGCGTCAGACCCACGACGGCGCGCTGCCTGCGAGCCAGAATCATCGCAGCGCCCAGCGCGATCTCCACCGCACCGGAGGCCAGCACGGTGAGGTCCGGCGGCAGCGGCACGAACTCGGGCACCTGCGCCAGGAAATCGGTGCGGGCGAAGGTCAGGTGGCCGACGCCGGCGAACACCATGAACGCGCCCAGAGCGATGCGGCCGATCTTCTGCGGGGCCGTGTCAGGGACAGTTTCGGTTCTCATATCTTGCGCAGCCGCAGCCGCTTGACCGAATGGTCGGAGTCCTTGCGCAGCACCGCGGTTGCCCGCGGGCGAGTGGGCAGGATGTTCTCGATCAGGTTGGGCCGGTTGATGGTTCGCCAGATGTCGCGGGCAGCGCCGACGGCCTGGTCGTCGGTGAGACCGGAATAGTGATGGAAGTGCGACGCGGGGTCGGCGAACGCCCCGGCCCGCATGGCCAGGAAACGCTCGATGTACCACTGCTCGATGTCCTCGATGCGGGCATCGACGTACACCGAGAAGTCGAACAGGTCCGACACCATCAGCCGCGGACCGGTCTGTAAGACGTTGAGCCCTTCCACGATCAGGATGTCGGGATGGGTGACGATGTGCTTCTCGCCCTGAACGATGTCGTAGATCAGGTGCGAGTACACCGGGGCGCATACCTGATCGGCCCCGGACTTGACCGAGGTGACGAACCGCATCAGCGCCCGTCGGTCATAACTCTCTGGGAAGCCCTTGCGGTGCATGAGATTTCGACGGGTCAGTTCCGTGTTCGGATACAGGAATCCGTCGGTGGTCACCAGGTCGACCCGCGAATGGTCCTCGAAACGCGACAGCAGCGCCTGCAGCACACGGGCGGTCGTCGACTTGCCGACGGCGACGCTGCCGGCCACCCCGATCACGAACGGCACCGGGCGGTCCGGGTTCTGCCGCGGTCCGCCGAGGAATTCGTCGGTGGCCGCGAACAACCCCTGCCGTGCCGCCACTTGCAGATGGATCAGCCGGGCCAGCGGCAGGTAGACCTCCTCGACCTCCAACAGGTCGATCTGTTCGCCCAAGCCGCGCAGCCCGGTCAGCTCCTCCTCGGTGAGCTTGAGCGGAGTCGACATGCGCAGACCGCGCCAGTCTTTCCGCTCGAACTCCACGTAGGGGCTGGGTTCGTTCAGCCGCGCCATGGCACAAGTCTTGCAGTTAGCGTGAACGCCATGGAGCCCGACCACTTCATTGACGACTATCTCTTGCTCGGCCTGCGGTTCGACCGCATCGAGGAAGGTTACGTCGACGCCTTCACTGGCGATCAGCGGCTGCGCCGCCGCGTTGCCGACGAGCCGGCGCCTCAACCTGCCGAGTTGGCAGTGCAGGCCAAGCGGTTGCTGGCCGACTTACCGGCCGTGCCGCGGGACGGCGCCTTCACCGATCAGCGGGCCGAGTTCGTCGGCGCGCACCTGCGGGCGCTGGCCTGCGCGGCACGGAAGTTCGCCGGCGAGGACGTCGGCTTCGTCGACGAGGTGCGCGACTACTTCGACGTCGACATCTCCCGCGGCGACCCGGATCGCTACCGCGCCGCGCATAGCCGGATCTCAGAAGTGTTCGGTGGCACGGGATCGCTGGCCGAGCGGATGGAGGCCGAGCGGCGGGCCGACGAGATCCCCCCGGAGCGTCTCGGGGACGCCATCGACGCCTTCTCCAGCGCGTTGCGCGACATCGTGCGCGCCACCTATCCGCTGCCGGATAGCGAGACCGTCGTCTATGAGGTGGTCACCGACAAGCCGTGGTCGGGCTTCAACTACTACGAGGGCGACTACCGCTCCCGGGTGGCCGTCAACGCCGACCTCAAGCAGCAGATGAGCCATCTGCCGTCGCTCATCGCCCACGAGTCCTACCCCGGCCACCACACCGAACACTGCCGCAAGGAAGCCGGTCTGGTCGCGGGCCTGGGACACGGCGAGCAGACGATTTTCCTGGTGAACACCCCGCAGTGCCTGATGGCCGAAGGGCTGGCCGACCTGGCGTTGCACGCCGCGGTCGGGCCGGGCTGGGGCCGGTGGGCGCAGGAGATCTACGCCGATCTGGGCCTGCGTTTCGACGGGGAGCGGGCCGAGGCGCTGGCCGCGGCCCGGGCGGAGTTGGCCGACGTCCGTCAGGACGCGGCGCTGATGCTGCACGACGAACACCGCGACGCCGACGAGGTCGCGGCCTATCTGCAGCGCTGGTTGCTGATCAACGACAGCCGAGCCCGCCAGTCGCTGCGGTTCCTGTCCTCGCCGCTGTGGCGGGCGTACACCAGCACCTACATCGAGGGCTACCGGCTGTTGCGGGCGTGGCTCGACGACCGGCCCGACGGCGTCGGGCTGACCGAGCGCTTCACCCGGTTGCTCGACGAGCCGCTGATCCCCTCGTCGCTGCGTGCGGAGTTGCCGATCTAGATCCGCAGACGGCGGTTCACCGCATCCGGTCCGGGCGACTACGCTTTAGCGGCATGACGACCGACGCCATCCTGTCCGCCGCCACCGCGCCGGGCGCCGACTATGCCGCCACCGCCAACGAGGCCTACCGGGCGGCGTTGCAGGTCATCGAAACGGTGGAGCCCAGGATCGCCGCGGCGACTCGCAAGGAACTCGCCGACCAGCGCAGTTCGCTCAAGCTGATCGCCAGCGAGAACTACGCCTCGCCGGCGGTGCTGCTGACCATGAGCACCTGGTTGTCCGACAAGTACGCCGAGGGCACCGTCGGGCACCGGTTCTACGCCGGTTGCCAGAACGTCGACGAGATCGAGGCACTTGCCGCCGAGCACGCCCGCGAACTGTTCGGCGCCCCGTACGCCTACGTGCAGCCGCACTCCGGGATCGACGCCAACCTGGTGGCCTTCTGGGCCATCCTGGCCACCCGTGTCGAGGCCCCGGCGCTTGCCGAGGTGGGCGTGAAGAACGTCAACGACCTTTCTGAAGCCGAGTGGGAGCGGCTGCGCGCCAAGCTCGGCAGCCAGCGGCTGATGGGCATGTCGCTGGACGCCGGCGGCCACCTCACCCACGGCTTCCGGCCCAACATCTCCGGGAAGATGTTCCAGCAGCGCAGCTACGGCACTAACCCCGAGACCGAGCTGCTCGACTACGACGCCATCGCCGCGGCGGTTCGGGAGTTCAAGCCGCTGATCCTGGTAGCGGGCTACTCCGCGTATCCGCGCCGGGTGAACTTCGCCAAGATGCGCGAAATCGCCGACGCGGTGGGCGCCACCTTCATGGTGGACATGGCGCACTTCGCCGGCCTGGTGGCGGGCAAGGTGTTCACCGGCGACGAGGATCCGGTGCCGCACGCCCACGTCCTGACCACCACCACCCACAAGTCGTTGCGCGGCCCGCGCGGCGGCCTGGTGCTGGCCACCAAGGAGTACTCCGACGCCGTCGACAAGGGCTGCCCGATGGTGCTCGGCGGTCCGATGTCACATGTGATGGCCGCCAAGGCCGTCGCCTTCGCGGAGGCCCGTCAGCCCTCGTTCCGGGCCTACGCCCAGCGCGTTGCCGACAACGCCCAGGCGTTCGCCGACGGCCTGATGCGCCGCGGCGCGCGGCTGGTCACCGGCGGCACCGACAACCACCTGGTGCTGCTCGATGTGCAGAGCTTCGGGCTGACCGGCCGGCAGGCCGAGTCGGCGCTGCTGGATTCCGGCATCGTCACCAATCGCAACTCGATCCCGGCCGACCCCAACGGCGCCTGGTACACCAGCGGCATCCGGTTCGGCACCCCGGCGCTGACCACCCGCGGGTTCGGCCCTGCCGAGTTCGACCGGGTGGCCGAACTGGTGGTCGAGGTGCTGAAAAACACTCAACCGGCGGACGGCACCGCTGGGCCTTCCAAGGCGAAGTACACCCTGACCGACCAGACGGCGGACTGGGTGCGCTCGGCGGCGGCGGAACTGCTCGACGCCAACCCGCTCTACCCGGGCATCACCCTGTAGCGGCAGCACCCTGTAACGGCTCAGCCCGATCCACTAAAGCGTGTCAGATGTACCTGTCCTTGTCGTGCCCGTGCTCGTGTTCGCGCGAGTCGGCGAGTGACAGCCGGAACAGCATAAAGAGCAGCCCGAAAATGATGATTCCGACGAAGCTGTCGAACCACTGGAACGGGTAGAACGCGCCGTCGATCGAGAACACCAGCATCGTTTCGATGGTGCCGAAGACGAGGAAGAACAGCCCGAGCAGGCGCGGCTTATCGCGCATGTAGCGGGTTCGCCGCAGTTCGCCGGCCAGGGTCAGCAGCAGCACCGGCAGGATGCCCGCCAGGGTGGCCGCGGTGAGGCTGTCCAGCAGGACGATCCGCACACCGTCGTCGTCCACTGCTTCAGCCCCTGTTCATCAGATTCTCGACGCACAGCGTGTCCGTGTCGGTGGCTTTGCCGCAGTCCGAGGGTGGGTTGTACGGCGCCACCGCGCCGGGGCCGGGCGCCGACATGAGTGCTCCTTCGTCGCTGACGACGAGATCGGGGCACGTCGTTCTGACCGCCAGAGTAAACCGACCCCTGGGTCATTTCCCGGCTGGCGCACGGGCCGCCACGGACACGAAACGCCGCAACGGACGATTTTCGGACACCCGTTAACATCGGTTACAGTAACCGCATGGCACAGAAACCTGTCGCAAACGCGCTGACCCTGGAGCTTGAGCCGGTTGTCGCCGACAATCTGGCCCGCCACCTGCTGACGGCCGACGAGTGGTACGCCCACGACTACGTCCCGTTCGACGAGGGCCGCAACTTCGCTTTCCTCGGCGGCGAGGACTGGGACCCCGCCCAGGTGACCCTTCCGACCGCGATCGTCGACGCCGTCGAGATTCTGCTCATCACCAAAGACAACCTCGCCGGCTATCACCGCGAGCTCGTCGAGCACTTCATCCTCGAAGACAAGTGGGGCCGCTGGATCGGCCGGTGGACCGCCGAGGAGAACCTGCACGCCATCGCTCTGCGCGAGTACCTGGTGGTGACCCGCAACTTCGACCCGGTCGCCGACGAGGAGGTCCGGGTCCGCCACGTCATGCGCGGCTACCAGGCCAGCAACTACACTCAGATCGAGACCCTGGTGTTCATGGCGATGTACGAGCGGGCGCACGCGGTCTACACCCGCAACCTGGAAGCCGGCATCGACGAGCCGGTGCTCAAGAAGCTCATCGGGCGTATCGCCGCCGACGAGGAACGGCACGCGGAGTTCTTCGACAACCTGGTTATCCACTGCGTCGAGCACCACCGCGACTCCACCATCGCCGCCATCGCCCGTCGCGCCACCGGCTTCCCGGTGGTCGGGGGCGACATCATCGAGTACCGGGAGACCAAGCTGCGCTCAGCGGCGGAGTCCGGCGTCTTCGATCAGGCGGCTGCGGACAAGGTCGTCGTCAACTCCATCGCCACCTGGGGCCTGGCCGACGAGCCGCTGCTGAAGAAGCGCATCGCCGCCTGACACACCCGGCGCGCCTGCGCGGCGCGAGGTCACAGACGGGTAACGTCGGCGGCGATGGCCGGTGAGCCTCGGCTCCTCCGAACGGCCACGAGCCGAGGGAGCGCCTGTGACCGATCCGCACTCGCCCATCCGGACGTATGTGCTTGACACCTCAGTCCTGCTGTCCGATCCGTGGGCGTGTACCCGGTTCGCCGAGCACGAGGTCGTCGTCCCGCTGGTGGTGATCAGCGAACTGGAGGCCAAGCGCCACCATCATGAGCTGGGCTGGTTCGCCCGCCAGGCGCTGCGGCTCTTCGACGACATGCGACTCGAGCACGGCCGCCTCGATCAGCCCATTCCCGTTGGGGCGCAAGGCGGTACGCTGCACGTCGAACTCAATCACACCGATCCCACGGTGCTGCCGAGCGGTTTCCGCACCGGCACCAACGACGCCCGGATTCTGGCGTGTGCCGCCAACCTCGCCGCCGAAGGCAAACAAGTCACGTTGGTCAGCAAGGACATCCCGCTTCGGGTCAAGGCCGGCGCGGTTGGGCTGCCCGCAGACGAGTACCACGCCCAGGACGTCGTCACGTCCGGGTGGACCGGCATGACCGAACTCGACGTCACCGGCGAGGAGATCAGCACCTTCTTCAGCGACGGCGAGATCGACCTGGTCGACGCCCGAAACCTGCCCTGCCACACCGGTGTTCGCTTGCTCGCCGGCAGCTCTCATGCGCTGGGCCGGGTCAACGCCGAGAAGCGGGTCCAACTGGTGCGCGGTGACCGCGAGGTGTTCGGTCTGCGCGGCCGATCCGCTGAGCAGCGTGTAGCCCTGGACCTCCTGCTCGACGAGTCGGTGGGCATCGTGTCCCTGGGCGGCAAGGCCGGCACCGGCAAGTCCGCACTGGCGCTGTGCGCCGGACTGGACGCCGTCCTGGAACGGCGCACCCAACGCAAGGTCGTGGTGTTCCGGCCGTTGTACGCCGTCGGCGGCCAGGACCTGGGTTATCTGCCCGGCAGTGAGAGCGACAAGATGGGCCCCTGGGCGCAGGCGGTTTTCGACACCCTGGAGGGTCTGGCCAGCCCGGCCGTGCTGGATGAGGTGCAGTCGCGCGGAATGCTGGAAGTCCTGCCGCTGACCCACATCCGCGGCCGCTCCCTGCACGACTCGTTCGTCATCGTCGACGAAGCGCAATCACTGGAACGCAACGTGCTGCTCACCGTGCTGTCCCGGCTGGGCGCCGGATCGCGGGTGGTGCTCACCCACGACGTCGCCCAGCGCGACAACCTGCGCGTCGGCCGGCACGACGGGGTGGCTGCGGTCATCGAGAAACTCAAGGGCCACCCGTTGTTCGCCCACATCACCCTGACCCGCAGCGAACGCTCCCCGATCGCCGCGCTGGTCACCGAGATGCTGGAAGAGTTCAGCCCGGAAGTGCTGCCGTAAGCTGACCGCCGTGCTGGGCCGACCGTTCGTCGTTGCCGCGGCGCTGCTCCTCAGCGGTTGCGGCACGAACGCGCCGTCGACGCACGCCGCCGCGGTGGACTGCGCGGTGGACAAGTGCCTCGCGTTGACCTTCGACGACGGCCCCGCGCCCTACACCGACCGCCTGCTCGACGTGCTGACCGACGCCGGCGCCGAAGCCACCTTCTTCATGATCGGGAACAAGGTGGCGGCCGACCCCGACGGCGCCAAACGGGTCGCCGAAGCCGGTATGGAGATCGGCAACCACACCTGGGAACACCCCGACATGACCACCATCGGCGCGCACTACGTGCCCGATCAGCTGGCGAAGGCCAACGCGGCGATCGCGGCGGCGACCGGGCGGACACCGGTGCTGTGGCGCCCGGCCGGCGGGCTGACCAATGACGCGGTGAACCAGCAGGCCGCCAAGCACGGGCTGGCC
>NZ_JBIIOV010000165.1:0-7237 GCF_044342925.1 Mycobacterium sp. | reverse complement strand
CGGGCAGCCGACCATGGCCACCCACTCCATCAGCCGGGCGACCTTGCGGCCGAACATCTCTCCCACCGAACCGCCGAACACCGTCTGGTCGTGGGAGAAGACGCCGACCGGGCGGCCGTTGATGGTGCCATGGCCGCAGACGACGCCGTCACCGTAGAGGGCGTTCGGGTCGCCGGGCGTGCGGGCCAGGGCACCGATCTCCAGGAAGCTGCCCGGGTCGAGCAGCGCCTGGATGCGGGCGCGGGCGCTGGGGATGCCGCGCTTGTCGCGCTTGGCGGCGGCGGCCTCACCGGCGGGCTCCTTAGCCAGTTCCAGCTTCTCGCGCAGCTCGGCCAGCAACTCGGCGGTGGACCTGTTCGTCACTTCGGCTCTTTCTCCTGCACCTGACTCGTGTTTGTCGCTTCACTCCGGATGCGGTTGATGGTCTCGCTCATGTGAGCGCCGACCTTGGCAATGTACGGCTCGTCGATAGCCTGGATGTGCTCGCCCCCGATCGGCACCACCTCCAGGTCGGAGACGAATTGGCCCCAGCCGCCGTCCGGCTGCCGGACGCCGTAGCGGGGCTCGAACATGATGGCGTCGTCGTGATAGCGGTCGGCCATGTAGAGCGTGACATGCCCGTCGTAGGGCTCGATCTCGGCGGTGTCGATGGCGCGGTTGTCCAGATACGACGTGCGCTGGTGCTCGATGATGCCGCCAGGGATGTTCACCCCGCTGTCCTTGACCGCGTTGAGAACGAAGGTCACCTGCCCCGCGTCGTCGAGCACCTCGAGTTGCTCATAGGGAATCGCGGGAATCTCGACGTTGAAGGTGCGCTGGGCGAACAGTGCGTAGCGGTCCCACCGCGCACGGATCTCGTCGGAGGTCTGCGGGATCTCTTCGCCGGCGCGGACGGTGTCGATCAGGCCGACGAAGGGCACCTCGCAGCCGGCCTTCTTCAGGCCGATGGCGCAGGCGTAGGCCAGCACCCCGCCGAGTGACCACCCGGCCAGGATGAACGGGCCCTTACCACCCATCTCCATCAGCTTGGGCACGTACTCGGCGGCGCGCTCGGAGATCGACCCCTCCACCCGCTCGAACCCGTACATCGGGGTGTCCGCGGGCAGCCGCTTGAGCAGCGGCTCGTAGACGACGGTGGAGCCGCCGGCCGGGTGGAACACGAAGACGGGGATCTGGTCGGACCCCTCCTTTCGCGCCCGGATGGTCCGGACGAAGCCGTCGAGTTCGCCGGCCTCCAAGTGCTCGCGCACCGTGGTGGCCAATTCTTCGATGGTCGTCGCCGCTGTGACGTCCTCGACGGTGATGGTGCCTTCGCACCGCTCGGTGAGGCGGTTGGCGATCTTGGCCGCCGTGTCGTCGTCGACCTTGGGCAGCGGGTTGAAGATGCCTCCCGGCGACTTGCCGGTGACGATGGCCCAGGTGGCGAAGGTGACCCGCTCGGCGGCCTCGCGCGGGGGCACGTCGGTGCCCAGGGCGTCGACGACGGCCTGCTGGGTGAGGGCTTTTGCCGCGGCGCCGGCCGCGGAATTGGCAGGAGCCGCGGCGCCGGCCGCGGAATTGGCAGGAGCCGCGGCGCCGGCCGCGGAATTGGCAGGGGCCGCGGCGTCGGCCGCGGAATTGGCAGGAGCCGCCGGTGCATCCGGCCCCGCGGGGTTGGTGGGCGGCGGCGGGATGTCGGACGGTGTCTGCAATTCCGGGTGCTTGGCGGCCAGCTTCTCCGCCAGCGCCTCCGGAATCTCACCCGCGGCGATCTTGGCCTGCTCGGCGGCGATCTCTTCCGGCGTCAGCCCCTTCTGGTGCTCGGCCAGGGCGACGACGTCATCGCGGTTCTCGATCGCGTAGGTGATCAACTGCTCGACGGCGTAGAGGTTGGCGTCGCGTACCGCGGTCAGCTGGATGGGCGGCAGGTCGAAGTCGTATTCGACGCGGTTCTTGATCCGCACCGCCATCAGCGAGTCCAGGCCCAGCTCGATCAGCGGCACCTCCCACGGCAGGTCCTCGGGTTCGTAGCCCATCGCGCTGCCGACGATCAGACCCAGCCGGTCGTGCACCGTCTCAGGGCCGTCCGGGGTCCACTTGCCCAGCTGGGCTGCGACGCCGGCGCCGGCGGCGAGGTTGTCGTGCAGGATGGCCGCGTCGTCTTCCGGAGCCGCTCCGGCGGCGACATTAGAATCCGGCTCCGGCTCCGGTTGGGCGGCAGTGGCTCCGGTAACTGCCACACCGGTCGCCACGGCAGCAGGCAACGCAGACACCGCACCCGAGCGGGTGACGATCGCGTCGTAGACCAGCGTGAAGGACTCCTCGATACGGGCGTGCACCTGCACCGACGCCCCACCCGGGTGACGGGTGAGCGTGGTGACCAGGCGGGCTCCCTCACCGGGCACCGCGCGCTGCTCCGACGCGGTTAGGGTGGCGTCGGGAAGCACTTGCACCGCAGCGGCTTTCACCAGGGCGGCCAGGTCGGTCTGTCCGCCGCCGCCGTACTCCCACACGTGCCGGCCGTCCGGCATGGCGACATGGGTACCGGGGATCAGCGAGGAACCGTCGGCGGAGAAGCGTGCGTTGAGCCAGTGCTCCTTGCGCCGGAACTTCGTCGGCGGGATCGCGGCGTAGTCCTGCGGCCCCTCGGCACGGGAGAACAGGGTGCGGAAGTCCAGATCGTGGCCGTAGACGTAGAGCTGCGCCATCGCCGCGACCATGGAGTTGACTTCGTCTTCTTTGCGGGCCAGCGTGGGAATCAGCTGTCCGTCATGCAATCCCGCCGATGCGGTGGTCAGACCGGCCTGCATCAGGGCCACCGGATTAGGCGCCAGTTCCAGGAGCGTGGTGTGTCCGTTGTCCACCGCGTTACGGATGCCCTGGGTGAAGTAGACGCTGTGGCGCAGGCCCTTCTTCCAGTAGTCCACGTCGTGGATCACCTCGCCGGGGCGGATGTAGTTGCCCTCGTGCACGGTGGAGAAATAGCCGATCTTCAACGGCTGCGCCGCGATGCCCTGCAGTTCAGCGGCCAGTTCGCCGAGCAGCGGATCCATCTGGGTGGTGTGCGAGGCGCCCTTGGTCTGGAACTTGCGGGCGAATTTCCCCTCCTGCTCGCAGCGTTCGAGGATCGCGTCGACCTGGGCCGGCGGGCCGCCGATGACGGTCTGGTTCGGCGCCGCGTAGACGCACACCTCCAGACCCGGAAAGTCGGAGAACACCTCTCCGATCTCCTCGGCGGAGTACTCCACCAACGCCATCAGCCGGATGTATTCGCCGAACAGCATTGCCTCGCCCTCACCCATGAGATGCGCACGCGCACAGATGGTTCGAGTGGCATCGGCAAGCGAAAGACCACCGGCGAAATAGGCCGCGGCGGCCTCTCCGAGGGATTGTCCAACCACCGCAGCGGGCTTGGCGCCGTGATGCTTGAGCAGTTCACCGAGGGCGATCTGGATGGCGAAGATGACCAGCTGCACCACTTCGATCGGGTACTCGCAGGTCTCGTCGGTGTAGTCGATCGAGTCGTCGAGGATCAGTTCAAGGATGGAGTAGCCGCGCTCGTCCTGAATCAGGCTGTCCACCTTGTTGATCCACTCGGCGAACACGTCGTCGCGCAGGTACAGGCTCTTGCCCATCTTGCGATGCTGGGCGCCGAAACCAGCCAACACCCAGACCGGCCCGTTGCTTACCGGGCCGTCGGCGCTGTATACCAGCGGGGTCTGCTTGCCCTCGGCAATGGCGCGCAGGCCCTTGACGGCCTCGTCGTGGTCGCGGGCCATCACCACCGCGCGGGATCGGCCGTGGTTGCGCCGCGACAGCGACCGCCCAATCGACTCCAGCGAGCACGCCCGGCCCTCCGGGCTGTCCACCCAGGCCGCCAACTCGGCTGCGGTGGCCCGCTTGCGGGACGTGAGGAAGCCCGAAACGGCAAGTGGCACAACCGGCTTGAACGGCTCGGCGGCCTCCGCTGCGGCCAGCTCTTCGCGGGCCACCTCCAGCAGGCGCAGCGCCTCATCGGTCAGGCCGGGGAGCTCGGGTTCTTCGTCCTCGGCACCGTATTCCGCCGACTCGTAGTCATAGGCGGCGACGACATCTTCTTCGTCGAGGCCATCGTCGTCACTGTCCTCGATCAGCACGCCGCCCACGTAGACACCGCCGGATGAGGCATCGACCTGCGACGCGTCGGGCTCCGACGCCGGTTCGGGCTCGACCAGATCCTCGGGCAGCACCTCACGCAGCACCAGGTGGGCGTTGGCGCCGCCGAAGCCGAAGCCGGACACCCCGGCGATGGCATGCCCGCTGTAGCGCGGCCACTCGCTGACTTCGTGGGCGACCTTCAGGTGAACCCCGTCGAAGTCGATGTAGGGGTTGGGTCCGGCGTAGTTGATCGACGGCGGAATCTTGTTGTTGCGCAATGACAGCACCACCTTGGCCAGGCTGGCCGCGCCGGCCGCCGACTCCAGGTGACCGACGTTCGACTTCACCGCGCCCAGCAGCGCGGGCTGGTCGGCGGCGCGGCCGCGGCCGACCACCCGGCCCAGGGCGTCCGCCTCGATCGGGTCGCCGAGGATGGTGCCGGTGCCGTGCGCCTCGATGTAGTCGACGGTGCGCGGGTTGATGCCGGCGTCCTTGTATGCCTTGCGCAGCACCTCGGCCTGCGCGTCAGGGTTGGGGGCCAGCATGCCGTTGGAGCGCCCGTCGTGGTTGATCGCGCTGCCTGCGATCACAGCCAGGATCTCGTCGCCGTCGCGGCGGGCGTCATCCAGCCGCTTGAGCACCAGCATGCCGCCACCCTCGGAGCGGGCGTAGCCGTCGGCGTCGGCGGAGAACGACTTGATCCGGCCGTCCGGTGCGAGCACCCCGCCGACCTCGTCGAAACCGATCGTGACCGCAGGTGTCACAAGAGCGTTCACGCCACCGGCCAGCACCACATCGGCCTCGCCGGCGCGCAGCGCCTGCACGCCGGAGTGCACGGCCACCAGCGACGACGAGCAGGCGGTGTCCACCGCCACCGAAGGGCCGCGGAAGTCGTAGAAGTAGGACACCCGGTTGGCGATGATCGAGCTGGCGGTTCCGGTGATGGCGTACGGGTGCGCGGTACGCGGGTCCATCATCGCCAGGTAGCTGTAGTCGTTGGTGGAACTGCCGACGAAGACGCCGACGCTCTCCCCGCGCAGGCTGGACGCCGGAATGCGAGCGTTCTCCAGCGCCTCCCAGGTCAGTTCGAGGGCCATCCGCTGCTGCGGATCGATGTTGTCGGCCTCCATCTTCGACAGTGCGAAGAACTCGGCGTCAAAAGCCTTGATGTCTTTGAGATATCCGCCGCGGGTCCGGGCCTTGCGGATCCGGTCGGCCAGACGCGGCTCGTCCATGAACTCCGACCAGCGCCCCTCGGGCAGATCGGTGATGGCGTCGCGGCCCTCCAGCAGCGCCTGCCACATTTCGTCGGGGGTGTTCATATCACCGGGGAAGCGGGTGGCCAAGCCCACGATGGCAATGTTCGCGATTCCGTCTTCGATCTCGCGCGTGCGGGTCCAGTCCTCGTCGGAATCGCTGACCTCTGGTTCCGGTTCGCCCTCGACGATCACCGTGGCCAGCGCCTCGATGGTCGGGTGCCGGAAGGCCACCGTCGCCGTCAGGGTCACACCCGTGAGGTCCTCGATATCGGTGGCCATCGCCACCGCGTCGCGCGAGGACAGACCCAACTCGACCATGGGGACCGATTCGTTGATCGCGTCCGCCGGCTGCCCGGTGGCGTTAGCCACCCAATTGCGCAGCCACGCGCGCATCTGGTTCACCGTCATGTCGGTGCGGGGGGCGGCCAACTCCTTCTCGGGAGCTATTTCCCAGGTCGCTTCGCTCCTGCCCTCCGGAGCTAGGACGATTTCGCCGGGCGTATCCGATTCAGACATAAGTCCTTATTCCGCTGAAGTCATTCGGTAAGTCATTCGGCTTCGTCGGGGAAGTCGTTGGCAACCTTCCCGGACCGCAGGCTGCCGTCCAGGTAGGCCGAGCGGCAGGCGCTGCGGCCGATCTTGCCGCTGGAGGTGCGCGGGATCGCACCGGCCGGGGTAAGCAGCACGTCGCGCACCGTGACGCCGTGGCGCACCGCGATGGCTGCGCGGATGGCATCGGCGACCTGGCTGATGTCCATCTTGTGCGAGCCGGCGGCGCGCTCCGCGACGATCACCAATTGCTCGGAGGTGTCGCTCGGGTCGCGCTTCAGACCGGCGTGCGCGTCGGCGAACACTTCGTCGGGCAGCTGGTTGGCCGGCACCGAGAACGCCGCGGCGAAACCGGTGCGGACCGCCTTGGACGCCTCCTGCGCGGAGTACTCGAGGTCCTGCGGGTAGTGGTTGCGGCCGTCGATGATGACGAGATCCTTGGTGCGGCCGGTGATGTAGAGCTCGCCGTCGTGATAGGCGCCGAGGTCACCGGTGCGCACCCAGGTGGCGTCGTCGGCCGCGCCTTCGGCGTGCGAGGGGCTGGTCCGCGACTTCAGGGTGTTCTGGAACGTCTCGACTGTTTTCTCCGGCTTGTTCCAGTAACCGGTGCCCATGTTGTTGCCGCTGATCCAGATCTCACCGATCTGACCGTCGGGCAACTCGGTGGCGGACTCGTGATCGACGATCACCGCCCACTCCCCGACACCGACCTTGCCGGCGCCCGCTTGCGCGACGGCCTTCGGCGAATCGTCGGGCACCGGAACGAACCGGTTGGCGTTGAGTTCGTCGCGGTCGACCGAGATGATCTTCGGCTCTTCGGTGGACGGCGTGGTGGACACGAACAGCGTCGCCTCAGCCAGGCCGTAGGACGGCTTGATCGCTTTGGGCGGGAAGCCGAACGGTCCGAAGGCGTCGTTGAACCGCTTGACGGTGGCGGCCGAGATCGGCTCGCTGCCGTTGAGGACGGCCTTGACGTTGGACAGGTCCAGCGGCTCCTCGCCCTCCTTGGGCAGCCCACGCGCGGCGGCGTGGTCGAAGGCGAAGTTCGGCGCCACCGAGATGGTGCCGCCGGTGTCGCCGGGCTGTCGGGCGATCTCGCGCATCCAGCGGATCGGGCGGCGCACGAAAGCGGCCGGCGTCATGAAGGTGAAGTAGTGGCCGATCAGCGACGGCAGCAGTGCGGTGACCAGACCCATGTCGTGGAAGAACGGCAGCCAGGACACTCCCCGGTCGGCTTCCTCGCCTTCGAGGGCCTCGATGACCTGAACGACGTTGGTGGCCAGGTTCAGGTGGGTGATCTGCACACCGGTCGG
>NZ_JBIIOV010000164.1:0-7329 GCF_044342925.1 Mycobacterium sp. | reverse complement strand
TGTCACTCCGAGAGTGACACCCCACTCCAGCAGGGAGACGTTCACACCGCAGACCTCCGGGACTCACCGAACACGCCCGAGGTCTCTCCCGCCGGGCCCGGGCGCAGGTGCCGGGCCGGCCTGCGGAACCGGACTAACCGATACACGACCGACGTGGTGACGACACCGCGGCGAAGGAATACTCCCCTCTGCGTTGACCAGTGTCTCAGGTTTGCGCTCCCCGCGACGTCTTGGCATGGCCGGGACACCTCGCGCCGGCCGCACCGACCCCTAGGATTCTCAGGCGATGGCCGCAATCCCCGCCCAGTACCTGCTGGCAGCAGATGCCGCACCGGCGCGGACGCTGATCGACATCCTCTACGACACCGCCGCCCGGTATCCCGACGCAGCGGCCATCGACGACGGCGAGGTCCAGCTGACCTACAGCGAGGTGATCGCCGACGTCGAGGCGGGTGTGCAGTGGCTGTCCGCCCGCGGAGTCGGCCGGGGCGATCGGGTGGGGATCAGGATGCCGTCGGGCAGCTACTCGCTGTACCTGGCCATCCTCACCACGCTGGCCGCCGGTGCGGCCTACGTCCCGGTGGACGCCGACGACCCCGACGAACGCGCGCATCTGGTGTTCTCCGAGGCCGAAGTGGCCGGCGTGATCACCGAGACGGGCTTCCGCCGCGGCCGCGGCTCATCGCTGGGCTGGAGCGCCGGGCCGCCGCGCGCGAGCGACGACGCGTGGATCATCTTCACCTCCGGCTCCACCGGTACCCCGAAAGGGGTGGCCGTCACCCACCGCAACGCCGCCGCTTTCGTCGACGCCGAGGCGCGAATGTTTCTGCAGCACAGCCCGATCGGCACTGAGGACCGGGTGCTGGCCGGACTCTCGGTGGGCTTCGACGCGTCCTGTGAGGAAATGTGGCTGGCGTGGCGCAACGGCGCGTGCCTGGTGCCGGCGCCCCGCGCGCTGGTGCGCAGCGGCATGGACCTGGGCCCGTGGCTGGTCTCCCGGGACATCACCGTCGTCTCCACGGTGCCCACACTGGCTGCGCTGTGGCCCGCCGAAGCGCTGGAAGCAGTGCGGCTGCTGATCTTCGGCGGTGAGGCCTGCCCACCGGATCTTGCCGAACGGCTCGCCATCGAGGGCCGCGAGGTGTGGAACACCTATGGGCCCACCGAGGCCACCGTCGTCGCGTGCGGAGCGCAGCTGACCGGCGGGAAACCGGTCAGTATCGGCCTGCCGCTGCCCGGTTGGGACCTTGCCGTCGTGGACGGCACCGGCGCGCCGGTACAGCCGGGCGAGGTCGGCGAACTGGTGATCGGCGGCGTCGGACTGGCCCGTTACCTCGACCCGGCCAAGGACGCCGAGAAGTACGCGCCGATGCCCACCCTGGGCTGGCCGCGCGCCTACCGCAGCGGTGACCTGGTTCGCCTGGAACACGACGGCCTGTACTTCCAGGGCCGCGCCGACGACCAGGTGAAGGTGGGCGGTCGGCGGATCGAACTGGGCGAGGTGGACTCGGCACTGGTGCATCTGCCCGGCGTCAGCGGCGGGGCCGCGGCGGTGCGCAAAACCGCCAGCGGCACACCGGTTCTGGTGGGCTATATCGCCTCCGCCGACCCCGACTTCGACCTTGCGGCCGCCCGCGCGCACCTGGCCGGGGCACTGCCGGCCGCCCTGGTGCCGCGCCTGGTTCTGGTCGACGAGTTGCCCACCCGCACCTCCGGGAAGGTCGACCGCAACGCGCTGCCGTGGCCGCCGCCGGGTGACGTCCCGGATGTCGGCGCGCAACTGGGCGGCACCATGGGCCGGCTGGCCGGTCGGTGGCAGGACGTGCTGGGCACCGTCGTGGACGGACCGGAGGCCGATTTCTTCGCCCTCGGCGGCGGCTCGCTGTCCGCCGCGCAACTGGTGGTCGCGCTGCGCCCGACCTACCCGGCGATGACCGTCGCTCATCTCTACGACCACCCGCGACTGGGCTCCCTGGCCGGCTTCCTCGACGAGATGGCCGCCGACCAGGCACCCCCCGTCGCGGCCACTCCGCGCCAGGTGGCCCCGATGCCGGCGACCGCCCGGGCCGCGCAGGTGGCGCTGACACTGCCGCTGGCCACCCTCACCGCGTGGCAGTGGCTCACCTGGCTTGCGTTGGCCAACAACGTCGCCGCGGCGCTGCACCCGCTGCCGTGGCTGGTGCCGCTCAACTGGTGGGTGGTGGCAGCCGCGTTCGTGCTTCTCATCACCCCGCTGGGCCGGATGGGCGTCGCCGTGCTGGGCGCCCGGCTGTTGCTGGCCGGACTGAAGCCGGGCAGCTACCCGCGCGGCGGCTGGACCCACATGCGGGTGTGGCTGGCCGAGCGGCTCGCCGAAGCCAGCGGCGCCGAGAATCTCGCCGGCGCACCCTATCTGGTGTATTACGCACGGGCGCTGGGTAATTCGATCGGCAAAGGGGTGGACCTGCACTCCGCGCCGCCGGTCACCGGGATGCTGACCCTGGGTCACCGCAGTTCGGTGGAACCGGAGGTCGATCTGTCCGGGCACTGGATCGACGGCGATCTGTTCCACGTCGGGCCGGTCGCGATAGGCAACGACGCCACCATCGGCTCGCGCACCACGCTGCTGCCCGGGGCGGTGGTCGGCAAGGACGCCGACGTCGCCGCGGGGTCGGCCGTTGTGGGCAAGGTCAAGAACGGCCAGTACTGGAAGGGCTCACCGGCGGTGAAGTCGGGCAAGGCGCGCCACCCGTGGCCCGACCACCGGCCGCCGCGGGCCGCGCACTGGGTGGTGGTCTACGGCCTGACCTCGATGCTGCTCGGGGCACTGCCGCTGGTGTCGCTGGGCGTCGGGCTGGCGGTGCTCGCCTGGGCGGCGCGCGACACCGCGACCCTGGCCGAGGCGGTGCGGGCCGCCGCGCCCTGGATTCCGGTGGCCACCCTGGCCGCCGCGGCGTTCTATGCGCTCAAGACTGTGGTTGCGGTCCGCACGATGTCGCTGGGCCTCACCGAGGGCTATCACCCGGTGCGCAGCCGGATCGGCTGGCAACTGTGGACCACCGAACGGCTGATGGACGCCGCCCGCAACTACCTCTTCCCGCTCTACGCCGGCCTGCTCACCCCGTGGTGGTTCCGGATTCTGGGCGCCCGGATCGGGCGCAACACCGAGATCTCCACCGCGCTGATGACACCGAAGTTCACGAAAGTCGAGGACGGCGCCTTCCTGGCCGACGACACCATGGTGGCGTCCTATGAACTGGGCGGCGGCTGGATTCACATCGGCCCGGCTGTGGTCGGCAAGCGCGCCTTCCTGGGCAACTCCGGAATCACCCAGCCGGGCCGGCGGGTGCCCGACGACGGACTGGTGGCCGTCCTGTCGGCCACCCCACCGAAAGCGAAGACAGGGTCGTCCTGGCTGGGCAGTCCGCCGGTGCGGTTACGCCGGCACGCCGACACCGCCGACGCGGCCCTGACCTTCGACCCGCCGCTGCGATTGAGACTGGCGCGCAGCGCCGTGGAGACCTGCCGGCTGGTGCCGATGGTCGTCAGCTTCGGGATCGCCGCGGCGGTGCTGGCGACTCTGCAGGCGCTGATCGTCCCTCTCGGGTACGGCTGGGCGGCACTGGCATCGGGGGTGTTGCTGCTGATCGCCGGGGCCGTCGCCGGGGCAATCGCGGTGGCCGCCAAATGGCTTCTGGTGGGACGGATTCCAGCGGGCGAGGAACCGTTGTGGTCGTCGTTCGTGTGGCGCAACGAGGTGGCCGACGCCTTCGTCGAGACCGTTGCGGCGCCCTGGTTCGCCAGAGCGGCCAGCGGCACCCCGGTGATGAACCTGTGGCTGCGCGCACTGGGCGCCCGGATCGGGCGCGGGGTGTGGTGCGAAAGCTATTGGCTGCCGGAGGCCGACCTGGTGACCCTCGGTGACGGCAGCACCGTCAACCGCGGCTGCGTGGTGCAGACCCATCTGTTCCACGACCGGATCATGCGGATGGACACCGTGGTGCTGGAGGACGGGGCGACGCTGGGTCCGCATTGCGTGGCGCTGCCCGCCTCCCGGATCGGCGCGGGCGCGACGGTCGGGCCCGCCTCGCTGGTGATGCGCGGCGACGAGGTTCCGCCGTCGACGCGCTGGCAGGGCAACCCCATCGCGCCGTGGCGGGCGTCCGGCAAGCGCCGGCGCGCCGAGACCGAGGCACGGGCCGCGTGAAAAATCCGCCCAAGAAGCGCGGCGCCGCGCCCGTCATCGACCCCTATCTGCCGGACAACGGGAATTTCGGCTACCGGGTATCGCGGTATGAGCTGGAG
The DNA here is from genome assembly GCF_044342925.1 of Mycobacterium sp. GTDB lineage: Bacteria > Actinomycetota > Actinomycetes > Mycobacteriales > Mycobacteriaceae > Mycobacterium. Next base: position 3,045 of record NZ_JBIIOV010000164.1, on the reverse strand, counting down.
CTGGAGTACAAGGTCGCCAGCAACCGGCTCGCCGGGACGGCCACCATCACCGCGGTCACCCTGGCCTCGCTGCAGACCTTCACCCTCGATCTGGCCGAGAGCATGGCGGTCAGCAAGGTCACCGTCAACGGCCGCCGCCCGGCCGGCTTCGGGGCGGCGGGCGCCAAGCTGCGGATCCGGCTGAGCAGCGCGCTGCCGGCCGGTTCGGCCATATCGATCGTGGTGCGCTACGGCGGAACACCGCGGCCGATCCGGACGATCTGGGGCGAGGTCGGTTTCGAGGAGCTGTCCAACGGCGCCCTGGTGGCCGGGCAGCCCAACGGTTCGCCGAGCTGGTTTCCCTGCGACGACCATCCGAGTTCCAAAGCCAGCTACCGGATCCAGATCAGCACCGACAGCCCCTATTACGCGGTGGCCCCGGGCGATCTGGTGTCCAAGCGGGTACGCGCCGGCCAGACCATCTGGACCTACGAGCAACCCGAACCGACCTCGACCTATCTGGCCACTCTGCAGATCGGCATGTACGACCTGGTGCGGCTGCCCAAGGCGCCGGTGCGCATGCTGGCCGCCGTGCCCGGACGGTTGCAGAGCCGCTTCGATCACGACTTCGGCCGCCAGCCCGCGATGATGAAGCTGTTCATCAAACTGTTCGGCCCCTACCCGTTCTCGGCCGGCTACACCGTCGTGGTGACCGACGATCCGTTGGAGATGCCCCTTGAGGCACAGGGGGTTTCGATATTCGGCGCCAATCACTGCGACGGCGAGCGGCGATCGGAACGGCTGATCGCCCATGAGCTGGCGCATCAGTGGTTCGGCAACAGCGTCACCGCGCGCCGCTGGCGCGACATCTGGCTGCACGAGGGGTTCGCCTGCTACGCCGAGTGGCTGTGGTCGGAGCACTCCGGTGGGCGCACGGCGGCGCAACTGGCCCACCAGCATCACCAGCGGTTGCTGGTGGCGCCGCAAAATCTGATGCTCTCCGATCCGGGTCCCCGCGACATGTTCGACGATCGGGTCTACAAACGGGGGGCGCTGACCCTGCACGCACTGCGCGGCGCCATCGGCGACGACAAGTTCTTCACGCTGCTGCGGGACTGGACCGGCCGGCACCGGCACGGCACCGTCGTCACCGACGACTTCACCGGCCTGGCAGCCAAGTACACCGACTCCTCGCTGCGGCCGTTGTGGCAGGCGTGGCTGTACTCCACCCGGGTTCCGCCGCTGTGAGCTCGGCGCACGACGACGTCGGTGTCACCGCCGGGCCGGTGGCGCGGGGCAGCGTCGCACGGGTCGGCATCGCCACCGCGATCGCCGCCGTCTGCGGCTACGGCGTGATGTACCTGGCCGCGCGCCGGCTGGAACCGGCGGGCTTCTCGGTGTTCGGGGTGTTCTGGGGCGCGTTCGGTCTGGTGACCGGCGCTGCCAACGGCCTGCTGCAGGAGGCCACCCGCGAGGTCCGGTCGGCTTCCCACCGACCGGCCCTCGGATCGACCCCCGGCCCGCGCACCCGGCCGGTCATGGTCGCGGCCGGCGTCGGGCTCGCCGCCGCCGCCGTGCTGGCCGGCACCTCGCCGCTGTGGGCACCGCAGGTCTTCGCCCAAGAGCGCCCGCTGTCGGTGGCGCTGCTGTCGGCCGGTCTTGCCGGTTTCTGCATGCACGCGACGCTGTTGGGCATGCTCGCCGGCACCGGCCGGTGGTCGCACTACGGCTCGCTGATGGTGACCGACGCCGCGATCCGGGTGCTGCTGGCGACGGCGGCGTTCGTCCTCGGCTGGGGCCTGGCCGGATTCCTGTGGGCCACCGTCGGCGGCTCGCTGGCCTGGCTGTTGCTGCTGGCCGCCTCACCGGCCGCGCGCGCGGCGGCCGGAATGCCCACGCGCCGTGGGGTTTCCGACTTCCTGCGCGGCGCCGCGCACTCCGTCGCCGCGGCCGGTGCCAGCGCCATCCTGGTGATGGGCTTCCCGGTGCTACTGAAAGCCACCTCCGGCGAACTCGGCGCCCGGGGCGGTGTGGTGATCCTCGCGGTGACACTGACCCGGGCTCCGCTGCTGGTGCCGATGACAGCCATGCAGGGTAACCTGATCGCCTACTTCGTCGACCACCGAAGCGCCCGGCTGCGGGCCCTGCTGGGGCCCGCGACGATCATCATCGGCGTCGGAGCGGTCGGTGTGGTAGCGGCGTATCTGCTGGGGCCGTGGATTCTGCGGACGGCCTTCGGTCCGGAGTACGTGACCACCGGTGCGTTACTGGCCTGGCTGACGGCGGCGGCGGTGTCGATCGCACTGCTGACCCTCACCGGCGCGGCGGCGGTGGCCGCCGCCTTGCACCGGGCTTACTCGATCGGCTGGGTAGGGGCGACGATGGCGGCCGCGGCGCTGCTGACGCTGCCGTTGGCGCTGGAGACCCGGACCGTGGTGGCGCTGCTGTGCGGGCCTTTGGTCGGCATCGCCGTGCATCTGGCGGCCCTGTCGCGGGCCGACTGAAATCGGCTGAGTCGCCGTCAAAAAAACTCTGGCGAACCGCGTGTACGTTGCTACACCTCCGGCGTCTGGATCATCGTTCCAGCATTCAACGAAGCGCAGATCATCGGCGATGTCATCACAGACCTGCGATCGGTATTCGCCCATATCGTCTGTGTCGACGACGGCAGCTCTGACGACACCGCCCCGACGGCCCTGCGCGCCGGTGCGCATGTGGTGTCACACCCGGTGAACCTTGGGCAGGGCGCGGCTATTCAGACCGGCGTGGAGTACGCCCGCCGGCAGCCCGGCGCGACGGTGTTCGGCACGTTCGACGCCGACGGCCAGCATCGCCTGTCCGATCTGCAGACGATGGTGGAGCGCCTCGGCCGCGGCGACGTCGACGTGGTGATCGGCAGCCGATTGCTGCTGATCGCCGCCGTGCTCTCGCTCCTGGTGTACCTGTTGCGCTCGCGCACCAACGCCAAGGCGAAGGCATGGGTCAAGGTCGGTTACACGGTGTTCGCCATCACGGCCGTCTACGCGATCCTGCGACCCGCCGACACAACCGTGCTGGCCAACCTGC